>NZ_JBSFVZ010000063.1:0-1195 GCF_053592575.1 Streptomyces sp. NPDC002640 | reverse complement strand
AACACAGTGGACGCGAGCAACTGAGGACAAGCCCTCGGCCTATTAGTACCAGTCACCTCCACCCGTTACCGGGCTTCCAGATCTGGCCTATCAACCCAGTCGTCTACTGGGAGCCTTACCCCATCAAGTGGGTGGGAGTCCTCATCTCGAAGCAGGCTTCCCGCTTAGATGCTTTCAGCGGTTATCCCTCCCGAACGTAGCCAACCAGCCATGCCCTTGGCAGGACAACTGGCACACCAGAGGTTCGTCCGTCCCGGTCCTCTCGTACTAGGGACAGCCCTTCTCAAGACTCCTACGCGCACAGCGGATAGGGACCGAACTGTCTCACGACGTTCTAAACCCAGCTCGCGTACCGCTTTAATGGGCGAACAGCCCAACCCTTGGGACCGACTCCAGCCCCAGGATGCGACGAGCCGACATCGAGGTGCCAAACCATCCCGTCGATATGGACTCTTGGGGAAGATCAGCCTGTTATCCCCGGGGTACCTTTTATCCGTTGAGCGACGGCGCTTCCACAAGCCACCGCCGGATCACTAGTCCCGACTTTCGTCCCTGCTCGACCCGTCGGTCTCACAGTCAAGCTCCCTTGTGCACTTACACTCAACACCTGATTGCCAACCAGGCTGAGGGAACCTTTGGGCGCCTCCGTTACTCTTTAGGAGGCAACCGCCCCAGTTAAACTACCCATCAGACACTGTCCCTGATCCGGATCACGGACCCAGGTTAGACATCCAGCACGACCAGACTGGTATTTCAACGACGACTCCCACGACACTGGCGTGCCGCTTTCACAGTCTCCCAGCTATCCTACACAAGCCGAACCGAACACCAATATCAAACTGTAGTAAAGGTCCCGGGGTCTTTCCGTCCTGCTGCGCGAAACGAGCATCTTTACTCGTAGTGCAATTTCACCGGGCCTATGGTTGAGACAGTCGAGAAGTCGTTACGCCATTCGTGCAGGTCGGAACTTACCCGACAAGGAATTTCGCTACCTTAGGATGGTTATAGTTACCACCGCCGTTTACTGGCGCTTAAGTTCTCAGCTTCGCCCCACCGAAATGGAGCTAACCGGTCCCCTTAACGTTCCAGCACCGGGCAGGCGTCAGTCCGTATACATCGCCTTACGGCTTCGCACGGACCTGTGTTTTTAGTAAACAGTCGCTTCTCGCTGGTCTCTGCGGCCACCCCCAGCTCA
>NZ_JBSFVZ010000062.1:0-1337 GCF_053592575.1 Streptomyces sp. NPDC002640 | reverse complement strand
CGCTCGGCGATCTCGACCTTCTTCTCCGCCGTGCGGGCCTGTCCCACCTCGTCGATCGTCAGCGCGATCAGCGCCGCACCGTGCTCCCGGGCCAGCTCGGTCACCTTCGCGAACCGCGACTCCGGCCCCGCACCGTCCTCGTAGTTCACCGAGTTGATGACGGCACGGCCACCCAGCTTCTCCAACCCCGCCCGCAGGACATCCACTTCCGTGGAGTCCAGCACGATCGGCAGCGTGGAGGCGGTCGCGAACCGGCCGGCCAGCTCCGCCATGTCCGCGACACCGTCACGGCCCACATAGTCCACGCACAGGTCGAGCATGTGCGCGCCCTCACGGATCTGCTCCCGCGCCATCTCCACGCAGTCGTCCCAGCGGCCCTCCAGCATGGCCTCACGGAACTTCTTCGACCCGTTCGCATTCGTCCGCTCACCGATCGCCAGGTAGGAGGTGTCCTGCCGGAACGGCACCGTCTGATAGAGCGAGGCGGCGCCGGGCTCGGGGCGCGGGTCACGTGCTGCGGGCTGGGCGCCCCGCACCCGCTCGACCAGCTGCCGCAGATGCTCCGGCGTCGTGCCGCAACAGCCGCCGACCAGGGACAGGCCGTAGTCGCGGACGAAGTCCTCCTGCGCGTCCGCCAGACCCTCCGCGTCCAGCGGGAAGTGCGCGCCGTCCTTCGTCAGCACCGGCAGACCCGCGTTCGGCATGCACAGCAGCGGAATCCGGGCATGCCGCGCCAGATACCGCAGATGCTCGGTCATCTCCGCCGGACCGGTCGAACAGTTCAGACCGATCATGTCGATACCCAACGGCTCCAACGCCGTCAGCGCCGCCCCGATCTCCGACCCCAGCAACATCGTGCCGGTCGTCTCGAACGCCATCGACACCAGCAACGGCACCCGCACACCCGTCGCCTCCATGGCACGACGCGCACCCACCACGGCCGCCTTGGTCTGCAGCAGATCCTGCGTCGTCTCCACGATCAACGCATCCGAACCACCCCCCAGCAGCCCCTCCGCATTCGCCTGGAAACCGTCACGCACCACCGCGTAACCGATGTGACCCAGCGTGGGCAGCTTCGTCCCCGGACCCATCGACCCCAGCACCCACCGCTGCGCACCCGTACGCGCGGTGAAGTCGTCGGCCGCCTCACGCGCGATCCGCGCGCCCGCCTCCGACAACTCGAAGATCCGGTCGGCGATCTCGTACTCCGCCGCCGCACTGTGATTCGCCCCGAACGTGTTCGTCTCCACACAGTCGACGCCCACCTCGAGATACGCCTCGTGCACCGAACGGACGATGTCCGGACGCGTCACGTTCAAGATCTCGTTGCAGCCCTC
>NZ_JBSFVZ010000061.1:0-1571 GCF_053592575.1 Streptomyces sp. NPDC002640 | reverse complement strand
GGCCAGGTCAGCGCCTGCTCCGTGCACCACCAGTACTCCTCCAGCGTCTCCCCCTTCCACGCGAACACCGGGACACCCCGCGGGTCGTCCGGAGTGCCGTCCGGACCGACCGCGATCGCGGCCGCGGCGTGGTCCTGGGTGGAGAAGATGTTGCACGACGCCCACCGCACCTCCGCACCGAGCGAGACCAGCGTCTCGATCAGCACAGCGGTCTGCACCGTCATATGCAGCGAACCCGTAACCCGGGCACCCCGCAACGGCTGCGCCTCGGCGTACTCCTTACTGATCGCCATCAGACCGGGCATCTCGTGCTCGGCCAGGGTGATCTCCTTGCGGCCGAACTCGGCCAGGGACAGGTCGGCGACCTTGAAGTCCGTGAAGTCGCTGCGGTCAGTGGGCACTGAGGCTCCTGGATGTCTGGAGGTTGCGGTGGATGTCGAGGGCGGCGGTGGACCGGTTGAGAGTGATGTAGTGCAGCCCGGGAGCGCCTTCGGCCAGCAGCCGGTCGGCCATGGCCGTGGCATGGTCGACACCGATCCGGTGTCCGGCGGCCGGGTTGCCGCGCGCCTGTTCCAGGCGGTGGGCGAGGTCTTCCGGGAAGGCGGCACCGGACAGCTCGGCGAAGCGGCGGATCTGCCGCACGTCGGTGGCCGGCATGATCTCCGGGATGATCGGCGTGTCGCAGCCCGCCGAGGCGACCCGGTCACGCAGCCGGAGGTAGTCGTCGACGTCGAAGAACATCTGGGTGATGGCGTAGTCGGCCCCCGCCCGGCACTTGGCGACGAAATGGCGGATGTCGCTCTCCCAGTCCGGCGAGCGCGGATGCCGCTCCGGGAACGCGGCGACTCCGATCGTGAAGTCACCGAGGGAGCGGACGAATTCGACGAGCTCACGCGCGTAGGTGAAGCCTTCGCGGTGAGGGATCCACGGGCCGGCCGGGTCGCCGGGCGGGTCGCCTCGCAGGGCCAGCACGTCCCGGATCCCGGCGTCCGCGTACTCGCCGATGATCCGGCGCAGTTCGGCGGCGGAGTGGCCGACGGCGGTGAGGTGGGCGACGGGCCGCAGCGTGGTCTCGGCGGCGATGCGGCGGGTGACCGCGACGGTGCGCTCGCGTGAGGAGCCGCCGGCGCCGTAGGTGACGGACACGAAGTCGGGGCGGAGTGCCTCCACCTGGCGGATCGCCTCCCAGAGGGCGCGTTCGCCGTTCTCCGTCTTCGGGGGGAAGAACTCGAAGGAGAAGGTCGTCACGGCCGGCCTCCGGTGTTGAAGTAACTGGCTTCCGGGTGGTGGACGACGATGGCGTCGGTGGACTGCTCCGGGTGGAGCTGGAACTCCTCGGAGAGGTGAACCCCGATGCGTTCGGGCCGCAGCAGTTCGGCGATCTTGGCCCGGTCCTCCAGGTCGGGGCAGGCCGGGTAGCCGAGCGAGTAGCGGCAGCCTCGGTAGTCGGTGTTCAGCAGGCCGTCGACCGTGCCCGGGTCCTCGCCGGCGTGGCCGAGTTCGGAGCGGACGCGGGCGTGCCAGTACTCGGCCAGGGCCTCGGCGAGCTGCACGGACAGGCCGTGGAGTTC
>NZ_JBSFVZ010000059.1:0-2289 GCF_053592575.1 Streptomyces sp. NPDC002640 | reverse complement strand
ACTCCGCCACGCTCTCCCGGAACACCGCACTGGAGTCCAACAACTCCACCGCCATCCCCACCCACTGCGACCCCTGACCCGGAAACACGAAGACGGTCCGACCGGGGGTGCCGGTGGTGCCCTCGACGAGGGCACTGGACGATTCCCCGCGGGCGAGGGCCCGCAGCGCGCCGAGGAGGGCGTCACGGTCCTCGCCGATGACGACCGCGCGGTGGTCGAATGCGGTGCGGGTGGTGGCGAGGGCCCGCGCGACCTCGGCGGCACGCAGACGCGGCTCCGCGTCCACATGAGCCAGCAGTGCCTCCGCCTGGGCGCGCAGTGCGGTCCGCGACTTGGCGGAAAGCAGCCAGGGCACGGCGATGCCGCCCTCGTCCGTCGCGGCCTCGGGTTCGGCCGAGTGTTCCTGTGGGGAGGCCGGGACCGCCGGTTCGGGGGCCTGTTCCAGGATCACGTGGGCGTTGGTGCCACTGATGCCGAACGAGGACACCGCGGCGCGGCGCGGACGGTCGAGCTCGGGCCACTCCCGCTGCTCGGTCAGCAGTTCCACCGCCCCCGCCGACCAGTCCACGTGCGGCGACGGCTCGTCCACGTGCAGCGTCTTCGGCAGCACACCCCGCTGCAGCGCGCCCACCATCTTGATCACACCGCCCACACCCGCGGCGGCCTGGGCGTGACCGATGTTGGACTTCAGCGAACCCAGCCACAGAGGCCGGTCCTCCGGCCGGTCCTGCCCGTAGGTCGCCAGCAGCGCCTGCGCCTCGATCGGGTCACCCAACCGCGTACCGGTCCCGTGCGCCTCGACCACATCCACGTCCGCAGGCACGAGCCGCGCGTTCGCCAGCGCCTGCCGGATCACCCGCTCCTGCGACGGACCGTTCGGCGCCGTCAACCCGTTGCTCGCACCGTCCTGGTTGACCGCACTCCCCCGCAACACAGCCAACACCCGATGCCCGTTGCGCTCCGCGTCCGACAACCGCTCCAGGGCGACCATGCCGACGCCTTCGGCCCAGGCGGTTCCGTCCGCCGCGGCCGAGAACGCCTTGGCCCGTCCGTCGGCCGAGAGACCCCGCTGCCGGCTGAACTCCACGAACATGCCGGGCGTCGCCATGACGGCGGCGCCGCCGGCGAGCGCGATGCCGCACTCACCCTGCCGCAGCGCCTGAGCCGCGAGGTGCAGGGCGACGAGCGACGACGAGCACGCCGTGTCCACCGTCACCGCCGGGCCTTCGAGGCCCAGCGTGTAGGAGATGCGGCCCGACGCCACGCTCACGGTGCTGCCGGTCAGCAGGTACCCCTCGTACCCCTCGGCCGCCTCGTGCAGCCGAGGCCCGTAGTCCTGCGACATGGCGCCCACGAAGACACCGGCCGAGGCGCCGCGCAGCGACGCCGGGGTGATCCCGGCCCGCTCCAGCGCCTCCCACGACGTCTCCAGCAGCAGTCGCTGCTGCGGGTCCATCGCGGCGGCCTCACGCGGCGAGATACCGAAGAAGGCCGGGTCGAACGCGTCGGCGTCGTGGAGGAAACCGCCGTGTCGGGTGTACGTCCTGCCGGGACGTCCGGGGACCGGGTCGTACAGCGCGTCGATGTCCCAGCCGCGGTTGTCCGGAAGCGCGGTGATCGCGTCGCCCTCTTCGGTGACCAGCCGCCACAGGTCCTCCGGGGAGGCCACGCCACCGGGATAGCGGCAGGCCATGCCCACGATGGCGATGGGCTCGTCGGACACCGGCCTACCGGCGACGATCGCGGTGTCGGACGCCCGGTGCCCGAGCAGCTGCGTGCCCAGGTACCGCGCGAGCGCGTCCGGGCTCGGGTGGTCGTACACGAGGGTCGCGGTCAGGCGCACTCCCGTCGCCGTGGTGAGCCGCTGGGCGAACTCGACGGCGCTCAGGGAGTCGAAGCCCAGTTCCTTGAAGGTGCGGCCGGGGTCGATCGCGCTGGGCGTCACGTGCCCGAGGACGATCGCCATGTTCGTACGCACGACGTCGAGCAGGATGCGGTCCCGCTCGTCGCCGCTCGCCCCGGTGACGCGCCGCGCCAACGAGGAGACGGATCCGCGCTCGTCGTCCTCGGCGTCCCGGTCCGCCGACTGCACCAGGGCCGGCACAGGCGCGGTCGGAAGGGAGGTGTCGAGCCAGTAGCGCTCGCGCTGGAAGGGGTAGGTGGGAAGGTCGACGATCCGGGCGTCCGGGCCGTGGACGGCACGCCAGTCCACACCGGCCTCGTCACCGACGAGACCCAGCGCCTGCAGAACGGCCAGGTCCTCCGCACGGTCCTTGCGGACGGACGGCA
>NZ_JBSFVZ010000058.1:0-3234 GCF_053592575.1 Streptomyces sp. NPDC002640 | reverse complement strand
GTATTTCAGAGTTTTGATATTCCTATCTCATCGGGCTTCGCCCGATGCAAGCGAGCGGGGGCCCTTCGCGCCCCGGCCGCTCCCGCTCCGCGTGAGCGGAGCGGTTCGCTTCGCTCACCGCCAGGTGACACGCGCTCCGCGCCCGCCACCCAACTGCAGGGCGTTCGGCCCGCGTTGCGGGCCGGGGCCGGCCTCCGGCCGACCCGTGGCCTCCGCTGCGCTCCAGCCACCCGGGGTGCACCCCCGCACTCCGGTGTGGGCAAGGTGGGTAGCGCTTCGCGCGACCCACCCACGGGCCTGACGGTCCCAGCAGCAGCAAGCAGAGGGAGGGGTGACGGGTGGTCGGGCGAGTGGCAGGCGGGCGCGAGTGAGGTAGAGGAGTGGAACCCGGGGGCGTGCTTCAAAGATACTAGCCAGATAGGGACTGGAATGATACTTTACCCCTCCTTCAGCTACTGAAAAAGGTCGCGGAATACGGTTCGGATAGCCGGACTGATTTGACAAAGAAAGGGAGGTCAAAATGACGGATGACGCGCAGAAAATAAGGGTTCGAAAAACTGCAGACAATGCGGGGTTGAGGTGTTCGTGGAGGATTTTCCGAAACGGACAGGATGGCGTTTGGGAACCGATGGAGATGTGAGCTGCGCGCGGTGGGGGTCCCCGAGGGCAGGGTCCGTCGGTTGGTGCGGGAGGTGCTGCGGCACCGGTGGACCTCAGCCACCTAATACTAGGGAAATCAAGAACCCGCAGGTCAGGAGCTCGGCACTCCGACGTTGTGTCACTTCAGGAGGTACACAACGCCTCGGATGTGTACCTCCTGAGTAGTCAGAACGACGGCCAAATGTCGGTGTGGCTGACAGTTTTGGGTGCGGAACGTCAGCGAGGCCGACATCTGTCGCAGCGTTCCGTTAGGCGGACAGCTGCCGCGCGTTGGGGGGAGATCTGTCCCCCCTGGGGGGACACAACACGCCGGAATGTCAGTGAGGCCGACGTATCTGTCGGCGTGGCTGACATACTGCTGGGGTCCAAGATCAGCGAAGTGGAGCAGCCTCGTGACACCCGAGCCACAGCGCCGCCGTTCCGCACCGAGGCGTGCACCGCGCCGTACGGAGCTGCCCCTCGGTGATGAGATCCAGGCGTGGTCCAAACCGGTACGGCCGGTTGAGGACCTCGACTCGGTCGCTCGCCGTTACCCTCGGCGGAAGCTCTCGCTCAGCAGTGAGCGCAAGCCGCTGGAGGTCTACGACACCCCGGAGCGTCCCAAGGCGTTCTCCATGGACTCGCTGGAGTTCTTCTTCCTGATCGCGCAGTACTTCCGCGAGGCCTTGCCCCTGCGGCTGATCCTGCTGCTGATCGCCTGCCAGAGGGCCGGCGGGCAGATCCGGCTGACTCAGGGGGAGATGGCAACCGTCCTGGACGTGCCCCGCGCGAAGATCAACGAGGCGCTCCAGGAGATCATGGGCCACGGCATTGTCTTCAAAGTGCGCCGCGGCATCTACCAGTTCAACCCGCCCTACTCGTACCGTGTAGCCGAGTTCATCCCGGGCACGGAGCTGGTCGAAGCTGACTACGTGCAGGTCGACCAGGACAAGACGATCGAGCGGATCCGCAGGGACGAGAGCCTGCCGGATCTGGTGCGGTTCCCGTCGCTGGAGCACATGCGCGAGGCGATCGAGGAACTGCGGAAGAAGCGGGCCGAGGAACGCGCTGCACGCCGACTGGCCCGTGCGCAGCGCCAGGAGGAGGGATCAGCCCAGTGAGCACCTTGAAGTGGTCCGCGACCAACGCCGACGGTCTTCTCGCCGATCTGGACCTGCCGCCCGCCGCCTACCGGGCGCTGCTCAAGCTCCGGGCGCGCAGCGAGGCCGGCGGCCGTATCGCGATGGACCAGGCCACCCTCGGTGAGCTGCTCGGGCTCAGCCGTCCCAGCGTGAACGCAGCGCTGCGGGAACTGGAGCTGGCCAAGCTCGTCAAAAAGGTCCGCAACGGCGTCTACCAGATCAACCCGATGCTGGCCGGCTACAACTCGCCCGAGGACGCCCTGGACGCCGTCAAGGCGATGCCGAAGGCTGACCGGCTGGACAGCAAGACCTACGTGGCCGACTACCACCGGGCCGTCGCCGCCTATCAGGACCAGCTCGCCGAGCAGCGCAAGAAGCGCGCGGCCGCCGCCGCTGCGAAGAAGGCCTCGGCCGCCAGGAGGCGCGGCGCGCTGCACGCCGTCGGCTGACGCGTCAGCACCCTCATACGGACATCGGCGCCGCACCCGTGAAGGGTGCGGCGCCGAAGGCGTTCCTGGTATCGGCTCCGACACCGAAGGTCCCCGTCGGGGTGGACAAAGGTTGCCCAGCGCAGGGCCGAACTGGAGCGATGGGCCACCCACTGGCCGACAGCAGCGAGGTCGTGCAGCAGACGAACGCGCCGTTTGCTGCACGACCCCGCTGCCCTGGGCAGCTACCCGAGCAGCATCCTTGCGGTGCCCGGGCCGGCCTTCGAATGTCATCGCTCTCCGGCAGTCCGAACAGCGGCAGCACCTCGTGCAGCAGGCATCCGTGCGGCGAGCAGCGGCCTACAGATCCAGTGCGAACATCTCGCAGTACACGAGGGCTGCTGCAGCAGCCGCGAGGTCTCCTCTGGCTGCAGCAGCCCGGGCCATGCCCAGCGGCAGCATCATGTGCTGCAGCGGACCATCCTGGCCGGCGCCGGCTCCTTCGTCCGCCCGGGCGAGCAGCACTCCGCGGGCATGGTCCAGGACATCGCGCCAGGCACCGCCGTGCGCTGCGGGATCCACTCCCGTCAGTGGTGTCAGCCACAGCTCGGCATGGGACTGCAGCTGCTCTTCGGCCGGGCGGTAGTCCAGAACGGTGCCGCACGGCATGGTGCCTCTGTCGGAATGGTCTGCGGTCCCGGGCCACCTCTCCATGCGTGTGGAGTGCTCCGGGCACAGGAACGCGAGCCAGGCGGCACCCGGTCCGCCATCTTGCGCCGGTCCTTCACGGAGCACCGTCGCCGTTGCGGGGCACTTCACCACCACGGTCCGGAGGCCTCCGAGCTCACGGCGTCCGGAGAGTTCTCTGAGAGAGGGCACCGCGACTTCCCTTCCTGGCTCAGACCTCGATGTACGCGATGACGACCACGGTTATCTGCGGTCCTGATCTGGCCCTCGTTGTGTGAGGCACATGGGCTCATCAGTCCGTGTGACTGTGAGATATCTGCTGGTTGTGAGGCACGTCT
>NZ_JBSFVZ010000057.1:0-3386 GCF_053592575.1 Streptomyces sp. NPDC002640 | reverse complement strand
CCGACTCTATCAGACCGTTTCCGTTCCGATTTCCTCGGTGCTTTCCAGTTCCAGCACCACTTTCGCGGCGCTTTTCCTTTCCGGCGGTTCCGACTTTATCAGATGTTTTCGGCCGGTCTTGCCGGCTTCGAATTCCGATTTATCGGGGGGTTGTCCTTCTCCGACCGACAGTCGGGAAGCGACTCGGTAGATCCTACCGGCTGCCGTGGGGTGCTCCGCACCTCTCCGGGCAACTGTTCAAATCTACCTCCACCATCGTGCCGCGTCAACGGCAGTTCCGGGGGCGAAGAGGAGAGTAGCAGCTAGTAGCCGCTCGATGCACATCACGCTGCGACGGGGGCCGCGGCACTCCGTCCGCTCTCCTCCACGTCACCCGTCTCGCCCGCGCGGACGGCGCGACGGCCGAGTACCCACACATAGGCGAGGAACGCCAGCTCGGCGAGGACGCCGATGCCGACGCGGGCCCAGGTCGGGAGGCCGGACGGGGTCACGAAGCCCTCGATCGCGCCGGCCACGAACAGCACCAAGGCGAGGCCGACGGCCATGCCGAGGGCGGCGCGTCCTTCCTCCGCCAGGGCGGCCCTCCGGGTACGGGGGCCCGGGTCGATGACCGTCCAGCCGAGCTTGATGCCGGCGCCCGCGGCCACGAAGACGGCGGTGAGCTCGAGCAGACCGTGCGGGAGCACCAGGCCGAGGAAGACGTCGAGGCGCCCGGCGTCGGCCATCAGACCGAAGCCGGCGCCGAGGTTGAGCATGTTCTGGAAGAGGATCCAGATGACCGGCAGCCCGATGAAGACGCCGGTGATCAGGCACAACGCCGCGGCGCGGGCGTTGTTCGTCCAGACCTGGGCGGCGAAGGAGGCGGCGGGGTGGCTCGAGTAGTAGTTCTCGTACTCGCCGCCGGGGCGGGTCATCTCGCGGAGGTCCGCGTCCGTGCCGAAGGCGGCCTGGACCTCGGGGTGGGTGGCTATCCACCAGGAGAGGACGACGCCCACCGCGACCGAGATCAAGGCCGTCGGCACCCACCAGCGGCGGGCCCGGTAGAGGGCCGCCGGGAAGCCCTGGACCAGGAACCGGGCGATGTCCTGCCAGGACGACTTCCGCGTTCCGGTGACCTGGCTCCGGGCGCGGGCGACGAGCTGGCTCAGGCGGCCGGTGATCCGCGGGTCCGGGGCGCTGGACCGGATGACGGAGAGGTGCGTCGCCGCCCGCTGGTAGAGCTCGACGAGCTCGTCCACCTCCGCGCCGGTCAGACGGCGTCGCCGACGGCTGAGCAGCGTCTCCAGACGGTCCCACTCGGCGCGATGGGTGGCGACGAAGACGTCCAGGTCCATGGGTGTCCGCTGCTCCTCAACCTGCTTCGGCGGGGCCGCACTGCGGCGGCGTGGCCCACAGCTTGGCAGACTGGCCGCCCGGACGTCAGTGCGGGACGGATTCCCGACGGGGCGCGTGTGCGCGGTCCGGGCGGTCGGACCGACGGGGCAGTGGAAGGGGCGGGGCGATGAGCGAGCTGGTGACCGGTGAGGCGGTGGCACTGGAGGTACGGCCGGCGCGGTTTCCCAGCAGGGCGCTGGCGGTGATCCTCGACCTGCTGGTGGTGCTGTTCGTCTGGTTCGTCGTGCTGATGCTGCTCTTCGCCACGCTGGAGTCGGTCGACGAGGCGGCTGCGGCGGCGATCTCGGTGGGCACCTTCCTGCTGATCCCGGTCGGTGTGCCGATCGCGGTGGAGACGCTGACCCGCGGCCGGTCGCTGGGGAAGCTGGCGCTGGGCCTGCGGGTGGTGCGGGACGACGGCGGTCCGATCGGGTTCCGGCACGCGCTGGTCCGGGGGCTGCTCGGGATGATCGAGATCCTGATGTCGTTCGGTGTGGTCGCCTGCATCGCCTCCCTGGTGTCCTCGCGGGGCCGACGGCTCGGTGACGTGTTCGGGGGGACGCTGGTGGTGCGGGAGCGGGTGCCCGGCGGGCCGGTCCTGGGGACGCCGCCGCCTCCGCCGTACCTGATGGGGCGCTTCGCGCACCTGGACCTGTCGGCGGTGCCGGACGACCTGTGGCTGCAGGTGCGGCAGTACCTGACGCGCATCGGGCAGCTCGAGCCCGCGGTCGGGTACGCCATGGCGCACCGGCTGGCCACGGAGATCGCCACCAGGACGGGGGCGCAGGCGCAGGGGGTGTCGGCGGCGGAGTTCCTGGCGGCGGTGATGTACGAGCGGCAGTCGCGGGAGGCGGCGCGCGCACAGGCCGCGGCGCAGGCCCGGGCGCGGGCGCAGTCGACGGTGGCGGGGCCGTACGTGCCGCCCGCGCCCGGGCCGTTCCAGCCGCAGAGCCCGTACCCGACCCCGGCCCCCCCGTACCCGGCTCCGGCTCCGGCTGCCCCGGCCTCGGCCTCGACTCCGGCTGCCCCGACTCCGGCTGCCCCGGCTCCGGCCCCGGCCCCGCCCGAGGAGGCTCCGCGCAAGGGTGGTTTCGCGCCGCCCGCCTGAGGCGCCGAACCGCAGGTCAGGCCGGGGGTTGGCCGGGGTCCGTGAAGGCCGACGGTGGTGACTGGAGGTCGTCCAGTTCGATGCCGGGAGCGGCGAGAACGACGTCGCCGGCGAGGTGCACGGTGTGCTGCTCGCCGGTCCCCAGGTCGGTGACCCGGTAGGTGTCCACGACCAGGGGACCGCTGTCGGTGGGGTGGGTCTCGCGGCCGGTCAGGGCCCAGGTCCGGTCCACCGTGAGCGGTGCGAGGACCGGGTCGGTGAACGCGACCAGCCGCACCCGGACGGGGTCCTCGGACGGGGCCGGGCGCAGCAGGCGGGCCGTGGCGACGAGGAAGGCCGGGGAGGCGCCGGCGACGGCGTGGGCGCGGACGTTCCCCTCGGTGGCGTGCTCGCCGGTGGGGTCGGTGCGGACCCAGGTCACCCCGTCGAGCGCGGCGGCTCGGACCTGCCAGCCGCCGGCGTGGAGCTCCACGCGCAGGGGGCGGCCGAGGGCGTCGAGCGTGACGTCGACGGATCCCCGGTGGTCGCCCTCGGGGGTGAGGAACTGCGAGACGTAGCGCCAGCCGGAGGGGCCGGGGGCGCACTGGAAGTGCTCCGCGCCGAGCGGGGTGCCGTCGTGCGGGTCGTGGAGCAGGTAGCGGCCGGTGGGCATCGGTGTCCTGGTGGTGGGCGGAAGGGGGCCCGGACGGGGCAGGCCCCCGCCACGAGGGCGGGGGCCTGCCGGGAAGGGTCCTGCGGGTCGGACAGCCGCTCAGTAGCGGTAGTGGTCCGGCTTGAAGGGGCCCTCGACCTCGACGCCGATGTAGGAGGCCTGCTCCGGGCGGAGCTTGGTGAGCTTCACACCGAGCGCGTCCAGGTGCAGCGCGGCGACCTTCTCGTCGAGGTGCTTGGGCAGCACGTACAC
>NZ_JBSFVZ010000056.1:0-4151 GCF_053592575.1 Streptomyces sp. NPDC002640 | reverse complement strand
CGGCCCTCCGGCCGGTCCTGCCCGTAGGTCGCCAGCAGCGCCTGCGCCTCGATCGGGTCACCCAACCGCGTACCGGTCCCGTGCGCCTCGACCACGTCCACATCGGACGGCTCGAGCCGCGCGTTCGCCAAGGCCTGCCGGATCACCCGCTCCTGCGACGGACCGTTCGGCGCCGTCAACCCGTTGCTCGCACCGTCCTGATTGACCGCACTCCCCCGCAACACAGCCAGCACCCGGTGCCCGTTGCGCTCCGCGTCCGACAACCGCTCCAACAGGAGCAGACCCACGCCCTCGGCCCACCCGGTGCCGTCCGCGTCCGCCGAGAACGCCTTGCACCGGCCGTCGGCCGACAGACCCCGCTGCCGGCTGAACTCGACGAAGCCGGCGGGCGTCGCGAGCACGGCCACGCCACCGGCGAGGGCGAGCGAGCACTCGTCGTTGCGCAGGGCCTGGGCCGCGAGGTGCAGGGCGACGAGCGACGACGAGCACGCCGTGTCGACGCTGACGGCCGGGCCTTCCAGGCCGAAGGTGTACGAGATGCGGCCGGAGACGACGCTGGCCGAGGTGCCGGTGAGCAGGTAGCCCTCGGTGGCCTGCGGCGACGCCTCCAGCAGGGCCGCGTAGTCCTGGGAGCTGCTGCCGGCGAACACCCCGGTTCGGGATCCCCTGAGCGCCTCCGGGTCGATGCCGGCCCGCTCGAACGTCTCCCAGGCCGTCTCCAGCAGCAGCCGCTGCTGCGGGTCCATCGCCGTGGCCTCGCGCGGCGAGATGCCGAAGAAGTCGGCGTCGAAGTGGCCGGCGTCGTAGAGGAACCCGCCGTGCCGGGAGTAGGTCCTGCCGGGGGCGTCGGGGTCCGGGTCGTACAGCCGGGAAACGTCCCAGCCCCGGTCGTCGGGGAACTCGCCGATGGCGTCCCGCCCGGAGACGACCAGGTCCCACAGCGCCTCGGGCGAGGCGGCTCCTCCCGGGTAGCGGCACGCCATCCCGACGATCGCGATCGGCTCCTCCGCGGCCGCGGCCGCGGTACGGGTCGGCGCCTCGGCACCCGTGGCCCCGGCCGCGCCGGGCGCGCCGTCGGCCACCCGCTCACCCAGGTGGGTGGCTAGGGCGGTCGGCGTGGGGTGGTCGAAGACGAGGGTGGCGGGGAGGCTGAGACCGGTGGCGGCGCCGAGGTGGTTGCGCAGCTCGACGGCGGTCAGCGAGTCGAACCCGAGGTCCTTGAAGGGACGGTCGGCGGCGACGGCCTCCGGCGACGCGTGGCCGAGGACCGAGGCCGCGGCGGTCCGCACCACGTCGAGCAGGATGCGCGGCCGGTCGCCCTCGGGCGCGCCGGCGAGGCGCGCGGCCAGGGAGGACACGGCGCCGGTCCTGAGGGTGCGGGCGGCGGGGACCAGTCCGGTGAGGACCGCGGGGAGCGTGCCGCTGTCGGCCTGGCCGCGCAGGGCGGTCGGCGAGAGCCGCGCGGTGACGCTGCCGGGTCGCCCGGCGTCCAGCGCCGCATCGAGGAGGGTGATCGCCTGTTCGGCGGTGACCGGGACGACTCCGTCCCGTGCGGCGAACCCGTCGCCGTGCGCGGGGGTTCCCGGGCCGTCGGGCGTCCCGGGCTCAGGGCCCTCCCGGACCTCGTCGGCCCACAGACCCCAGGCCACGGAGACGGCGGGCAGGCACGTGGAGGCCCGCAGGCCGGCCAGCGCGTCGAGGTATCCGGCGGCGGCAGCGCGCAGACCGCGGCCGGCCGCCCCGAGCGTGCCGGCGAGGGACGAGAAGAGGACGAACGCCCGGGGGCGCGCCACGCGGGTGAGCTGGTGGAGGTTCCACACCGCGCGGGCCTCGTGAGCGAGTTGGCGCGCCGCGGCGACCGGGTCGAGGGTGGTGATCACGCCGTCGTCGGTCGCCGGGCCGAGGTGCAGGACCGCGGTGAGCCGCTGCTCGTCCGCGAGTTCGTGGATCAGCTCCGCGAGCGACGCGGTGTCGTACGGGTCGTGTGGTGTCACGGCGAACTCCAGGCCGGACAGGCCGCAGTGGGCCTCCCAGACGGCCGTGGACGGCGCATCGGCCGTGGGGAGCCCGTCGGCGGTGGGCGGGGCGGCCAGGAGGACGGCGGTGGCGCCGTAGCGGGCCGCGAGGTGGACGGCGACGGGTATGACGTGCGGGTCCGCGGAGCCGGTGACGAGCAGGGTGGCGCCGGCGGGGGCCGGGCCGTCCCCGGTCGTGGAGTCCGTCGCGGCCTGGACGGCGGGGGGTGCCGTGGCGGGGCGCGGCCTGCGAAGGAGGCGGGGCACCAGGATGTCGCCGTCCCGTACGGCGAACTGGGGCTCGCCGGCGGCCAGGGCGGCGGCCAGGGCGTCCGCTGTCGCCGTGGTCGTCGTGTCGATGTCGGCGAGGACCACGCGGCCGGGGTGTTCGAGCTGTGCGGAGCGGACGAGGCCGACGACGGCCGCCGCGCCGGGCGAGGCGGGCGGCTCCCCGTGCGGGGCGACCGCGCCCCGGGTGACGAGGACGAGTCGGGTCCCGGCGAGCCGCTCGTCGGCGAGCCACTCCTGGATCAGGGCCAGGACGTGGTGGACGGCCTCGGCTACGGCCTCGGGTTCGGAGCCGGCACCGCCTTCGGGGTGGTCGAGGGGGGCGAGGACGGTGGCGGGGACCGGGGCCCCCTCGTCGAGGGCGGCGCGCAGCCCACCGAGGTCCGGGTGCCATCCGGCCCCGTGGCCGTCACCGGTGGCGGCTGGTGTGCTCGCGTTGCGGCCGGCGCCCTCGGCCGGTGCCGGCGACGGGACGAGGAGCAGGTGCGCGTCCGTGCCGCCGATCACGGCGGTGGGCGCAGCCGTCCGGGCGGGCGGCGTGTCGACCGCGTCGCCGGGCAGGGTGGCCCATTCGAGACCGAAGAAGGCGTCTCGCAGGACGTCACCGCGGGCGGTGAGCCGCGAGAGGGAGAGCGGCGTCAGGGTCACCTCGTCGGCGCCTCCCAGGTCCCTGCCCTCGTCGTCGGTGAGGCGGAGGGCGACCGGGCCGTCGGCTCCGCGCACGGGGCTGATCTCGACGCGCAGGGTGCGGGACCGGGCCGCGTTCACCGACATCCCGGTCCACCTGGTGATCTGCGGCAGCCGGCCCGTGCCGGAGGTGCCGGTGGTGGCCGCGCGGGCGGCGATCAGCGGGTGCAGCACCGCGTCGAGGAGAGCGGGGTGCAGGACGTAGGCGCCGCCGCGGGGCTCGGCCTCCTCAGGGAGCACGGCTTCGGCGAGGAGCCGGTCGCCGTCCTCCCAGGCCGCGTGCAGTCCCTGGAAGGTCGCACCGTGGCCCAGGCCGTCGGTGGTGAGGCGTGTGCGCAGCGCCTCGATGTCCAGGGGAGTCGCGCCCGCCGGTGGCCAGGTGGTGGCGTGGACGCGGGGAGGTTCGGCCCGGGTGGGCGCGAGCGTGCCGGACGCGTACCGCGTCCACGGCGTCTCGGTGTCGTCGTCCGGCTGGTCGGCGCGGGCGTGCACGGCGACGGGGCGGCGTCCGAAGGCGTCGGGGCCGCCGACCGTGAGCTGGAGCTGCACGGCCCCTTCCGCCGGGAGCACCAGCGGTTCGTGGAGGGTGAGTTCCTGCACGGCCGCGGAGCCGGCCCGGTCGGCGGCGCGCAGGGCCAGCTCGGCGAAGACCGCGGCGGGCAGGACGGGGACGTCGGCGACGGTGTGGTCGGCGAGCCAGGGGTGCGTGCGCAGCGACAGGCGGCCGGTGAGCAGCAGGCCGTCTCCGTCGGCGAGTTCGACCGCGGCGCCGAGCAGCGGGTGGTCGGCGGCGGCGAGCCCGAGGGCGTGCGTGTCGCCGGCCGGGGCGGGGGCGTCGAGCCAGTAGCGGTCGCGCCGGAAGGGGTACGTCGGCAGCGTGAAGGGGACGGCCGCGGTGACCTCGCCGCGCTCCTGGTGCGGGGCGTCGCCGGTGGGGCCGTCGGTGCCGGCCGGCCGGGTCCAGTCGAGCGGGGCGCCGTGGGTCCAGGCGTGCGTGGCGGAGGTGTGGAAGCGGCGGAGGCCTCCTTCGTCGCGGCGCAGGGAGCCGACGGCCACACCGCCGGAGGTGATGTCGTCGAGGGTTTCCTGGATGCCCATGGTCAGCACCGGATGCGGACTGGACTCCACGAACGTCCGGTAACCGTCCGCCGCCAGCACCCG
>NZ_JBSFVZ010000055.1:0-4186 GCF_053592575.1 Streptomyces sp. NPDC002640 | reverse complement strand
CTCCGCCCGGTCCGCACCCGCCACCACAGCCCGATGCCCGAACCGCGCACGCGACGCCACCAACGACCACGCCACATCACGCACCCGCACCTCCGAGGACAGCAGCCGGTGCCTCACCGACCGTGCCTGCTCGGCCAGCGCGGCTTCACTCCGCGCGGAGAGCACCAGGGCCGTCGGACCGCCCGGCTCGTCACGCTCCACGGTCTCTTCGGGGACCGATACGCGCTCAGGCGCCTGCTCGAGGATCACGTGCGCGTTGGTACCGCTGATGCCGAACGAGGACACCGCGGCGCGGCGCGGCCGGTCCACCTCGGGCCACGACGTCCGTGCGGTGAGCAGTTCCACCGCTCCGGAGGACCAGTCGACGTGCGGAGACGGCTCGCTCGCGTGGAGGGTCTCGGGCAGCACCCCGTGCCGCATCGCCGCGACCATCTTGATGACGCCGGCGACACCGGCGGCGGCCTGGGTGTGGCCGATGTTGGACTTGATGGAGCCGAGGCGCAGCGGGCGCTCCTCGGGCCGGTCCTGGCCGTAGGTCGCCAGCAGCGCCTGCGCCTCGATCGGGTCACCCAGCCGCGTACCGGTCCCGTGCGCCTCGACCACGTCCACATCGGACGGCTCGAGCCGCGCGTTCGCCAAGGCCTGCCGGATCACCCGCTCCTGCGACGGACCGTTCGGCGCCGTCAACCCGTTGCTCGCACCGTCCTGGTTGACGGCGCTCCCCCGGAGCACCGCGAGCACCTGGTGGCCGTTGCGCCGGGCGTCGGACAGCCGCTCCAGCAGGAGGAGACCCACGCCCTCGGCCCAGCCGGTGCCGTCCGCGTCCGCCGAGAAAGCCTTGCACCGGCCGTCGGCCGACAGACCCCGCTGCCGGCTGAACTCGACGAAGGTGGTGGGCGTCGCCATCACCGTCACACCACCGGCGAGGGCGAGCGAGCACTCGTCGTTGCGCAGGGACTGGGCCGCGAGGTGCAGGGCGACGAGCGACGACGAGCACGCCGTGTCCACCGTCACCGCCGGGCCTTCCAGACCGAGCGTGTAGGACACCCGGCCGGAGGCCACGCTTCCCGCACTGCCGTTGGTGAGGTAACCCTCGAACTCCTCCGGCATGTGGTGCATGCGGGAGGCGTAGTCGTTGTACATGACACCGGCGAAGACACCGGTCCGGCTGCCGCGCAGCGTTCCCGGGTCGATGCCGGCCCGTTCGAACGTCTCCCAGGCCGTCTCCAGCAGGAGCCGCTGCTGCGGGTCCGTCGCCAGCGCCTCACGCGGCGACAGACCGAAGAACTCCGCGTCGAACTCCGCCGCCTTGTGCAGGAAACCACCGTGACGCGCGTACGACGTGCCCGCCTGCGACGGGTCCGGATCGTACAACCGCTCCAGGTCCCAGCCGCGGTCCTCCGGGAATCCGGAGATCGCGTCCCGACCGGCCGTCACCAGCTCCCACAGGTCCTCCGGCGACTCCACCCCACCCGGGTACCGGCACGCCATCCCCACGATCGCGATCGGCTCGCGGGTGGTGAGCTCATCGGTCCTGGTGGTCCCGTCAGCGGCGGCCGGCGTCCCCGCAGAGTGCTTCGCGTCGCCGACCGTACGGGTCCAGAGGTGGTGGGCGAGTTCCGTCGGCGTGGGGTAGTCGAAGATCAGTGTCGCGGAAAGGTGGAGCCCCGTGGCCGCGTTGATCCGGTTGCGGAGTTCCACCGCTGTGAGGGAGTCGAACCCGAGCTGGTTGAAGCCTCGGCCGGGGTCGACGGAGGCCGCGTCGGCGTGGCCGAGCACTGCGGCGACCTCGGTGCGGACCAGGGCGAGCAGCTGCTCGTGCTGTTCGGCCTCGGTGCGCCCGGCCAGGCGTGCGTCGAGCGAGGCTGAGCCGGTGACCCGGCGCCGACCGGTCGTGCGGACGAGTCCGCGCAGGACCGCCGGGATCTCCGCCGCGCCGACGCCCCGGAGACCTGCGAGATCCAGCCGGGCGGGTACCAGGGCGGGCGCGGTCCGGGTGAGCGCCGCGTCCAGGAGGACGAGGCCCTCGTCGGTCCCGATGGGGGCGATGCCGGTACGGCGCAGACGGGTGCGGTCCGTGTCGTCGAGCGAACCGGCCATGCCGTTCGCGTCGGCCCACAGGCCCCAGGCGAGGGAGGTGGCGGGCAGACCGAGACCCTGGCGGTAGGCCGCGAGACCGTCCAGATAGGCGTTGGCCGCCGCGTAGTTGGCCTGCCCGGCCGTGCCGAGCGTGCCGGCGACGGAGGAGAAGAGGACGAACGCGGTCAACTCCGCGGCCCTGGTGAGTTCGTGCAGGTTCCACGCGGCGTCGGCCTTCGGCCGCAACACCCGGTCGATGCGCTCCGGCGTGAGGCTGTCGACGGTGCCGTCGTCCAGCACACCCGCCGTGTGCACCACCGCCGTCAACGGACGCTCCACCGGAATCGACGCCAGCAGACCCGCCAGCGCCTCCCGGTCGGACACATCACACGCCTCGACCCGCACCGACTCCGCACCCGCCGCCAACAACTCGTCCCGCAACCCGGCAGCACCCTCCGCCGCAGCACCACGCCGACTCGCCAGCACCAGATGCCGCACACCATGCACCCGCACCGCATGCCGCGCCACCAACGCACCCAACGTGCCCGTACCACCGGTCACCAGCACCGTCCCCCCACCGGCACCCAGCACACCGGCCTCCCCCGACACCGAACCCCCGACATCGGAGACACGCACCAGACGGGGCGCGTACAGGACACCGTCCCGCAGGGCGAGTTGCGGTTCGCCGGTCGCCACGGCGTCCGCCAGGGCGGCTTCCGACTCATCCGTTCCGTCGGAGTCCACGAGGATGAAGCGACCCGGATACTCGGACTGCGCGGAGCGCAGCAGTCCCCACACGGTGGCCACGTCCGGCCGTACGCCGTCGGCTCCCGGGGCGGTGTCCTCGGCGTCCGCCGTCACCTGGACGGCGTGACGCGTCACCACCACGAGCGGGGCGCCCGTCACGGACTCGTCCTTGACGTGGCTCCGCACGGCCTCCAGCGCCCGGGCGGCCAGGTCGCGAGCGGCCTCGGGCGACGGCAGTGCCGCCTCGGCACCGTCGTCGGTGGTGAGCCGGGCCCACCGCACCCCCTCCGGCCTCTCCGCACGGGTCTCCCGCAACCGCCGCCGCGGCTCGTTCCGGAACTGCTGCCAGTCGAGCCGGAACAGCGCGTCGTGCCGCCCGGCGCCCCGAGCGAGCAGGGCTGACTCGGCGGCGCGCACGGTCAGCCCGGCGACGGACGCCACGGCCGTGCCGGCGGCGTCGGCGAGGTCGAGGGTCACCGTGTCGTCGGCGGCCGGTGCCAGACGAACACGCAGGGTCCCGCTGCCCGGCCGGTAGACGGTCACGCCACGCCACGCGAAGGGCAGACGGACCCGGGGGCCGTTCGCCGCCTCGTCTGCGAGGGCAACCGGGTGCAGCGCGGAGTCGAGCAGCGCCGGATGGAGGATGAACTGCTCGGCCGTATCCGTCTCCGGACGCAGCTCCGCGTACGTCACGTCGCCCACACGCCAGCACCCGTCCAGCCCCTGGAAGGCGGGCCCGTAGACGTAACCGCGGTCGGCGAGCGACTCGTACACGTTGGTCGTGTCCACGGCCACGGCGCCGGCCGGCGGCCACTGCCCGCGTGCGAAACCGGCCGCTTCGGGTGCGGCGGCGAGGTCGGACGGTGAGAGGGTGCCGGACGCGTGGCGGGTCCACTCGTCGCCACCGGCCGGGCTCGCATACAGCTCCACCACACGGAGTCCCGCCGCGTCCGGCGCCCCCACGGCCACCTGGAGCTGCGCCTCACCGTTCTCCGGAAGCACCAAGGGCGCT
Organism: Streptomyces sp. NPDC002640; assembly: GCF_053592575.1. NCBI lineage: Bacteria > Bacillati > Actinomycetota > Actinomycetes > Kitasatosporales > Streptomycetaceae > Streptomyces > Streptomyces sp. NPDC002640. The sequence continues at coordinate 348 of NZ_JBSFVZ010000055.1, read as the reverse complement.
TCCAGCAGCAGCTCGTCGACCACCGGCACGCCGAGCCGTGCACCCGCAAGGAGGGCCAGCTCGAGGAACGCCGTACCGGGGAAGAGGACGGAGTCCAGGACCGCGTGGTCGGCCAGCCACGGCTGCGTGTCGAGGGAGACTCGTCCGGTGAACAGGTGCCCCTGTCCCCCGGCGAGTTCCACGGCCGCACCGAGCAGGGGGTGCTCGGCCGAGGCGAGGCCCACCGACGTGAGGTCGCCACGGGCGGCGGGGGCGTCGAGCCAGTAGCGCTCGCGCTGGAAGGGGTAGGTGGGCAGGTCGACGATCCGGGCGTCCGGGCCGTGGACCGCCTGCCAGTCGATGGCGGTG
>NZ_JBSFVZ010000054.1:0-4247 GCF_053592575.1 Streptomyces sp. NPDC002640 | reverse complement strand
CGGGTGCTGGCGGCGGACGGTTACCGGACGTTCGTGGAGTCCAGTCCGCATCCGGTGCTGACCATGGGCATCCAGGAAACCCTCGACGACATCACGCCCTCGCCCGAACAGGAGGCACAGGAGGCACAGGAGACGCACGAGGCGCGTGCGGAGGACGCCGCGACCGGCCGGCCCGACCCGGAACACGTGGCGGAGGACGCCGACTTCGTCGTCGTCGGATCCCTCCGGCGCGACGAGGGGGGCTGGGCCCGCCTCCTGGCCGGCGCCGCCACCCTCCACACGGCCGGTGTCCCGGTCGACTGGACCCTGATACCCGGGATGGCCGGCCCGGTCCGGACCGTCGACCTGCCGACGTACCCGTTCCAGAGGCAGCGCTACTGGCTGGACACCCCGGCCGCCGCAGGCGACGTGACCGGCGCGGGACTCGGCGCCCCCGACCACCCGCTGCTCAACGCCCTCGTGCCGCTCGCCGACGGGGACGGCCTGCTGTTCACCGGCCGCCTCTCGCTGCGCACCCACCCCTGGCTCGCCGACCACGCCGTGTTCGGCACCGTCCTCCTGCCCGGCACCGCCTTCGTGGAGCTGGCGCTGCGCGCCGCAGACGAGGTGGGGTACGGCCAGGTGCACGACCTGACGCTCGAGGCCCCCCTGATCATCCCCGAACAGGGCGACGTGCTGCTTCAGTTGGCCGTCGACGCGCCCGACGAGAGCGGCCGCCGAGCCCTCCGCGTCTACGCACGGCGCCTTCCCTTGGACGCCGACACGGTAACCGTGGACGACGGCTGGGTTCGGCACGCCACCGCCTGGCTCGTACCCGCCGAGGCGGACGACCCTGCGGCTCCGGCGGAACTCGGCGACGCCCTGGCGACCTGGCCGCCCGCCGCCACGCCCATCGACCTGACCACCCGGTACGAGCAACTCGCCGCCCAGGGCTATGAGTACGGGCCGGCCTTCCAGGGACTGACCGGCCTCTGGCATCGCGGGGACGAGGTGTTCGCCGAGGTTCGGCTCGCCGACGACCAGCGGGAACAGGCCGAGCACTTCGGCATCCACCCCGCACTGCTCGACGCGGCCCTGCACGCCGTCGTCCTGCGACAGACACCACCGGTGGGCCCGGCCGCGGACGGGGACGGGCCCCGGCTGCCCTTCGCCTGGGACGGCGTACGCCTCCTCGCGAGCGGGGCCCGCACCCTGCGGGTCGTGTTCACCCCGCTCGGTGACGACACCGTCCGCCTCGTCGCCGCGGACACCACCGGAGCGCCGGTCACCGTGATCGACTCCCTCGCCCTCCGCTCCGTCACGGCCCAGCAACTCGCTGCCGCGGCGCGGGCCGACGAGCCGCGACTGCCCCTCCACCAGGTGGACTGGCTGCCCGTCGCCACACCCGCCACGGACGGAGCACCGCACGGCGCGGACGTCCGCGTGGACCTGGACGACCTGCTCGGCACTCCCGACGCGCAGGCCGGCGAAGGCACCACCGCGCTGCCGGAGACGGTACTGCTGTACGCGAACGGGCCGAGTCCGGCGGGCGCGGCGCCGGACCCCGGTCCGCAGGCGACCTCCGCCGCCCTGCGCCACGCGCTCCACAGCGTGCAGAGCTGGCTGACCGACGCCCGCACCGAGGGCTCCCGGCTCGTCGTGGTCTCGCGCCATGCCGTGGCCGCCCGCCCCGGCGAGGACGTCGCCGACCTTGCCGGTGCGGCCGTGTGGGGCCTTCTGCGCACCGCGATGTCCGAGAACCCCGGCCGGTTCGCCCTCCTCGACGTCGACACGACCGACGGGGCCGTCACCGCCGACGTCCTCACCGCCCTGGAGCGTGAACACCAACTCGCCCTGCGGGACGGTGTCCTGTACGCGCCCCGTCTGGTGCGTGTCTCCGATGTCGGGGGTTCGGTGTCGGGGGAGGCCGGTGTGCTGGGTGCCGGTGGGGGGACGGTGCTGGTGACCGGTGGTACGGGCACGTTGGGTGCGTTGGTGGCGCGGCATGCGGTGCGGGTGCATGGTGTGCGGCATCTGGTGCTGACGAGTCGGCGTGGTGCTGCGGCGGAGGGTGCTGCCGGGTTGCGGGACGACTTGTTGGCGGCGGGTGCGGAGTCGGTGCGGGTCGAGGCGTGCGATGTGTCCGACCGGGAGGCGCTGGCGGGTCTGCTGGCGTCGATTCCGGTGGAGCGCCCGTTGACGGCGGTGGTGCACACGGCGGGTGTGCTGGACGACGGCACCGTCGACAGCCTCACGCCGGAGCGCATCGACCGGGTGTTGCGGCCGAAGGCCGACGCCGCGTGGAACCTGCACGAACTCACCAGCGACGCGGAGTTGACCGCGTTCGTCCTCTTCTCCTCCGTCGTCGCCACCATCGGCTACGCCGGGCAGGCCAACTACGCGGCCGCCAACGCCTATCTGGACGGTCTCGCGGCCTACCGCCAGGGTCTCGGTCTGCCCGCCACCTCCCTCGCCTGGGGCCTGTGGGCCGACGCGAGCGGCATGACCGGGCACCTCGCCGACAGCGACCTGGCCCGCATGGCCCGGTCCGGAGTCGCCCCCCTGCCCGCCGAGGAGGGACTCGCCCTCCTCGACGCGGCGCTGCTCAGGGACGACTCCGTGCTGCTGCCCGCACGGCTCGACCTCACCTCGCTGCGCACCCAGGTGGCCACCGACGGCGTGCCGCCCGTCTTCCGCGCGCTCGTCCGCACCCCCGCCCGACGTGCCGCCCAGGCGGTCGACGCCGACGGCGCGGCCGGCGGGTCCTGGACCGAGCGCATGGCCGCACTGCCCGAGCAGGAGCGCGAGCAGGCCGTCCTGGACCTGGTGCGCCACCAGGTCGCCACCGTGCTCGGCCACGCCGACGCCGACGGCATCGCCGTCAGCCGCGCCTTCAAGCTCCTCGGCTTCGACTCCCTGACAGCCGTCGAACTCCGCAACCGGCTCACCGCCGCCACGGGCGTGCGTCTCCCGGCGACGGTCGTCTTCGACCACCCCAGCCCGGCCGCGCTCGCCGACCACCTGCGCGCCCAGGTCACCGGCGGAACACGGGCGACGCCCACCGATCAGCCGCGTCACACCGCCGCCGGCCCGGCGGACGAGCCCATCGCGATCGTCGCCATGGCCTGCCGCTTCCCGGGTGGGGTGGAGTCCCCGGAGGACCTGTGGGAGCTGGTCGCCTCCGGCGCCGACGCCATCGGGGGTTTCCCGGGGGACCGCGGCTGGGACCTGGAGCGGTTGTACGATCCGGACCCGTCGCAGGCGGGTACGTCGTACGCGCGTCACGGTGGTTTCCTGCACGAGGCGGCGGAGTTCGACGCGGAGTTCTTCGGTCTGTCGCCGCGTGAGGCGCTGGCGACGGACCCGCAGCAGCGGCTCCTGCTGGAGACGGCCTGGCAGGCGTTCGAACGGGCCGGCCTCGACCCCGAAGCACTCAGGGGATCCCGCACGGGAGTCTTCGCCGGTGTCATGTACAACGACTACGGATCGCGACTGCAGAGCGTCCCCGAGGAACTCGAGGGCTACCTCAGGAACGGCAGCTACGGCAGCGTCGCAACGGGCCGCATCTCGTACACCTTCGGCCTGGAAGGCCCGGCCGTCAGCGTCGACACGGCGTGCTCGTCGTCGCTCGTCGCCGTGCACCTGGCCGCCCAGGCGCTGCGCAACGCCGAGTGCTCGCTCGCCCTCGCCGGTGGCGTGACGGTGATGGCGACACCCAACACCTTCATCGAGTTCAGCCGGCAGCGGGGTCTGTCGGCCGACGGCCGGTGCAAGTCCTTCGCCGCCGGTGCCGACGGCACCGGTTTCTCCGAGGGCGTCGGTCTGCTGCTCCTGGAACGCCTCTCCGACGCGCAGCGCAACGGCCACCGCGTGCTGGCGGTGCTGCGCGGCTCCGCCACCAACCAGGACGGTGCGAGCAACGGCCTGACGGCGCCGAACGGTCCGTCGCAGGAGCGGGTGATCCGGCAGGCGCTGGCGAGCGCACGGCTCGTGCCTGCGGACGTGGATGTGGTCGAGGCGCACGGGACCGGTACGCGGCTGGGTGACCCGATCGAGGCGCAGGCGCTGCTGGCGACCTACGGCCAGGACCGTCCCGAGGACCGGCCCCTGTGGCTGGGCTCCCTGAAGTCCAACATCGGTCACACCCAGGCCGCCGCCGGTGTCGCGGGCGTCATCAAGATGGTGGGCGCGCTGCAGCGGGGTGTGCTGCCGAAGACGCTGCACGTGGACGAGCCGTCGCCGCACGTGGACTGGTCGGCGGGGGCGGT
>NZ_JBSFVZ010000053.1:1903-5484 GCF_053592575.1 Streptomyces sp. NPDC002640 | reverse complement strand
TTATCTCGGGTTTGTTTGGCGTCGTTGCAGCTCAGGGCGTCGCTGCTGTGTGAGGGACGTTAGCCACGGTCCCGCTTCAAATAGGGTGACGGAGTGTCTCAGAGTCCTGATCAGCCGCTTCTGCCGTCTCGTCATCAAGTTGGCAGCCTTCGTGACTTCCTCCATGGAAGGACGTACTCGGCTGCCTCAGTCACCATCCGGCTCGACGGTGCACCGTCTCATGCTGCGGGCTCGCCTCTGGATGACGTGAGCAAGGTCTCCGATGCCCTGTATGAGGTTGTCGACGGTCTTGCCAGGCAGGTGCTGGACGCGGTTTTCTCCGGGCAGCCGAACGCTGAGGCGCGTGGCGCATGGGTCGCGCTCTTGCTGATCGCCCAGAACTGGCGGGACTCACCTGATCTGCCGGCAGAGTTGAAGACCATGGTTGATGAGGCCCTTCCACTCTGATGGGCGGCAACGCTGGATCGTCACCAGTCGAGCTCCGTCAGGTCATCGCTCCTGGTCTCCAGCTGCGCGGAGTCTGGCAGCGGCTTCAGCCGGTGTGTCGTAGTAGCCGGGGCGAGCCAGGAGGACCGAGCTGAAGTAGTAGCCCTGTTCTTCGTCGGGTTCGTCGTCCGCTTCGAAGGGGCGCCAGAAGCTGAGAAGAAGGTCTGGTGCGATGAAGGAGGCCGGGTCGTCCTCGGCCTCGGTGATCGTGGCGAGCCCTCGCAGCTGGGTGACCACCTCGGCAGCGGGCAGACCGAAGACATCGATGCCGCGGAACCGGACGATGTCCTGGCCGCTGGCGGGTCGGCCCAGCTCGATTGCTTCGAGCTTGCCGCGCGAGCATTGAATGCTGACCATCAGGCCGCTTGGCCGGAAGACGAACCTGCCCAATTGGTCTGATTCCGAGATCGCTGAGGGATCGCGGAACGAGGCGAGCGCTTGGTCTGCCGCCTCGCGGGGCATGCCGATGACCAGGGCGCCGAGACCGGTGGGCGGCGTGAGTTCGAATTCCATGAGCGAATGATTCCAGAACCGATGATCGGCGGGATTCAACGCTCTGGTGGCAACCGATTCTCGTTGCGGATCATGCGGCGGAGGCTTGTGCGGGCAGCTGCCAGGTCGTCCTCGAGCTCGGTGACTCGTTGCCGGAGCTGTGTGTTCTCTGTGGTCGCCTGCCGTTCCGCCGTGGAGAGTCGTAGGTTCTCCTCGGTGAGCTCGCTGATGCGAATGACCAGGTCGTGGTTGCCTAGCTGTTCGACCTGTTGGCCCAGATGAATGCGGGCTTGTTGCCGTAGCTGTCCGTTCTCGGTTCGGAGCTGTTTGATCTCCTGTCGGGCGAGAAGCAGGTCGGTCTGCTCGCTGGCGGTGGAGACCTTCCGCCCGCTCCGCTGGTCCTGGTGGCCTTGGGCAGCTTGTCGGGCTCGTGCCTGATCGATGCGTTCGCGTAGGCCAGGAGCATAGACGAGCCAGCTGGAGACGCCGGCTTCGCGGGCGACCGCGGCGAAGGTGATCCGGCGGTTGTCGCGGAGCAAGTCCTGGACGGCCTTGAGGACGCGTCCCCGTTTGTCGGCACTGTCCCGTTGACGTGCGGCTTTGAGGATGTCTGCGGGTGTCCTGGAGGGCTTCTCGGATGTCTCAGCAGGCATCCGGGGCGTCCTTGCGGATCACGGTCAGCGGCAGCAGCTTGTGGTCCCGGGTCGCGCGAACCTTCCGCAGAACCGCGCTGGCCTCCTCGATCTCCTCGCGTTCGTCCTGGGGGAGCTTGCTGAGCCGGTTGCGCATGGTGTCGGCGACGGTCGTGAAGGCGGTGATCTGGTCGGTGAGGTTGCGGACGACGAAGTCGTCGGCGTCCATGGCCGTGGCGGTCTCGCGGTCGGCCCGCAGGTCGTTGACGTGTTCCTCGATCGCGGGCAGATAGGACGGGTCGGGGCGATAGAAGCCGCAACCGGCGCATTGGAAGCGGATCGGGCAGGCTTTGCCGCCGGCCTTGACGTTGCTGGGCTCGCGGCAGTTGCCGAACGGGACGGCGACCGATTGCGCTTCGTAGTCGGTGGTGCTGGTGAACGGTGCCGGCCGTCCGGAACGGTCGATGGTGTGCTGCCGCATGGTCGTGATCGCTTCGCGTTTCCGCTTCAGGGACACCTGGTAGTACGACATCGTGGTGACGATCGACCGGTGGTCCATGAGCTCTTTGAGCACGTCAACGGGGACGCCGGCGTCGGCGTGACGCTGAGCATAGGCGTGCCGGAACGCGTAGAGGAAGATCAGCGAGCGGTCGAACGGCAGCCTGTTGCCGTGCTCGTCCAGTTCGTCGCTCAGCAGTACCGGGATGCCCGCGACCCAGTCCCGCATCGCGTTGGCCAGGTTGGACCCCATGTGCGCGATCCCGCTGCGGCCGGTGATCGACGGGAACAGGTACTTCTGGCTGCGGGAGGGAACCTCCAGCTCCCGTCGACGGGTCTGCCAGGTCCTGATCACCGCGGCGGTTTCGCGGGTGATCGGCAGCTTGCGGCCGTAGCGGCGCTTCTTGACGTTGTCCCAGATCAGGGTGTCTTCGTCCCCGCGGGTCTCCAGGCACTTCAGCCGCAGGCTGGCGACCTCGACGGGACGGCGGCCGGTATCACGCAGGACCAAGTAGGCCGTCTGCATCATCAGCTCGACGTCGGCCGGTTCCATCTCGCCGTAGGGGAAGCCGGCTCCCATCAGGGCAAGGTGGGCATCGAGCTGGGCGATGACGGGCTCAGGGACGGCTCGGCCGGCAGCATCCTCGCTCGTCTCCTCGGGCGGCAGGACCAGTGTCTTGTCCCGGTCGAAGCTGCCGGGCATGCCGGTCAGCATGTCCGTCTTGCGGCCGAAGTCGACGATCTCCATGAAGCTGCCGAACGACTGCTGGCGATGGTTCCGGCTGGCGAGTTCGTCATCGGTGGTGCGTCGGATGCGGCTCATCGCGGTGAAGACTGCCTGCATGTCGGCGAACCGCAGTTTCGTGTAGTCCTGGCCCCCGCCGGGCCGTGCATGCAGTGCATCGGAAGCGACGACGCAAGCAGCGAACACCTGCTTGAACTTGCCGCTGTCCAAGCTGACCGTGGTGGCCCATGTCTTGATCACTTCCCGGAGCCACGGCTGTCGGATGGCGGAAGCGTCGACCTGTCCCGGGCGGCTGCGGCGCCCGCCCAGCGCCGGGGACCGCAGATTCATCCAGCCCAGGTCCCAGGTGTCGGCATCGGTAGGCGTCAGGCCGCGGAACGACAGAGAGGCTCGGCGCAGACTTCGGACGGTCTCGCGGATCAAGGCCGCAAGGTTGTGGTGCTGGTAGATCCCTTCGATGAAGGACGCGACGTCCACCGTCAGCAGGCTCGGGACGCCCTCCAGCCGACGGGTCAGATGGCGGGTGGCCATCGGCTCGATGATGCCGCCGCGGGCATCCCGTTGCTGCAGTGCGTAGAGAAGCTCCCAGCGGACAGGGTCCTCCAGGTCCCGCAGGGTGAACTGGTGGGTGAGCAGACGTGTGGCCGCTTGCCGGGCCCATTGCTCGGGGTCGCGGGTCGCGCCCGCCCTCTTGTCACGGTCCCACCGCTGGACGTGCGTGCCGCGAA
>NZ_JBSFVZ010000053.1:0-1808 GCF_053592575.1 Streptomyces sp. NPDC002640 | reverse complement strand
AGAGTCCCGCGACCACTCGCTGGTTGAAGCAGCCCCGGACGATGCAGGTCGGCCTTGCTTCCAGCGGCTCCGCAGTGGTGACAGCCAGCCATTCCTCGACTGTGGTTTCCGGATCCGGGCGCCGGCGCCAACGCGAGTAGTGGGTGCGGCAGATCTTGCCGCTGTAGGCCGGCCGCTCGCATCTGCCGGAGGGACCTTCCAGAGCGCATGGCTCGCGTTCGGACCCCCATTTCGTGCGGATCCGTCGGGGCCGCTGGTAGGTGGCGACGAACTCTTCCCGGCTCAGCGTGCTGATCCTGTGAGCATCCAGGCAATGTCGGCAGAGCAGGTTGCGGGAGGGCATCACCGTCCAGCACGAGGTGGTGGCGCACTTCGAGGCCGAGGTGCGCGGGTTGTCCACGTCGCCGTCGAAGAACCATGCCTGCTGGGACCACTCGCCCGGCCGCCAGAGAGGATCGACCTGCTCCTGCAGCCAGCTCGTCCAGGCCGTCAGGTCGAGGGGAACGACGTCGGAGTGCGGCTCCGCTGTGATCGGGGCGGGACTGGTCACGAGCGCCTCCCTGCTGCCACCAGCTCGACTGCCGCCCGCTTGTCCGCGTCACTGGCGTGCAGGTAAGGAGTCAGCGAGGACCGGGAGACGTGCCCCATCAGGTCCTGGACCACGTCCTCGTCGACGCCGGCGCGGACCCAGGCCGTGGCCGCCCCGTGCCGCAGCATGTGCGGACGGGCGGTGAGCTGGGTCTTCTTCGCCAGCCGATCGAAGAGCTCCTTCGCCGTGCCATAGCGCATCGGTCGCCCGAGCGGGGCGTGGAAGAGGTTCACGAAGACCATGTCGCAGTCGGCCGCCTCGGGGACCTCGTCCCGTTCGAGCTGATAGTCCGCATAGAGCCCGGCGAGGTCCTCGGTGACCGGGATGACCCGGGCGAAGCGGGACTTGGCCAGGGCTCCGTTGGCGTTGTTCGCCCGCCTCCGGACATGAATGTGCGGGCCTTCCACCCGGCATCCGAGCATCCGTGAGTCGCTGAGCAGGTGCATGTCCTGACGGCGTAGTCCCAGTGCCTCGCTGATCCGCTCTCCCGTGCAGCCGAGCAGGGCGATCAGGAACCGGTCGCGGGCCCGCGTCGCGACCTGGAACAGCTGGTCAGCCTCCTCCGGAGGCAGATACTCCACGGCCTCTTCGGACGGCTCAGGCAGCTTGAGGATCTTCGTCCTCACGGTGCGGAACTGGCCGTCCTCGCCTGCATCCTTGCCCGGCGGAAGCCAGCTCAGGTACTTCGGTTCCGACAGCCGGCCCACAAGCTCCGCGTCCACCCACTCATTGCGCGAGCAGAACCGCAAGAACTCGCAGACCCCGGTCATCACCGCGTTCGCGGACTTCTCCATCCGGAAGCGCGGCGGGGACGACAGCCGCGGGCTGCGTGGAGGTAGCGGCTCGTCCACCAGCCAACGCAGGAACCGGGCCAGGTCGAGCAGCGTGATCGACTTCCAGTCGAGGCCACGGTCGGAGCACCAGGTCAGCAGCAGAGCGGAACGGATGCCGTACGCCTTCTCGGTGTTGAACGACCGACCCATGTCCCGCAACGAAGCCAGGAACAGGCAGGACTCATGGTGAAGCCGGTACGACTCATCGACCACGACCCACAGCGGGCGCCCGTCGACTGGGGACTCAGCGCATGCAGCACGGAACTTCATGACACCGATGACTGACCGTCAAGACGTGCCTCACAACCAGCAGATATCTCACAGTCACACGGACTGATGAGCCCATGTGCCTCACACAACGAGGGCCAGATCAGGACCGCAGATAA
>NZ_JBSFVZ010000052.1:0-5800 GCF_053592575.1 Streptomyces sp. NPDC002640 | reverse complement strand
GACCGTCCATTCCAACTGCTGGAGATCACCACCGAGATCCCGGCGGATCGCCGGAAGAGCGGTGATCACCACCAGGTTGTCCAGGGAGACCATGGCCACTCCCAGGCCACAGCAGAGGAACGTCCACAGGACGCTTGTTTTCGAGACGTGCATGACTGCCTTTCGGAAGGGTCCACCGGGTTCGTTCTCCGGGGACCCGGGGCCGGCCGGCGGCCGCGCGGGAGGCGGCCGCCGGCGGGCGCGGATTCTCGTCGTTCCGGTCGGGTTCAGTAGGCGTCGGGGCGGCGCATCAGACGCAGCAGGGGTGGCAGCAGGGCGGCGAGTTCGACCGGCCACCGCACGCGCGCCCGCCAGCGTTCGCCCAGCGGCCGGGCCATCCGGTGCACGTCGAGGAAGATTTCTCTGGGCACACCGCGACCGGCGAGGATACGGGCGGTCATGTGGGCGCTCACCACTCCGAAGGCGTTCGCCGTGTAGGAGACCTGGGGGAAGCTGTAGTCCGCGGTCATGTGATGGGCGCGGATCTCCGCCAGCATCTCCACCGGCACCCTGCGCAGGGGCACCGCCCTGCGCAGCAGGTCCCAGGTTCCGGCCCGCTGCAGGTCGCGCAGGGTGATGCGGCCTTCGAAGGGGACCCGTGTCCGCCGGTAGTCGTAGTGGCGCACGTACTGCGCCCCGGCCATGTCCCATCCGGTGACGAGCGGCAGACGTCGGCGCACCGCCTCCCGGTGCAGCAGGTGCTTGGCGTGCCACCCCTCGGCGGTGGTGACGTCGACCCCGTCGATGATCATCTCGCTGGTCGCCGTGAGCTCTTCCACGGTCTCCTCGGTCACCCCGTCGGCGAACACGGTCACCGAGGCGTGCGGGTTGATCGCCAGGACGCGTTCGGCGGCCACCACGGCCTTGTTGCGGCCGATGTCGTCCGCGCCGGCGTTCTGCCGGTTGAGGTTGTTGAGTTCGAAGGTGCCCGGGTCGGCCAGCAGGAACTTCCGCACCCCCAGCCTGGTGAGGGGCTCCACGGCGGCGCCGCCGATGGAGCCGCAGCCGGCCACGAGGACGGTTGCCTCGCGCAGCGCCTCCTGCTCCTCGGGAGAGACCACGCCCTTGTTGCGGGTGACCAGTTCGTCGTAGAAGGCCCGGTCCGGAGCAGCCTGCGGCTCGGGCGGCCGCGTGGCGTCGGAGGTCATGAGGCGCTCCCCCGCTGCCGGGGAACCGCCGGGCCGTCCTTCGGCGCGCGGCGCGATCGCAGCCGGGCGACGAGTTCCTGGTAGGACGTCAGGTCGCTGGTGCCTTTCAGGTAGGAGTGGACGACGTCGCGGTACCAGGGCATGTCCGACGGGACGAAGGCGACGAAGGGCTTGGCGATCACCTGCTGCCGGTAGATGGGCGCGAGGGGATCCGACGGGGGAAGGCTCGGCGAGGTGTCGTCGAGGACGCGCAGGTCGAAGCCGGCCAGCCGCAGGTGCCGCAGGGCCACGTGTTCCTTGGCGTCGCCGAGCACCACGCGGACCGCCTCACCCAGGCGGAGCATTCCCTCACCCATGCCCAGCATCAGGTGCCAGGGGACGCGCTCGTGCTGGATGCCGCGCGGCATGGACTGGTCGCGCAGGAAGCGTTTCAGCTCGAAGACCTGGTGGCTGCCCAGGCCCGGGCGGGCGAACGCGGCCAGCAGATCGACCCCGTGGGCCGTCTCCGTCGGGAACCTGGTGCGGCGTGGCGAGTCCAGGGGCAGGCTGATCTCGTCCGGCGAACAGCTCAGGCCGACGTATCCGCGGACCTTTCCGGTGCGCGCGCAGAGGGTGATCGTGTGGATGCTCTCGACTCCGCCGGGGCGCGGCAGGGGCTCGTGGTAGGCCGCGGTGCGGTAGACGCGGTCGGCCGAAATCCAGCTGAGCCGCAGGTACTGGGCGAGCCGGAAACCGAGGATGCCGCGCAGGTACCGGGCGGGGAACTGGCTGTCCCGTGCGGTGAGGGTGACGAGCTGGCTGTGCGTGTCCACCGCGTGGTGGAGCGGCGCCCCGATGATCTCCTCGGGCAGTTTCCGGTAGCTGAGCCGTTCGTGCAGCTCGACGATGTCCGCGACGTAGCGCAGGGCACGGGGTGCGGTGGAATCGGCGGAGGCCGGCAGCGGGGCCCGCCGGTTCCTGACCGTCCCGTCATGGCGGTGGTCGGCGCTCATTCGGCTTCGTCCTCCGCGTACTCGTCCTCCGCGTAGAGGCTCTCGGTGACGGCCAGGGCGAGCACTTCCGGGGTGCCCTCGTAGATGCGGGTCCCGTACGCGTCGCGGAGCATCTTCTCGACGCCGTAGGAGCGGAGGTACCCGCGGGCACCCACCAGGGAGAGCGCGGCGTCGGCGACGTCGACGGCGGCCCGGTCCGCGAACAGCTTCGCCACGGCCGGCTCGTAGGTGGGCGGGGGCAGCTGGGTGTCCACCGTGTTCGCCGCGTGCAGGTACAGCAGCCGGGAGGCCTCGACCTTGGCGGCCATGTCCGCCAGCTTGGCCGCGGTGAACTGGTGCCGCCGCAGCGGCGCTCCGCCCTGCACCCTCTCCCCGGCCCATGCGACGGCGGCGTCGAGGGCGCCGCGGGCGATGCCGGTCGAGATGCCGGCGACCGCGGCCCGGGCCATGTTGCTCTGGGCCATGTTGATGGCCATGCCCTCGCCCTCACCGCCGATCATGTTCTCGGCCCCCACCCTGACCTCGTGGAAGGCGAGTTCGCTGCCGAGGCAGGCCCGGTATCCCATCTTGTCGGCGACCGGGCCTCGTTCCACGCCGGGCAGGTCCAGCGGAACGATGAAGGAGGTCAGCCCGGTCGCTCCCGGGCTGCCCTCCATGTTGGCGAACACGGAGGCGAAGGCGGCGTGGCGGGCGTTGGTGATGAAGCGCTTCCGGCCGGTCAGCACGTAGTGGTCGCCGTCCCGGCGGGCCGTCATGACGTTGCGCGCGTGGACCGCGTTGGACGGGATGATCAGGTCGCAGCCCGCGTCCTCCTCCGTCACGGCGTTGCAGGCGAGCACCGGTTCGTCGCCGGAGAACAACGGGAGGTAACGGGCCTGGAGACGGGGGTCGCCGGAGAGCAGCACCGGCGCCTGGCCGAGCATGGTCGCGCCGAACACCAGGGCGATGCCGGGGCAGGCCGCCGCCACCTCCTCCAGGGCGGTGGCGACACCCAGCATTCCGAGCCCGAGGCCGCCGTAGTCGGTGGGGACGGCGGCCCGGGTCAGGCCGAGCGCGTGGCCGCGCCTGACCAGGTCCCAGTCGAAGTCCTCGGCGGGCGCCCGGTCCAGCAGCTGGGCCCGGGGCTTCACCGCCTCCTGAGCGAACTGCCGTGCGGCTTCCTTCAGTTGCCGCACCTCTGGCGGCAGCGTCTGGAAATCGGAGTCCATGGGGTAGGTGGTCGGCCGTTCGGTGGTCATGGGTGGGGAACTCCTCTGTCGTGGGTGGGCGGGTTGTCGTCGTCGGGTGGCGCTGCCGGGCGGCCCCATGGACGGGAGGGCGCCCTGAAAGCGATTCGTCAGCCCTCGACGCCGGCGTCGGCCGCGATCTCCGGGTAGCGGTCGAAGGCGGTCTGCAGAAGGGGGACCAGCTCGAGCACCTTCGCGATGCGGCCGCGGATCCTGACCCGGCCGGTGGCGACGGCCGCGGGAACGGAGAGCCGGCCCATCCACAGGGCGTGCGCGGTGTCGCAGGTCATCTTCAGCGTGATGGCGGGCCGGTGGGGGGCGGGGCCGTCGACGACGACGCCGTCGGGCGATACGAAGATCCGGCAGTCGGGTTTGGTGTGCACCAGCTCCACCGACAGCCCCTCGCTCCTGGCCTTGCTCACGAACTTCTCGTCCTCCAGGAGGACGGCGAAGAGCCGCCCGAACACCCCGGAGGCCATGTCACTGGACGCGAAGACAGACATTTCTTCCTTTCGTGCTTCCTGACACAAGATGGCCCATGAAATGAAGGCCGGCAGTGGATTCGCCGCGTCAGGTGGTGACGGCAGCACGATAGGACGGAGGCCGGACCCGGGCGCCCACGGAGAAAGGTCACGGAAAAAAGCCCGAAAGAAATAGGCAAGAAACCCCCGCGGCAACCGTGACGGGCGACGCTCCGCAGGTCACCAGCCCTTCACAGGCAGAAACGATGCTGCACACGGTGCGGGCGAGGAAGGCCCCTCGTCGCCCACGGAACGTTATATCGCATCCCTCCGATATCACGCCGGGCTTTTTCCGTGGCCACGGCTGCGAACCCCTTCCGGGTGACTGCGTATTCGGACTCTTGCGTTCGCCCTGCCGCTCTGAATCCATGGAATGGACACACCCTCGTTCGGCACCGGACGGAGCGGAACGGTCACGCACCGGGCCGGGACGGGCGGCCACGCCCTCCGCCCACGACGCGCCCCGCCGAGCAGTTCTCCCGAACCCCGCGAACACCTGAGGAGTCAGATGCGTCTGCGTCGTTCCCGCTGCCTCGTCTGTTACTGGCACGACGGCACCTTCGTCGTGCACCCTCGTCCGCACGGCACGCCCTCACCGGCACCTCCGGCGGCGGCCGAGGTCCTGGCCGCGTTCGAGGACTGGGTCGACCCGCGGGACATCGCCCGACAACTCCGCCATCTGCCCAGGGAGACCGTCGAGCAGGCGGTCACCGTCCTGGTCCGGGCCGGCGCGCTCCTGACCCGGAACAGCCCGGAGGCGGACCTCGACGAGAAGGTCGCGTCCCGGTGGGGGCCGGGGACGGCCCAGGTCCCGTTTCCGGGTCACGCCGCCTCCCCGACGCAGACGCAGACGCAGACGCCGGACGGAGGCCACAAGGCGCTGGGGGGAGCGGGGACCGGCGTACGGAGCGAGGAGGGCGAAAGCGCGTGGCCCGGGGCCGAGGCGCACGCGGCGTCAGGACCGGCAGGTCCCCCGCTGTTCACCGGCCTCCCCGACGCTCGCCGGCTGCTGCTGCCGCGCCGTCCCGCCGAGCTGCGGGCTCCTCTCGAGCAGGTGCTGTACGCCCCTCGCGGCGACCGGGAGTTCGCCGGTGCGCCCCTCCCGCTGGAGTCACTCGCCGCGCTGCTGGCCACGACGTTCGGGCCGGTCGACTTCATCGGTGGTCGGCCGGGCGCCCGTTACCGTCGTACCAGCCCTCAGGCAGGGTCCCGGCAGGTGATCGACGCCTACGCCGGGGTGCTGAACGTCACCGGTGTGCATCCCGGCTGGTACCTCTACAACGCGCTGCAGCACGCTCTGGAACTCACGTCGAAGGGCTTCACCCGGGAGGAGTCCGCCTACCTCTGCGCGGACCAGGACTGGGCCGCGGAGCCCGCCGTGCTGGTCACTCTCGTCGCGCGGCTGGAACGGACCGACCCCCGGCGCCCGGCTCTCGCCTACCGGGACTGCGTGCTCGACGCCGGGCACCTGGGACAGACCTTCACCCTCGTGGCGACGGCGCTGGGGCTGAGTTCGGCACACACCGGTGTCTTCCGCGACGCCATGATCGCCGCACGGTGCGGCCTTGCCGTCGAGCGGGTACCGCTGCATGTCCTTGCGGTCGGCATGCCCCGGCGCACCCCCCGGCACCCGCCCAGGGCCGACCTCGCCTCCTTCGAGACGGCCGTCCTGGTCGCCCCCTGAGCCGGCGTTCCCCCACCCTCATCGCCAAGGAGCAGTCATGCGTTTTCCCCGACAGGGCGTCCTGTGGACGTTCCTCTGCTGTGGCCTGGGAGTGGCCATGGTGGCTCTGGACAACCTGGTGGTGATCACCGCTCTTCCGGCGATCCGTGGGGATCTCGGTGGTGACCTGCAGCAGCTGGAATGGACGGTG
>NZ_JBSFVZ010000051.1:0-5939 GCF_053592575.1 Streptomyces sp. NPDC002640 | reverse complement strand
CGCTCCACCAACTCCGCCAACGCATCCGCATCACCCGACACCACCGTCGACGACGGACCGTTCACCGCCGCCACCGACAAACGCCCACCCCACGACGCCAACCGCGACTCCACCACCGCAGCCGGCAACGACACCGACCCCATCCCCCCCTTCCCCGACAACCGCACCAGCGCCGCACTCCGCAACGCCACCACCCGCGCCGCGTCCCGCACACTCAACGCACCCGCCACACACGCCGCCGCGATCTCACCCTGCGAATGACCCACCACCGCCGACGGCACCACCCCCACCGACCGCCACACCGCAGCCAACGACACCATCACCGCGAACAACACCGGCTGCACCACATCCACCCGCTCCAACCCCGGAGCACCCTCCACACCCCGCAACACATCCGACAACGACCACCCCACGAACTCCGACAACGCCGCCTCACACTCCGCCACGCTCTCCCGGAACACCGCACTGGAGTCCAACAACTCCACCGCCATCCCCACCCACTGCGACCCCTGACCCGGAAACACGAAGACGACGTCGGAGGAGCCGTTGACGGTGCCACGGACGAGTCCGGGTGCGGTCTCGCCGAGGGCGAGGGCGCGCAGCGCGGTCCGGAACTCGTCCGGGGTGTTCGCGGTGATCGCCGCGCGGTGGTCGAATGCGGTGCGGGTGGTGGCGAGGGCCCGCGCGACCTCGGCGGGACGCAGGCGCGGCTCGGCCTCGACGCGCGCCAGCAGCCGCTCGGCCTGGGCGCGCAGGGCTTCCTCGCTCCGGGCGGAGAGAGGCCAGGAGGAGCAGGTCGTCGGGGTCCCGGTGGGTTGGACGACGGACGGGGACGGCTTCTCGTCGTCGGGGCGCGGCTCGTCCGCCGGGTCGGAGGCCGGGGCCTGCTCCAGGATCACGTGCGCGTTCGTCCCGCTGATGCCGAACGAGGACACCGCGGCGCGGCGCGGCCGGTCCACCTCGGGCCACCGCACGGGTTCCGTGAGGAGTTCCACCGCTCCGGAGGACCAGTCGACGTGCGGGGAGGGCTCGTTCACGTGGAGGGTTCGGGGCAGCAGGCCGTGGCGCATCGCCTCGACCATCTTGATGACGCCGGCGACGCCGGCGGCGGCCTGGGTGTGACCGATGTTGGACTTCAGCGAGCCCAGCCACAGGGGCCGGTCCTCCGGCCGGTCCTGCCCGTAGGTCGCCAGCAGTGCCCGTGCCTCGATCGGGTCACCCAGCCGGGTACCGGTGCCGTGCGCCTCGACCGCGTCCACGTCCGAGGGGGTGAGGCGGGCGCCGGCCAGGGCCTGCCGGATCACCCGTTCCTGGGACGGACCGTTCGGCGCCGTGAGCTGGCTGCTCGTCCCGTCCTGGTTGACGGCGCTCCCCCGGAGCACCGCGAGCACCTGGTGGCCGTTGCGCCGGGCGTCGGACAGCCGCTCCAGCAGGAGCAGGCCCACGCCTTCGCCCCAGCCGGTGCCGTCCGCGTCCGCCGAGAACGCCTTGCACCGGCCGTCGGCGGACAGACCCCGCTGCCGGCTGAACTCGACGAAGGTGTTGGGGGTCGCCATCACCGTCACGCCACCGGCGAGGGCGAGCGAGCACTCGTCGTTGCGCAGGGACTGGGCCGCGAGGTGCACGGCGACGAGCGACGACGAGCACGCCGTGTCGACGCTGACGGCCGGGCCCTCGAGGCCGAACGTGTAGGAGATGCGGCCGGAGGCGATGCTGCCCGCGCTGCCGCTGCCGACGTAGCCTTCGAACTCCTCCGGCATCGGCTGCATGCGGGAGGCGTAGTCGTTGTACATGACACCGGCGAAGACTCCCGTGCGGGATCCCCTGAGTGCTTCGGGGTCGATGCCGGCCCGTTCGAACGTCTCCCAGGCCGTCTCCAGCAGGAGCCGCTGCTGCGGGTCCGTCGCCAGCGCCTCACGCGGCGACAGACCGAAGAACTCCGCGTCGAACTCCGCCGCCTCGTGCAGGAAACCACCGTGACGCGCGTACGACGTACCCGCCTGCGACGGGTCCGGATCGTACAACCGCTCCAGGTCCCAGCCGCGGTCCTCCGGGAAACCGGAGATCGCGTCCCGACCGGCCGTCACCAGCTCCCACAGGTCCTCCGGCGACTCCACCCCACCCGGGTACCGGCACGCCATCCCCACGATCGCGATCGGCTCCGTCCTGCCGGACTCGACCTCCTGAAGACGGCGGCGGACCTTGGTCAGGTCGGCCGTCACCCGCTTCAGGTAGTCACGGAGCTTGTCCTCGTTGGCCATGTCTCGTCGCCAGCCTCTCGATAACGCAGGGATGTCAGAAGGTGCGTGGGCCTGTCAGGCCAGCTCGCTGTCGATGAAGTCGAAGATCTCGTCGTCGGACGCGTCGTCGAGCCGGTCCGCGAGCCCGCCCTCCGTGGTGCCGGGGCCTCCGGCGGTGGTGAGCTGTTCCAGGAACAGCTCCAGCCGCTGCCGCAGCCGCGCGCGCAGTTCGTCGTCGGCGGCGATGCGCGGCAGCTCGGCCTCCAGTTCGTCGAGCGGGCCGAGGGCGGTCGGCGCGGACCCGGCGGGGCCCTCGTCCAACTCGGCGTGGAGGTGGGCGGCGAGGGCGCTCGGCGTCGGATGGTCGAAGACCAGGGTCGTGGAGAGCCGCAGACCGGTGACGGCGCCGAGGCGGTTACGGAGTTCGACGGCGGTGAGCGAGTCGAAACCCATGTCGAGGAATCCCCGGCCGGTCTCGACCGCGGCCGGCGCGCCATGGCCGAGGACGGCCGCGGCCTCGGCGCGTACGGTGTCGAGCAGGATCCGCTGCCGTTTGGCGTCGCCGTCGGCCGCCCGCAGCCGCCTGCGGAGGGCCTCCGACGCGTCGACGGGAGCGGCGGCCGCCCTGCGCACGCGAGTCCCGACCAGGCCCCGGTACAGCGCGGGCAGTTCCCCGGCCGTCGCCTTCGCGCGGAGAGCGCCGAGGTCCAGGCGTACGGGGACGGAAAGCGCCGCGTCGGAGGCCAGTGCCGTGTCGAAGAGGGTCAGCCCCTCCTCCTTGGACAGGGCCGCCACGCCGCTGCGGTGCAGCCGGGCCCGGTCGGCCTCGCCGAGCGTGTCGGTGATCCGGCTCTCCCCCGCCCACAGGCCCCAGGCCAGCGAGACCGCCGGCAGTCCGAGGGCACGGCGGTGGTGCGCGAGCGCGTCCAGGAAGGCGTTGCCCGCCGCGTAGGTGGTCTGCCCGGCGTTGCCCACGGTGCCGGCGAACGACGAGTACAGGACGAACGCCGCGACCTTGCGCTCCCTGGTCAGCTCGTGCAGGTTCCAGGCGGCGTCGACCTTCGGCCGCAGCACGGTTGCCAGGCGTTCGGCGGTCTGGGACTCCACCACCCCGTCGTCGGTCACGCCCGCGGTGTGCACCACGGCCGTCAGCGGGTGCGCCTCGGGGATGCCGTCCAGCAGCGCCGCCAGTGCGTCGCGGTCGGCGGCGTCGCAGGCCGCGACGGTCACCTGCGCGCCGAGCGCGGACAGTTCCTCGGCGAGCCGGCCCGCGCCGTCCGCGGCGAGGCCCCTGCGGCTGGTCAGCAGCAGGTTCCTGACACCGTGACGGGTCACGAGGTGCCTGGCGACCAGGGCGCCGAGTGCCCCGGTGCCGCCGGTGACCAGCACCGTGCCCGCGGGGTCGAGCGGCGAGCCCGTACCGGCCGGCGCCGAGGGCTCGACGTGCCGGGTCGCCGCGTCGGCGGCGCGTACGAGGCGCGGCGCGAGGAGTACCCCGTCGCGCAGCGCGAGCTGCGGCTCGCCCGTGGCGACGGCCGTGACGAGGCTGTCCCCGGTGAGCACCGGCACCACGGCGGTGCACCTGCCCTCGGCGGCACGCTCTCCTTCCGCCCCGTCCCCGTCCCCGTCCACGTCCACGTCCATGTCCAGCAGGACGAAGCGGCCGGGGTGCTCCGACTGGGCACTGCGCAGCAGCCCCCACACCGGCGAAACGGCGAGGTCCGGGACGCCCTCCTCGATCCGTGCGGCTACCGCGCCCCGGGTCACCACCACGAGCGGCGTGTCGTGGAGTGCGTCCGCGGCCAGCCACTTCCGGACCAGCGCGAGAGCGTCCCGCGCGGCGTGGTGCGCCTCCGCGGCGATGTCCGCCGTGTCCGTGGTCGCCAGGCAGACGGCGACGATGTCCGGTGCCGCGTCGTCGCCGACGGCGGCGAGCAGCGCGTCGAGGTCGGCGTAGGCCTCGGCGGTGGGCCAGTCGACACCGGCCCGGTCGCCGCCGATCACCACCGCGGAGGTCGCGGCCGCTGCGGAGGTCGCGGACGAGCCCGTGGCGTGGTGCACGGGCGTCCAGTCCACGGTGAACAGCGTGTCGTGGCCCCGGCCGTGGCCCGCGAGGGCCTGGGCCGCGTCGAAGGGGCGGAGGACCAAGGACTCCACGGTGACCACCGGGTTCCCTTGCGGGTCGGCGAGCGCCAGCCGCGCGCTGTCCCGGCCCGTGGGCGAGATCAGCACCCGGAGACCGGTTGTTCCCACGGAGTGGAGCCGCACTCCCGACCAGGCGAACGGCAGCCGCAGGTCACCGTTCGCCTGCTCGTCCCCGGCATCGTCCGCAGGGACCAGTCCCAGCGGGTGCAGGGCGGCGTCCAGCAGGGTCGGGTGCACCCCGCAGTGCGCCGCTTCGGTGGCCGGGCCGTCGGTTGTGGACGCTCCGTCGGGCAGTGCGACCTCGGCGTAGAGGTCCTCGCCGAGCCTCCAGAGCGCGCGCAGCCCGAGGAACGCCGGACCGTACCCGTACCCCTTCGCGCCGAGCCGCTCGTACAGCTCCTCCACGGCGACACTTTCCGCCCCGGCCGGCGGCCACACGCCGCCCAGCCTCTCCGCCGCGTCGTCCGCCGGGGTGTCCGCGGGCTGCGGCAGCAGGGCGCCGACGGCGTGCCGGGTCCAGAGCTGCTCGTCGGTGTCCGTGCCGTCGGGGCGCGAGTGCACGGCGACCTGCCGGCGCCCGGAGTCGTCGGGGTCGCCGACCGACACCTGGAGGCGGACGGTGGCGTTCTCCGGTATGACGAGCGGCGCCTCGAGCGTCAGGTCCTCCAGAACCGTGTGCCCGACACGGTTACCGGTGTGCAGGGCGAGTTCCACGAACGCCGCGCCGGGCAGGATGACCGTCCCCGCGACCGCGTGGTCGGCCAGCCAGGGGTGGCTGTGCAGGGACAGCCGTCCCGTGAAGACGTGCCCCTGACCGCCGGCGAGCTCCACGGCCGCGCCGAGCAACGGATGGTCCGCGTCGGCCAGGCCGAGCCCGGCGGTGTCGCCGGGGCCGACGGGGGTGTCGAGCCAGTAGCGCTCGCGCTGGAAGGGGTAGGTGGGAAGGTCGACGATCCGGGCGTCCGGGCCGTGGACGGCACGCCAGTCCACACCGGCCTCGTCACCGACGAGACCCAGCGCCTGCAGAACGGCCAGGTCCTCCGCACGGTCCTTGCGGACGGACGGCACGCAGACGACATCGTCGCCCAGGGCGGTCCGGGTGAGCGCGGTCAGCGTCGCGTCCGGACCGATCTCGACAAAACGCGACACCCCAAGACCCTGCAGGGCCCGCACGGCATCGTGGAAACGGACCGCCCCACGCGCATGCGACACCCAGTAGTCCGGTGAGGCAAGCTCCTGCGCGGAGGCCACCTCACCGGTCAGCGTCGACACCAGCGTGATCACCGGCGTGTGGAAGGTGACTCCCTCGGCGACCGTGCGGAACTCGGCCAGCATCGGCTCCATCAACGGCGAATGGAACGCATGACTCACCACCAACTCACGCGTCCGCACACCCTGTTCCGTGAGCCGCGACGCCACCTGCGCGACCGCGTCCGCAGCGCCGGAGACCACCACGGAAGCCGGGCCGTTGACCGCGGCCAGCGACACCCGCTCCTCGAGACCTTCCAGCAGCGGCCCCACCACGTCCTCACCGGCCTGCACCGCCAGCATCGC
>NZ_JBSFVZ010000050.1:0-6623 GCF_053592575.1 Streptomyces sp. NPDC002640 | reverse complement strand
CGGCGCGTGGCCGGCTGATGCAGGCGTTGCCGCCTGGC
Organism: Streptomyces sp. NPDC002640; assembly: GCF_053592575.1. NCBI lineage: Bacteria > Bacillati > Actinomycetota > Actinomycetes > Kitasatosporales > Streptomycetaceae > Streptomyces > Streptomyces sp. NPDC002640. The sequence continues at coordinate 6,585 of NZ_JBSFVZ010000050.1, read as the reverse complement.
GGCGCGATGCTGGCGGTGCAGGCCGGTGAGGACGTGGTGGGGCCGCTGCTGGAAGGTGTTGAGGAGCGGGTGTCGCTGGCCGCGGTCAACGGCCCGGCCTCCGTGGTGGTCTCCGGCGCTGCGGACGCGGTCGCGCAGGTGGCGTCGCAACTGACCGGACAGGGTGTGCGGACGCGTGGGTTGGTGGTGAGTCATGCGTTTCATTCGCCGTTGATGGAGCCGATGCTGGCCGAGTTCCGCACGGTCGCCGAGGGAGTCACCTTCCGCACGCCGGTGATCACGTTGGTGTCGACGCTGACCGGTGAGGTCGCTTCGGTCGAAGAGTTGTCGTCGCCGGACTACTGGGTGTCGCATGCGCGTCGGGCGGTCCGTTTCCACGATGCCGTGCGGGCCCTGCAGGGTCTTGGGGTGTCGCGTTTCGTCGAGATCGGTCCGGACGCGACGCTGACCGCGCTCACCCGGACCGCCCTGGGCGACGACGCCGTCTGCGTGCCGTCCGTCCGCAAGGACCGTGCGGAGGACGTGGCCGTCCTCCACGCCGTCGGGGGACTCTTCGTCACCACCGACACCGCCATCGACTGGCAGGCGGTCCACGGCCCGGACGCCCGGATCGTCGACCTGCCCACCTACCCCTTCCAGCGCGAGCGCTACTGGCTCGACGGCACCGGCCAGGTGACAGACGTGGCCTCCGCCGGGCTGGGTGACGCCGGGCATCCGCTTCTCGGCGCGGCTGTCGAACTGCCCGACACCGGCGGTCTCGTGTTCACCGGACGGCTGTCCCTGCACAGCCACCCCTGGCTCGCCGACCACGCGGTCGCGGGGACGGTCATCCTGCCCGGCGCGGCGTTCGTGGAACTCGCCCTGCACGCCGCGCGGCATGCGTGCTGCGAGCGTGTCGAGGAATTGACCCTCGAAGCGCCCCTGCACATCCCGGCCGGCGAAGCCGTGCAGCTGAGGATCACGGTCGACGCCGCCGACGCGTCCGGTGGCCGGTCCGTGGCTGTCCATACCCGCATCGAAGGCGGAGGGGCGGTGGACGACCTTCTTGACGAGCGGGCCTGGGTCCGTCACGCCACGGGGACCGTCGTACCGGACTCTGCGGAGACCGCCCGGACGGCCGCGGCATGGGAGGTGTGGCCGCCGGAGGGGGCCGAGCCGGTGGACCCGGAGGAACTGGCGGGTCTCTACGGCCGTCTCGCCGACGAGGGCTACCAATACGGTCCCGTCTTCCAAGGACTGACCGCCGCCTGGCGGCGCGGTGACGACGTGTTCGCCGAGGTGAGCATGCCGGAGCAAGGAGTCAGGCGTGTCGGGGACTCGGCGGCGCCCGGACGGTTCGGTCTGCACCCGGCGCTGTTGGACGCCGCACTGCACTCCATGGGCTTCGGGGAGTTCCTCGACGGGGGAGCGCGGCTGCCGTTCAGCTGGAACGACGTGGAGCTGTACGCGACGGGAGCCTCCACGCTGCGGGTCCACCTCGCGTCCGCGGGCCCCGACCAGGTGACCATGCGGCTCGCCGACGCCACGGGCGCACCAGTGGCCGCCATCGGCTCACTGACCCTGCGGCCCATCGCGGTGGAACAGCTGACCGCCGCGCGTACCCCCGCCGTGGACGGACTGTTCGCGGTCGACTGGACGCCCGTGGCGGCGGCCGGCGGCTCGCGGGGCGACGAGGTCACGCGGGTGATCGTGGGCGCGGACCCGTACGGCCTCGCGGCGGAAGGGACCCCCGTGTACGCCGACCTGGCCGCCCTCCTCGCAGCGGGTGCCCCCCGCACTCCCGACGCCGTGCTCGTCTTCCTCGGCGGCGACGGGGAAGCCGTCCGAGAGGCGGCGGACGCCCCCGGCGAGATCCGCGCGCTCACCGCGGCCGGCCTGGACCTCGTCCAGCGGTGGCTGGAGGCGGACACCCTCGCAGCGGCCCGCCTGGTCGTGGTGACCGAGGGCGTCGTCGTGGCCCGCCCGGGCGAGCGGATCGACGGGCTCGCGGGGGCTGCGCTGCACGGGCTGCTGCGCTCGGCCGCTTCCGAGCACCCCGGCAGGATCGCCGTGGTGGACGTCGACGGGCGTGAGGAGTCGCTGCGTGCGCTGCCTGCCGCGGTCGCGGCGATCTCCGCCGGGGTGACAGACACCGAACTGGCCGTGCGCGAGGGCACGCTGTACGCGCCTGGGCTGGTGCGGGCGGGGGCGGGCGCCTCCGACCAGGTACTCGTTCCGCCGTCCGGCACCGGCGCATGGCGTCTGGACGTCACGGCCAAGGGAACCCTCGATCATCTCGCCCTGGTGCCGTGCCCCGAGGCGACCGGAACGCTCGAGGCGGGGCAGATCCGTATCGCGGTCCGTGCCGCGGGCCTCAACTTCCGCGACGTGCTCATCGCTCTGGGCGTCTACCCGGGGGACGCGCTCATCGGCAGCGAGGCCGCGGGTGTGGTCACCGAGGTCGGGCCCGGCGTCACCGGGTTCGCCCCCGGCGACCGCGTCCTGGGCCTCTTCCCCGGTGGCGCGGGCCCCGTCGCCGTCACCGATCACCGCCTGGCGGCGCCGGTCCCGGCAGGCTGGACCTACGCGCAGGCGGCGGTCGTCCCCGTCGTGTTCCTCACCGCCTACTACGGGCTGCGCGATTTGGCCGAGGTCCGCCCGGGCCAGCGGCTGCTCGTGCACGCGGCGGCCGGCGGCGTCGGCACGGCGGCCGTGCAGCTGGCCCGTCACTGGGGCCTGGAGGTCTTCGGCACGGCGAGCCCCGGCAAGTGGGACACCCTGCGCGGCCTCGGCCTGGACCACGCGCACATCGCCTCCTCCCGCACCCTGGACTTCGAGCGGGCCTTCATGGGCGCCACGGACGGCGCGGGCATGGACGTGGTGCTCGATTCGCTGGCCCACGAATTCGTCGACGCCTCACTGCGACTGCTGCCGCGCGGCGGCCGCTTCCTGGAGATGGGCAAGACCGACATCCGTGACCCGCAGGCCGTGGCGGACGACCACCCGGGCGTGCGGTACACGGCTTTCGATCTGCACGCGGACGCCGGAGCGGACCGCATCCAGCGGATGCTCACCGACTTGATGGATCTCTTCGCCCGAGGAATCATCACGCCTCCGCCCGTCACCGTCTGGGACGTGCGGCAGGCCCCCGAGGCGTTCCGGTTCTTCAGCCAGGCACGCCACGTCGGCAAGATCGCGCTGACCGTCCCGACGGCTCCCGACCCCGACGGCACCATCCTGGTGACCGGGGGCACGGGTTCCCTCGGAGCCCTCGTCGCCCGCCACCTGGTGACCGAGCACGGCGCCCGCCGTCTGCTCCTCGCCAGCCGGCGTGGTCCCGACGCGCCGGGCGCGGCGGATCTGCGGCACGAACTGGAGGCACTGGGCGCCACCATCTCCGTCGCCGCCTGCGACATCACCGACGCCGACGCCATCCGCGCCCTGCTCGAAAAGATCCCCCAGGACCATCCTCTGACCTCGGTGGTCCACACCGCGGGCGTCCTCGACGACGGCACGGTCGAGTCGCTGACGCCGGAACGCCTCGACTCGGTCCTGCGCCCCAAGGCCGACGCGGCGTGGATCCTTCACCAGCTCACCCGCGAACGCGGCGACGACCTCGCCGAGTTCATCCTGTTCTCCTCCGTGTCCGCGACGCTCGGAGGCGCCGGACAGGCCAACTACGCAGCCGCCAACGCCTCACTGGACGCGCTGGCCGCCCACCGCCATGCCCAGGGCCTGCCCGCCACCTCACTCGCCTGGGGCCTGTGGCACCAGGCGGGCGGCATGACGGGGCAGCTCGACGACGCCGACCTCGCCCGCATCCGGCGCGGCGGCCTCGTCACGATCGAGTCGGCACGGGGCCTCTCCCTGTACGACGCCGCGCGCGCCGCCGAGCGGCCCGCGCTGGTTCCTGCCCCCCTCGACCTCGCCGTCCTGAGTGCCCTCGCCGACGTGCAGGACCTACCCACGCTGTTCCGGAGGCTCGTGCGCAAGCCGGTCCGCCGCGCCGCCGCCGGAGGAGCCCGAGCGGACCGGACATCACTGCGCGAGCGGCTGTCCGGTCTCCCCGCCGACGAACGACGGCGTCTGCTGCTCGGCCTCGTACGGGACCAGGTCGCCGCGGTGCTCGGCCACTCCTCGCCGGACGCGCTGGACCTCGACCGGTCCTTCCGGGAAAGCGGCTTCGACTCGCTGACGGCCGTGGAACTGCGCAACCGGGTCAACACGGCGACCGGGCTGCGCCTGCCCGCGACCCTCGTCTTCGACCACCCGACCCCGGCCGCGCTCGCCGAACAGCTGCACTCCCTGCTGGCCCCTGAGGAGCCGGAAGCCGAGGACACCACCGGACACACCGCGCTGCTCGCCGAACTCGACCGCCTGGAGGCCGCCTTGGCGTCCCTTGGCGGCCGGACCGGTACGGACGACGACCTGCACGCGACCGTCGCCGCACGCATGCAGAACCTGTTGACGACCTGGAACCAGCAGCGCACCGGCTCCGCCGCTCAGCAGGACGACACGAGCCGGATCGCCTCGGCGACCAGCGACGAGATCTTCGACTTCATCGACAAGGAACTCGGCCGGACCTCGAACCACTGATCCGCGCCTCGCAGCACCGAACCGTCCATGGAGGTCGGTACGCATGACGAACACCAACGGCTCCCCTCCCACGAGCGCTCCGGCCTCCGCCGGTGCCTCCAAGGAGGAAAAGCTGCTCGACTACCTCAAGTGGGTCACGGCCGACCTGCAGAAGGCCCGAGCCCGCATCGAGGAACTGGAGGCCCGCCCCCACGAGCCGATCGCGATCATCGGGACGGCGTGCCGCTTCCCGGGTGGGGTGGAGTCGCCGGAGGACCTGTGGGAGCTGGTCACCTCCGGCACCGACGCCGTCGGGGAGCTCCCGAGGAACCGCGGCTGGAACCTGGAGAGCCTCTACGACGCCGATCCCGACCGGGAGGGCACGACCTACACCCGGCACGGCGGATTCCTGCAGACGGCGGGCGAGTTCGACGCCGAGTTCTTCGGGATGTCCCCGCGCGAGGCCCTGACGACCGACCCGCAGCAGCGGCTGCTGCTGGAGACGGCGTGGGAGACGTTCGAACGGGCCGGTATCGATCCGGCCAGCCTGCGCGGCAGCCGCACCGGCGTCTTCGCCGGAGCCGTCGCCCAGGACTACGCGCCCGGCGCGCAGCAGGCACCCCCCGGTTACGAAGGCCACTTCATGACCGGCAACGCCATGAGCATCGCCTCCGGGCGCCTCTCCTACGTCTTCGGACTGGAGGGCCCGGCGGTGACGGTGGACACGGCGTGCTCGTCGTCGCTCGTCGCCCTGCACCTCGCGGCCCAGGCCCTGCGCAACGACGAGTGCTCGCTCGCCCTCGCCGGTGGCGTGGCCGTCCTCGCCTCACCCATGCTGCTGCTCGAGTTCAGCCGGCAGCGGGGTCTGTCCGCCGACGGCCGGTGCAAGGCGTTCTCGGCGGACGCGGACGGCACGGGCTGGGCCGAAGGCGTGGGTCTCCTCCTGCTGGAGCGGTTGTCGGACGCGGAGCGCAACGGGCATCGGGTGCTGGCTGTGTTGCGGGGGAGTGCGGTCAACCAGGACGGTGCGAGCAACGGGTTGACGGCGCCGAACGGTCCGTCGCAGGAGCGGGTGATCCGGCAGGCGCTGGCGAACGCGCGGCTCGTGCCTGCGGACGTGGATGTGGTCGAGGCGCACGGGACCGGTACGCGGTTGGGTGACCCGATCGAGGCGCAGGCGCTGCTGGCGACCTACGGGCAGGACCGGCCGGAGGGCCGGCCTCTGTGGCTGGGTTCGCTGAAGTCCAACATCGGTCACGCCCAGGCGGCCGCGGGTGTGGGCGGTGTGATCAAGATGGTGGGCGCGCTGCAGCGGGGTGTGCTGCCGAAGACGCTGCACGTGGACGAGCCGTCGCCGCACGTGGACTGGTCGGCGGGGGCGGTGGAACTGCTGACCGAGCAGCGGGAGTGGCCCGAGCTCGACCGCCCGCGCCGCGCCGCGGTGTCCTCGTTCGGCATCAGTGGCACCAACGCCCACGTGATCCTGGAACAGGCCCCCGAACCGGCGGTCCCGGCCTCCCCACAGGAACACTCGACGGGACCCGTCCTGTGGTCCCTCTCGGCGAAAAACATGGCCGCACTCCGTGAGCAGGGAGACCGGCTGCGGCAATTCCTCATCGGTGCCCCGGACGTGAGTCCGACGGACGCGGGACTCTCCTTGGCCACGACTCGCAGCCGGCTGAGGCACCGGGCGGTCGTCGCGGCGCCCTCCCGCGAGGCCGGACTCGACGCTCTGGCTGCGCTCGCGCACGACGGCAGCAGCGAATGCGTCGCCCTGGATTCCGCCATCGCTCGTCCCTCGGCTGGTGGGCGGTTGGCGTTCCTGTTCACGGGTCAGGGGTCTCAGCGGGTGGGGATGGGGCGTGGTTTGTATGCGTCGTTCCCGGTGTTCGCGGAGGCGTTCGACGAGGTCGTCCGGGCTTTCGAGGGTTTGCTTGAGGTGCCGCTGGCCGAGGCGCTGGGTGGTGAGCGGGTGCATGAGACGGGGTTCACGCAGCCGGGGTTGTTCGCGTTCGAGGTGGCGTTGTTCCG
>NZ_JBSFVZ010000049.1:0-9717 GCF_053592575.1 Streptomyces sp. NPDC002640 | reverse complement strand
CTCGCCCCGCGACATCTTCCGGTACAGCCGCATCGGCTCCCCGGACCCCCGCGTGATCGGCGTCGGCGCCGCCGCGCGCTCCGCCCGCAGGGCCGTCAGCTCGTCGTGGAAGCGTTCCATCTGCGGACGCAGTCCGCGGTGGCGTGCCAGCTCGGTGGTGACCACGTCCTGCTCGTCGACGAACGCGTAGAACACGCTGGCGAAGTCCTGCGCGTCCTGACCCGCCCCGAACAGGTAATCCGCGTACGCCCGGTACAGTCTCGCCGTCACCTCGGGCGTCAGCCGGCCCGACGGAGCCGCGTGCACCACGACGCCACCATCGGACTCCGCACCCGCACCGGCCGGTACGGCGTCGCTGGCGCTGTAGTGGTCGACGCCGTTGTAGTAGATCTCCACACCGTTCGTACCGGCGGCCTGGGGGCCGTGGTGCGAGACCACTTCGGTGCGGCCGTCGGGATAGGCGCGGGCGACGTCGAAGGTGACGCCGAGCGCGTGCGCGGTCAGCGGCAGGAACGCCTCGCCGAAGGGGGTCGCCCAGCTGTCGCCCCAGTCCTCCACGGCCTGCAGCAGGTTGTCCCACTCGTCCCGGCTCATCGGGGCGGTACTGGTCGGGTACGCGGCCGCGAGCCTGTCCCTCAGGTCGTCGTCCGAGAGACCGGACAGGGCGTTGCGGTCGCCGAGCCCGTGCCGGCGCGCCAGCTCGAGCAGGTCGGTGCGGTCCGTGTCGGGATCCCTCAGGTGGTCCGCGAACTCCTGGAGGGTGGACTGCCGCAGCTGACCGGTGACCTCGTACGGGACGGTGCGGGCGGGACCGGCCTGGCGGAGGTAGCTCGCGACGTGGCCGCGCAGAGCGGCGACGGCCGCGTCGACCAGGGGGTCCGCCGGCAACGTGCCGGTCTCGCCGTACCCCTGGGCCCGGCGGGCGAGGGCGGCGCGGACGCGCGCGGTGTCCGAGAGCCAGTCGAAGACATCGGGGTGGGACGTCGCCAGTCCGGGGACGTGGTCACGGACCACGCGCGGTGCGCTGCCGAGGACGGCGTGAAGCAGGCATTCGCCGTTCGCGACCGTGCGCAGGAGTCGCCCGGTGGCCGGGGGCGCGGCCGAGCTGTGCGTGCCCTTCCCGGCGGCTCCGGAGCCGGACTTGCCGCCGCCCCCGGCCTGCCCCTGAGGCCCGTGCCCGCCCTTCCCCTTCGGCGCGGCCGGCTTCGGCGCGGTCTTGCTCCCCCCGGCCTTCGGCATCCCGGCCTTCGGTACCCCGGCCTTCGGTGAGGCGGCCGGCTTCCGCTCCGCCGGGGCGGTGCGCGCAGCGGTCTTCGGCACGGTGAGCGCCGGCTTCCGTCCCGGCCGCTGCGCCGGGACGGAAGCCAGCGACGACAGCGGAACGCTGACCAGCCCCTCGGCGGTGGTCTGCCGGGCGTCGCGCACGGCCAGGGCGAGGCCGGGCAGCCTCAGCCGGGCGTCGGACTGGACGGCGGCCTGTTCGGACTGCTCCTTGAGCGCTTCGACGACGGACCGGTTCAGCGCCCGCAGACGCGCACGCCGGTCGTCGCGGTGCCGGGTGGCCCCGTCCAGACGCCCGGTGGCGTCCGTGAGCGCGGCAGCGGCGTCCTCGGCGGCGCTCTCGGCGTCGGCGAGCGTCTTCTCCAGCGCCGGGAGGCGGCCGGCGGCGTCCTGGGCCTTCCGCCTGGCCGCGTCGAGTTCACCCTGAACCCGCTCCTGGTCGGCGCGCAGCCCGTCGACCTCCTCGCGGGCGGCCCGCAGCCGGGAGTGCGCCCTGGCCGAGCGTTCGCGGGCCTCGCGGGCCCGGGCCTCGGGGACGGTGCCCTGTTCCTGGCGGGCGATGTGCTCCAGCACGGCGTCCGTGGCGCGGACCTCGCCGGATGCGGCGGTGGCGCGCTTGCCCGCCTCGCTGATCCGGCGCGGCAGGTCGAGGAGGGTGTCGCCGAGCCGGCGGGCCTCCTGCTGCCAGTGGTCGCGTTCCGACTCGGCGGTGTCCCGCTCCGACCGGGTCGTGATGACCGCTTCCTCGGCGCGGGTCAGCGCGTCGGCGGCCTCCCGCCGCGCGGTTGCGGCAGCGGCGACCTCCTGTTCGGCGGTGTCGAGCGCGGTGCGGGCCTCGGCCTGCGGTCCGCGCAGGTCGATCTCCCGCTGCCGTGCCTCCCGCTGGGCGCGGACCGCGTCCGCGTGGGCGGTGATCCGGGCGTCGAGGTTGGTCCAGGCGTCGAGGGTGCCGGCGTCGGTGCTGTGCAGGGCGCCGTCCGGTGTGAACCCCCAGTGCCGCAGCCCCTCGTCGGTGCGCAGCACCAGTTCCACGGGCCGGTCGGCGAGGACGGCGGTCCGCGAGGCCGCGTACAGGGCGCGGGCGAGCAGGGCACCGTCCAGGTCGGGTCCGACGGCGAGCCAGAGCTGGGCGGCGGGATCGCCCGGGTGCAGCCCGTCGGCCAGCGCCCGCGGCAGGTCGCCGAGGGGATGGGTGGTCCAGTCCCGCAGGTCGGCCGCCGACTGACCGGCCAGCAGTGAGCGCAGGTCGTACACGCGTGGATCGGTGCGGGCGTCGGTGATGCCGTGGCCGAGCACGTCGCGTTCGGTCAGGCGGAGTTCGGCGCTGCCGGTCACGTACAGCGTGCCCTCGGGGCCGCTGACGGTGATGACGACGTCCGCCATGGTCTCGTGGCTGCGGGTGCCCCGCCCTTCGGCGGGCAGAGCGGTGCCGCCGGTCTTGAACCACTCGCGGCGGGTCGCCGCGGTGGCGGAGACCTGTCCCTGGGTGACCGGCTGCCGGCTGATCAGGGGGACACCAGTGCCCAGGACCTGGCCGCCGGACGTCTCGTAGGCCATCTGCAGGGCGCCGGCGGGAGCGGATCCGGCGACGAGCGAGGTGGTCGCGGCGGTCGTCGGCAGCCGCAGCCGGTCCAGGGCGACGTCACCGGCGTCGGTGACACGGCGCGGGTTGCGCAGTTCGATGTGCAGCCTCGGCGGATCGTCGGACTCGAGAGGCTCGGGGTACGCGCCCGGCAGGGTCCGGGTGATCCCGGCGGAGCGCGGCGCGTCGAGGCTGATGGTGCCGGCCTGGATGAGTTCGCCGATGCGGACGGCGGCGCCCTCCGCGGAGCCGGACACCGAAGTGGCCTGCCAGTGGGCGGTGGTCCGGGGAGCGACGGTGGCGAGGGCCTCGGCGAGTTCGGCGTACCCGTTGAAGTGGAAGACCGGGGTGGGGCCGGTCGGCACGATCGGCATGCCGTCGGCGAGGTGCGGCTGACCGGCGGTCGTCGGCGGGGTCAGCAGGGGATGCACGGCCGACACGGAGGGTGGGGTGGGCCGGGGCGGCGTCACGGGGTCGGCCGCCTCGCTGCCGGTGAAGCGCAGCGTGACGCGGGCGGGCACCGTCGCCGCGGCGGCGGGCCGGCCGTGCAGGACGCGGTCGAGCCAGGTGCCGAGGGTGACGTTCTCGTCGTACCAGGCGAGCACACCGGCCTCGATGACGCCGCCGGGCACGTCGAGGGGCCATTCCGCGACCAGTTCGGAGCGGACGGTGGCGGTGTACTCGTAGTCGACCTCGAAGTCGGCGGCGTTGTCGGTGCGCAGCCAGAAGCGGTCCTCGCCGCTCTCGGCGGTCCTGCCCGTGTCGGTGCGGGTGGTGCTGAATCCCAGGGCGGGGCCGGTGCGGTCGGTGCGCGTGTCGTCGGTGGGGCGGAGGTAGCGGGCCGTCGGGTTGAAGGCGACGGCGTGCCGGCGGGTGTGCGCGACGGAGTCGGAGGTGTTGGCGGGGGCGTGGGTGTGCACCTGTTCCTGTCCTGTGCCGCTGCCCGCGGGCCGTCCGCGTACGGTGCGCAGCCCGTCGGTGTCCTGGCGGGGCCGGGCGCTCAGCTCGACCTCGACCAGCCGGGCACCGCCCTTGGCGAGATGCCGGAAGTGGAACCGCTGCACGCCGCGGGGTCCGCGGCCGGGGAGGGCACGCAGGGCGGTCGCGGTGGTCAGGTCGGCGATCCGCGCCGCGACGCCCGGCAGGTAGGAGGCGTGTCCGGGGACGGTGGAGCCGGGGGCCTCGCGCTCGACGAGGGCGGTCAGTTCGGCACGCACCCGGTCGCGCCGTTCGTTGCCGTCGTCGCCGAGCTGCTTGACCGACAGGACACCGGCGTAACCGGGTTCCCGGGTGCGGGCGAAACGGTCCGGCAGGGGCAGCGTCGGCTCCGGCAGGCCGGGCGGGGCGAGCGTGCCGAGACCGGTGAACCACGAGGCGTCACGCGCCAGTTGCTGGTCACTGAGCAGGAACTGGGCGCCGCGGGGCAGGTCCACGGCGACGGTGACCGGGTCGGCGCCGGTCACCCCGAGCAGGTTGCCGACCAGGTTGCGGCGACCGTGCCGGACGGTGACCAGGAGGGTGGCACCGCTGCGGACGCGGTGCTGGACGCCGCTCTCCGTCGGGGTACGGGTCACCGCGGTGGTGGACCCGAGGGTGTGCGTCTCGTCGGTGCGCCTGCCGTACGCGTACCGCGCGGACGGGTTGAACGCACGCTGCTGTGCCGATGCCGGGGTGCCCGCGGGTGCCGCGGGGGGCATCTGCCGCGTGGTGGCGCTGAGCGCCCCCTGGTGGCTCGTGCCGGTGGTGACCTGCTGCTGGGCGGTGTCGGTGGTGCCGACGTCGGTCTCCAGGTACTGCTTGACGCTGTGCAGGTGCTCGGCGTCGTGCAGGTAGCCCTGGATCTCCACGGAGAACTCGTGGTCGGCGCCGAGGCCGGGCAGGGTGAGCCCCTCGACGACGTACCCGCCCTTGAAGATCTGGTGGCCGCGGCCGATCAGGGCGGCGGGAGCCATGGCGCCGCGCAGGACCTCGGTGAACGGTGCGCTCTGGTCGGTGGCGCCGGGGCCGGAGAGGAGCCCCGACACCCGGTCGCCGACCGTGGCGAGGGCACCCGGGACATGCGCGGCGACGGCTTGCCCCACCGTGTCGAGCAGTCCCTGTTCGGGGTGGCCGGGGTAGGTGTTGGTGACGATCTGCCGGAACGCGTCGAGGATCGCGCCGGAGCCGCGGACGACGTCCAGGACGGCGTCGTCGGGCAGCCGCACGACGCCGTCGACGGGCTTGCCGTCCGGGCCGGTCAGCGCCAGACGCGCACGGTCGGTGTCGTCGACGGCCCGCACCCGGTGGGCGGGCGGCGCCTGCCGCGGAGTGCCGGCGGGGAGGGTGCGGTGCTGCGGCACGGCGAGGGTGACGTGTCCGCCGACGGTCCGCACGGCCGGAACCACGGGGTCCGCCGGCCTCTCGATGTCGGCGGGCTTCGCCGGGGCGGCGTCGGGGTGCGAGGCGGGATCGGCGAAGCGCACCGCGGGGTCCTCGCCCGGCCCCTCGTAGAGGTCGAGGGCGAACTGCGCGGGCACGTCGAAGACCTCGGTGGGCTGACCGCTGCCGATGAAGAACTGGTCCTGATTGACGCCCGAACCGACGGTGGAGGCATGGCTGGTGCGACGGGCGTACGTGTAGTCGCCGCTGCCGCCCAGGGTCCACGGGGTCCGGTCGCCCAGCGGGCCGGCGGGGCCACCGCCGAAGCCGGCCTGCCAGCCGTAGGCGTAGCCGTTGCTCTCCATACCGCCGACGGAGAACGAGGAGATGCCGATCACCTGCACGTCCGGCAGGGTCCTGCGGTGCCGGGCCTCGGTGGCGGGACCGGGGCCGGTGTCGCGGAACGCGGACAGCCGCAGCTGGACGCGGCGGGTCCCGCCGGTGCGGTCCGGCAGGTCGAACCACATCGCGTGGCCGCCGTCCAGCATGCCGTCGGTGGCGGCGCGCAGCCCCGTGCCGGAGCGGGCCTGCTCGAACCGCCGCAGGTTGGCCAGCCGCGCCTGGACGGCGGCCTCGTCGAACAGGGCGCCCGGCACCGCTTCGAGCGGCGGCAGGAAACCCTCCCGGCGCAGCCACGCCTCGGCGCGTTCGAACAGCGGCTCCGTGCCGGCGACCTCCAGCGGAGCGGCGGAGATGCCGAGACTCTGCAGGTTCTCCAGCTCCTCGGGCAACTGCCGCGGCGCGGAGCCCGGCGGATGCGCGATCCCCTGTGCGTCGGCGTCGGACAGGATCCGCAGGCGCATGCCGTCGTCCCAGGGGCCGAACCGGTGCGTGGTGCTGCCGCCGCGGGCCCTGATCAGGGTGACGCGGTGGGTGACGCGCGCCGGGGCGAGGAGGTGGCTGCGGTTGCTGCGCACGGAGTGCGTCATGGTGGCCGAACCGCCGGACGACAGCGAGGCGCTGGTCTGCCACTGGAGACCGCCCTTGCCGGCCAGGCTGCCCGACACCACCGACGACGCGTCCGGGTGCCCCGGAGCGTGGTCACCGGTGAAGGCGGGGCCGAAGCTGCCGTCGAGGGCGGCGCCGCTGGTGAGCTTGGCGGAGCTGTCGACCTTGACGGAGTGCGCCAGGTGCGACTCCAGGTTGATCTTCCCGTCGAGCGAGCGGTGCGTCGGGTCGCCGGGCTCCACCTCGGTGGTCACCTTCAGCATGCCGATGGCGTTGCCGTCGTGGTCCAGCAGCACCGGCGAGAACAGGCCGCCGCTCCGCTGCAGGGGCAGGGTGCCGCGCAGGATCGGCTCGGACAGGAAGGCCTCCAGCTCCTGGGCGGAGGAGTCCGACAACCGGGCGAGGTCGGTGGCGTAGCCGCGCCGCACCTCGGCCAGCAGGCGTGCGGGTTCGCGGACGGTGTCCACGCCCCACACCGGGAGGTCGTCCAGGCCGGCGGGGACGGCGAGCTCGCCGTCGTGGTCGGCGGCGAGGTGCTCGGGGAACCAGACGGTGACCGGTCCGTGGGTCCGGGCGGCGCCCCAGCCGTCGGCCGGGGCCTGCGCCGGCGGATCGACCCGGACCTGCCAGACGGTGGCGAACTCGACCGGCTGCGACAGCTCGCTGCTGCGCTGCGCGGTCATCGTCTGCACCGCGTGGGTGACGGTCGTGGTCGCCGAGTACTGGTTGTGCGTCAGCGTGAGCGCCAGGGCGGCGTCCAGCCGCCGCAGCGGTCCGGCCGCGTCCCGGGGGAAGAGGCCGGTCCAGGTCACCGGGACGGTGCGGAGGGTGCCGGAACCGCTGGTGGAGGCGGACTCCTGGCTGCCGATGCCGCGCCGTTCGACACGGGCCTCGGGGTCCTGCACGCTGTGGGCGCCGTACCGTCCGGAGCGGACCGGGTCCCGCAGACCCAGCCGTACGTCCACGGTCCGCTCCCGGCCCTCGTGCTCGACCGTGAACCGCGCGCCGCGGCTGCTGCGCACGTACGGCAGCTCCCGGGCCAGCCTCTCCGCGGTGAGCGTGGACCGCAGTCGCAGCAGCACCGGATGGTCGTCGGCCACGGGACCGGTGACGCCGAGCGCGGTCAGGATCTGCCGGTGCAGGCCGTCGACGACGGGCGCGGGCAGCGGCTCGACGTGCACGAGGCCCACGTGCCCGTCGTGCTCGGCGCCGTACCCGGTGACGTAGGAGGACAGGGGCGCCGGCCACAGGCCGGGGACCTGGCCGTCGGGGCTGCCGGACGGCGCGGGGTGCACGGCGGAACGCCGGCGGAGCTCGTCGACGCGCTGCTGGACCAGGACGTCCACGAGCGGCCGGCGGGCCGCGCGGGCGGCGGCCCGGGCCTCCTGGACGGCCTGGTCGACCTCGGCCGGGGAGACCTCGCGCACGCCGGTCACCAGCCGGGCGAACTCGCTCTGGTTGCCGTGTCCGATGCCGACGTTGTGGTGGGTCCGCCCGGTCAGCACGGCGTCGACGTCCTGCGGGGACCGGAAGTTGGCGGCGGCCCCGGTGCGCAGCAGCTCCTGGTGCAGGAGCGCGGAGTCGGCGATCTGGTAGGCGCCCGTCTGCTGGTTGGGGACGCCGTGGGCGCGGACGAAACGCCAGTAGCCGTCCTGGGGCAGGGTGAACTCGACGACCGTCTCGTCGTCCGACGCCGCGTTGTCGTTGGTGAAGGCGCCGGTGTGGGAGAGCGAGGTGGTGAAGAACTTGCGGTACTGCCGGCTGTCGTTGTGGGCCATCGCGGCCCTGAAGCCGGCCTGCGGGGTGCGGGCGCCCAGGAACACCCGTGCCTCCGCGGTCGCCATCTTGCGGTAGAGGCGCAGCGGGGCGTCCGGGCCGGCGGTCATCGGCGTGGGCGCGGCGGCCTGGGCGTCGCGGATGCGGACCAGTTCGGCGTGGAAGGCCCCCATCTGGTCCCGCAGGGCGTCGTGCAGCGCGACCCGGTCGGTGAAGACGGTCTGCGAGCCGGCGAAGACGTAGTAGCCGCTCGCGAAGTCGACGGCGGCGTCGTCGGTGTCGAAGAACTCGGCGTAGGCCCGGTAGTAGGCCTCCATCGCCTCCGGGGTGATCCGGCCCGACCGCTCGCCGGGCGCCGGGTGCAGTGGTGCGGTGGTGCCGGTCACCGTGGCGGGATCCGGGCGGGCGCTCGTGGCGGAACTCTCCGGGAGCGAACCGGCCGGTGCGTCGTCGACTGCCTCGCCGATGCCGGTCATGAAGTCGCGGAAGGCTTCGTAGCGGGCGTTGTCGGTGGTGGTGGCGGTGACGGGGTTGGCGGTGGCGGGGTGCGGGGGTTGTGGGTCGGTGCCGTAGAGGCGTTCGAGGAGGGGGAGGAGGTCGGGTTCGTTGGCGCGGACCCAGGCGGCGCCGTTGTTGCGGGGCCGGCCGGTGGTGGTGTCGTGGCCGTGGTTGGTGCCGAGGTAGGCGTTGCTGAGCTGGGCGAAGTACTCGTATGCGTCGGTGGAGGAGTAGTTGTCGGCCGCGCGGTTCGATGTGTCGCGGCGGATGCCGTCGGGCCAGGGGGCGTCGGGTCCGGCGGCCAGCCGTGCCTGGAAGGTGCGGTGGATGAGGTGGCGGTCGGTGTCGGTGAGGGCGGTGGTGTGGAGGAGGTGGGCGATTTCGTGGGTGGCGGAGGAGTAGCCCTCGGGCTGGTGGGGGACGGGTCCGACGGTGGTGTTCTCGCCGAGGAGGTTTTCCTCGGCGACGGCGGCGACAAGTCCGCTCTGGGCGCCGCGCAGGTCGTCCAGGCCGCGGCCGTCGGGTCCGTGCAGGCCGGTGAAGGAGCTGACCGAGCCGAGTGGTACGTCCTGGGGGAGGACGACGACCGTGGCGCCGGAGGCGAGCAGGCGGGTGAGGGTGTCGGGGTCGCGCAGCATGCGGGCGACCTGGGCGTAGGCCTCCCAGCGGGCGGAGACCGGCCGGGCGGACTCGCCGGGCACGACGACCAACAGCCGCGCGCCGAACTGCGCGAACTCGTCCACCGAGAGCCGGTCCCGTACCGACGCGACGAACTCGTCCTGACCGGCCAGCCACCGCCGGTGTTCCGGGCTCAGCAGGGACACCGTCTCCAGCAGTTCGGGGGTGGGCAGCGCGGACAGGCCGGTCAGCAATGCCTGGGCCGAGGGCGGCTCGACCGCATCGGGCACCGGCACCACCGCGTCCGACACCGCATCGCCGGGTGCCGCGTCCAGCAGTCCGAACGGCTCGCCCTGCAGGCCGCGTTCCCGTGCCGCCGCCAGCTTCCGGTCCACGAGGTCGGAGGCCAGCTGCCGTAGCTCGGTGCGGATGTCGTCCTCCGCGGCCGCCGCGGCCGTGTCGACCTCGTCGGCCGGCACGATCCGTCGGCCGGTCACCAGCTGGGCGAAGGCTCTCGCGTTGCCGTGGCCGATGCCGATGTTGTGATGGGTGCGCCCCGTCACGACGTCCGTGACGTCCTGCGGGTCGTGGAAGTT
>NZ_JBSFVZ010000048.1:0-10001 GCF_053592575.1 Streptomyces sp. NPDC002640 | reverse complement strand
AACTTCGACGCCGCGTTCTTCGGCATCTCGCCGCGCGAGGCGCTGTCGATGGACCCGCAGCAGCGGCTCGTCCTGGAGACCTCCTGGGAGGCCCTCGAACGCGCCGGCATCCGCCCGGACTCGCTCGGTGGCAGCAACACCGGCGTCTACCTCGGCGCCATGACCTCCGACTACGGTCACCAGGGCCAGAACCTGAACGCCCTCGACGGCTACACCAGCACGGGCTATGCGACCAGCGTGGTCTCGGGCCGGGTGGCGTACAGCCTCGGGCTTCAGGGGCCGGCGATGACGGTCGACACGGCCTGCTCGTCCTCGCTGGTCGCGCTCCACCTCGCCGTGCAGGCGCTGCGCCAGGGTGAGTGCGACCTCGCGCTCGCCGGTGGCGTGACCGTCATGAACACACCGGCGCTGTTCGTGGAGTTCTCGCGGCTGAAGGGGATGGCGGCGGACGGGCGGTGCAAGTCGTTCTCGGCCGCGGCGGACGGTGCCGGCTGGGCCGAGGGCGTGGGTGTCCTCACGCTGAAGCGGCTGTCCGCCGCCGAGCGGGACGGCGACCGCGTCCTGGCCGTCATCCGGGGCTCCGCCGTGAACCAGGACGGCCGCAGCCAGGGCCTGACCGCCCCGAACGGGCCGTCGCAGCAGCGGGTCGTGCAGGCCGCGCTCGAAGCGGCCCGCCTCACCCCGGCCGACATCGACGCGATCGAGGCGCACGGCACCGGCACCTCCCTGGGTGACCCGATCGAGGCCGGTGCCCTGGCCGAGGTCTTCGGACCGGGACGCCCCGAGGACCGGCCGGTCTGGCTAGGCTCCTCCAAGTCCAACATCGGACACGCGCAGGCCGCCGCCGGAGTCGCGGGCGTGATGAAGATGGTCCTCGCCCTCCAGCACGGAACCCTTCCCAAGACCCTGTACGCCGCCGAACCGAGCCCGCACATCCAGTGGGACGGCAGCGGCCTCGCCCTGCTCGACGAGGCCCGCCCCTGGGAGCACGACACGGCACGTACCCGTCGCGCGGGTGTCTCCTCGTTCGGGCTGAGCGGGACGAACGCGCACGTGATCGTCGAGGAACCGCCGGTCCGGGAGGCCCCGGCTCCGGTCACCGAGGACGGCCAACCGCTGCCGGTGGTGGTGTCCGGCCAGGACGAGGCCGCGCTGCGGGAGCAGGCCGGCCGCTGGGCGGACTTCCTGTCCGAGCACCCGGAGGCCCCGGTCACGGATGTCGCCGTGACCGCGGCGCGTCACCGCACGCACTTCCCGTCGCGGGCGAGCGTCGTCGCCGCAGACTCCGCCGAACTGGTCACCGCCCTGCGGGCGTTGGCGGAGGGCGAGACGCACGACACCGTAGTGACCGGGCTCGCCGAACAACGCGGCAAGGTCGTCTTCGTCTACCCCGGCCAAGGCTCCCAGTGGGTCGGCATGGGCCGGGAACTGCTGGCGTCCAGCGAGGTGTTCCGCGAGACGGTCGAGGCCTGCGACGCGGCGCTGCTGCCGTTCACGGGCTGGTCGGTCCGCGACGTCCTGGCAGGTGTCGAGGACGGCCACCCCGGGTTCGACCGGGTCGACGTGGTCCAGCCCGCCCTCTTCGCCATGGGCATCGCCCTGTCCGCGCTCTGGCGTTCCCTCGGCGTCGAGCCCGCCGCGGTGGTCGGGCACTCCCAGGGCGAGGTCGTCGCCGCGGTCGTGGCCGGCGCCCTCACCCTGGAACAGGGCGCTCTCGTCGTCGCCCGCCGCTCCCAGGCCGTCCTCGCCTGCGCCGGCCAGGGCGGCATGGCCCTCGTCGAACGACCGGTCGCGGAGGTCGAGGAGTTCATCGCCCCGTTCGGCGACGCACTGTCCGTGGCCGCGGTGAACACACCCGGCTCGACCATCGTCTCCGGCCAGGCCGACGCCATCAGCCAGTTGGTGGATCAGCTGGGTGAGCAGGGTGTTTACGCCCGCAAGATCAACGTCGACTACGCCTCCCACAACGCCCAGATGGACCCCCTCCTGCCCGGGCTCTCGGAGCAGTTCACCGACCTCACCCCGCACACCGCGGAAGTCCCCCTCTACTCGACCGTCACCGGCGACATCGCCACCGGACCCGAACTGGACGGCGCCTACTGGTGCCGCAACCTGCGCCAGCCCGTCCGCTTCGACCGCGCCCTGGCCAAACTCCTCGACGACGGCCACACCGTGTTCGTCGAAATGTCGGCGCACCCGGTCCTCGCGATGCCGCTGACCGACGCCGGCGCCGAACGCGGCGGGATCGTGGTCGGCTCCCTCAGCCGCCACAACGGCGGACCCGAACAACTCCTCCGCAACCTCGGCCTCCTCCACGTCCAAGGCCACGACCTGGACTGGGACAAGGTCCTCGGAACCGCAGGCACCACCGGCGGCGCTGGTCTCGTCGCCCTCCCCACCTACGCCTTCCAGCGCGAGCACTACTGGCTCGACACCACCCTGCCGTCAGGCGACGCCGGATCGCTCGGGCTCGAGGCCTCCGCGCACCCCTGGATCGGCGCCGTCACCCCGCTCGCCGACGGTGAAGGCCACCTCCTCACCGGACGCCTCTCCCTGACGGACCAGCCCTGGCTGGGTGAGCACGCCGCCTTCGGCACCGTCCTCGTCCCCGGCACCGGCCTCCTCGAACTCGCCCTGACCGCCGGCCACCACGTCGGCGCCGAACGCGTCTCCGAGCTCACCCTGCTCGAACCCCTCGTCCTTCCCGAGGACGGGGCGGTTCGTCTGCAGGTCGTCGTCGGCGCGGCCAACAGCGCGGGCCAGCGCCCGATCACCCTCTACAGCCGCACCGAAGACGCCACCGACGACACCCCCTGGCGCACCCACGCCACCGGCGAACTCACCGAGACCACCACCAGCACCGACGGCTTCGAAGAGCTGACGCAGTGGCCGGTGCCAGGCACTGAAGCAGTCGATCTGGACGGCTTCTACGACGCCTTCGCCGCCCGCGGCCTCCACTACGGACCGGCCTTCCAGGGACTCACCGAACTCTGGCGCAAGGACAACACCGCCTACGGCCTCGTCCGCCTCCCCGAAGGCCTGAAGACCGACGGCTTCGGCATCCACCCCGCCCTCCTCGACACCGCCCTCCACACCCTCATCGGCGTCCGCAAGGAGGAAGGCGACGAGCGCCCCGTCTTCCTGCCGTTCGAGTGGAACGACGTCGAACTCCACGCCACCGCCGCCACCGAACTCCGCGTCCGCATCGAACTCGACGCCTCCGGCACCGCCGCCGGCGTCCTGGTGGCCGACCCGGTCGGACGGCCTGTCGCCCGGGCGGAGCGCCTGGTGATCAGGGAGGCGACCGCGGAGCAGATCCGTGCGGGCGAGCCCGTGGACCACCTCTACCATCTCGACTTCCGGAAGGCGCGCACCCTGCCCGAGGGCGCGGTTCCGGCCGTCGGCACCTGGGTCCTCGGCGACGGCGCCGGGGCGGCCGGCATCCTCGGGGCCGACGACGTGACCGATGTGGCCGCGCTGCTCGCCCGCCTCGACGACGGACAGCCGGCACCCGTCCGACTGGTCGTCGACGCGACGACAGGGGCCGCCGCACCGGCCGACGGCGACCAGGACGTGGCCGCCGCCGCGCTGGAGCTGGCCGCCTCCGCGCTGCTCACCCTGCAACGCCTGCTGGCGGAGCCCCGGCTGGACGGAACGGAGCTGGTGTGGATCACCCGCTCGGCCGTCGGCGTGGACGACGAGGTCCACGACCTGACACGTGCCCCGCTGTGGGGTCTGGTCCGTGCCGCGCGCAGCGAGCAGGCCGAGCGGACGATCCGCCTGGTGGACCTGAGTCACGACCCCGCCGACGACGAGCTGCTGCCGCACGCCCTCGCGCTGACGGACGAGCCGGAGCTCGTGCTCCGCGACGGTGAGCTGCGCACCGCACGCCTCGCCCGCACCACGCGTGCGGCGGAGCCCGGTGCCGGAGAGCCCGGGGTCGCCGCGTCCCTCGACCCCGAGGGCTCCGTCCTGATCACCGGCGGTACCGGCGAGCTGGGCCAAGTTCTGGCGCGGCACCTGGTGCGCCACCACGGTGTGCGCCACCTGGTGCTCACCTCGCGGCAGGGTCTCGACGCTCCGGGCGCGGCCGACCTGGTCGCCGACCTCACCGCCACCGGCGCCGAGAGCGTGCAGGTGGTGGCCTGCGACATCGGCCGCCGCGAGGACGTCTCGATGGCCCTGGCGACCGCGGACGCCGCACACCCCTGGACGGGTGTGTTCCATCTCGCCGCCGCCCTGGACGACGGCGTCCTGTCCGCCCAGACCGCCGAACGCCTGGCCACCGTCTGGGCGGCGAAGGCCGCCGGCGCGACCCACCTGGACGAGCTCACCCGCGAACTGGCACCCGGGCTCGCCGCGTTCGTCCTCTACTCCTCCGCCGCAGGCGTCCTCGGCGGCGCCGGACAGGCCAACTACGCCGCCGCCAACACCTACGTCGATGCCCTGGCCACCCGCCGCCGCGCCGACGGCCTCCCCGCCGTGAGCCTGTCCTGGGGCCTGTGGCAGCAGGCCGGCATCGGCCTCACCTCGGCACTCGGGCAGGCCGAACTGGCCCGTATGCGCCGCGGCGGCATCGGTGCGCTGAGCGCCCGGCAGGCACTGGCCGCGCTGGACGCCGCGCTGGACCTGCCGTACGCCCACCTCGTGCCCGTCAAGTTCGAGCTGACGTCCCTGCAGCTCGCCGCGGGCAACGGCGAGAACGTCCACGCACTGCTGCGGAACCTGTTGCGGGCCCCGCGCCGGCAGGCGGGCGAGGCCGCGGCGAACCCGTCCGGCCTGCGCGAGCAACTGCTGGCCCGCCCCGTGGCCGAGCGGCTGCCCTACCTGACCCAGCTGGTGCAGAGGGAGGCCGCCACGGTCCTCGGTGTGGCCGACGCCGACGGCGTCGGTGCCCAGCAGGTGCTCAAGGAACTCGGCATCGACTCCCTCATGGCCGTCGAACTGCGTCGGCGCCTGTCCGCCGCGAGCGGGCTCTCGCTGCCCTCGACCCTCGCCTTCGACCACCCCACACCCACCGCCATCGCCACCCTGCTCCTCACCAGGCTCGCCGTCGGCTCCGACAACGCGGCGGGCCCGGCCACGGGGCAGCGGGTGACGCGCCACCAGATCGACAGTCTCGTCGAACTCCTGCGTACGGCGACTCCGGCCCAGTTGGAGGAGCAGGGCCTCGCGGCCGGTCTCCTCGCCCTGCGGAACGGCCTCACGAAGATCACTCCCGCAGGCGACGCGCAACCCGAGCCGGAAGCCGAGATCGACACCGGCAGCACGGATGACCTTCTTCAGTTCCTGGATCGCAAGCTTGGAGTGAGCGAATGAGCGCGTCCGAAGTCGGGAAGATCGAGAAGCTCGAGGCCTACCTGCGGCGCACGGCGAGCGCGCTCCTCGAGACCGAGAACGCGCTCACCGCCGAACGCGCGGCACGCACCGAGCCGATCGCGATCGTGTCGATGGCGTGCCGGCTGCCGGGCGGGATCGACACGCCGGAGGCGTTCTGGGAGCTGCTGGCGGCGGGCGGTGACGCCGTGGGCGGGCTGCCGTCGCGTTGGGACGGGCTGAACCTGTTCGACGCGGATCCGGAGGCCGTGGGCAAGAGCTACGCCCGCGAGGGCGGGTTCCTGGCCGACATCGAGGGGTTCGACGCGGCGTTCTTCGGGATCTCGCCGCGTGAGGCGCTGTCGATGGACCCGCAGCAGCGGCTCGTCCTGGAGGCGTCCTGGGAGGCCCTGGAGCGCGCCGGCATCCGCCCGGACTCGCTGGTCGGCAGCAACACCGGCGTCTACCTCGGCACGATGAGCTCCGACTACGGCAACCAGCAGGGGTACGACCTCAACGCCCTCGACGGCTATGTGAGCACCGGCAACGCCAGCAGTGTGGTCTCCGGCCGGGTGGCGTACAGCCTCGGGCTTCAGGGGCCGGCGATGACGGTCGACACGGCGTGTTCGTCCTCGCTGGTCGCGCTCCACCTCGCCGTGCAGGCGCTGCGCCAGGGCGAGTGCGACCTTGCGCTCGCCGGTGGTGTGACCGTGATGGCCACACCGGCGCTGTTCGTGGAGTTCTCGCGGCTGAAGGGGATGGCGGCGGACGGGCGGTGCAAGTCGTTCTCGGCCGTGGCGGACGGTGCCGGCTGGGCCGAGGGTGTGGGTGTCCTGGCGCTGAAGCGGCTGTCGGCCGCGGAGCGGGACGGGGACCGAGTCCTGGCTGTCATCCGGGGCTCGGCGGTGAACCAGGACGGCCGCAGCCAGGGCCTGACCGCCCCGAACGGGCCGTCGCAGCAGCGTGTGGTGCAGGCCGCGCTCGAAGCGGCCCGCCTCACCCCGGCCGACATCGACGCGATCGAGGCGCACGGCACCGGCACGTCGCTGGGCGACCCGATCGAGGCCGGCGCCCTGGCCGAGGTCTTCGGACCGGGACGGCCGGAGGACCGGCCGGTGTGGCTGGGCTCGTCGAAGTCCAACATCGGACACGCGCAGGCCGCCGCGGGTGTGGTGGGGGTCATCAAGATGGTCCTCGCCCTCGAGCACGGAACGCTGCCGAAGACGCTGCACGCCGATCAGCCGAGCCCGCTCGTGGAGTGGAAGGACAGCGGGCTGGAGCTGCTGCAGGAGGCCCGGCCGTGGACGCAGGACGCGGAGCGCGTCCGCCGCGCGGGCGTTTCGTCGTTCGGACTCAGCGGCACCAACGCGCACGTGATCGTCGAGGAACCTCCGGTCCGGGAGCCCTCGGCTCCGGCCACCGGGGACGGCCGCCCACTGCCGGTGGTGCTCTCCGGCCAGGACGAGGCCGCCCTGCGCGGGCAGGCGGGCCGCTGGGCCGACTGGTTGTCCGCGCACCAGGACGTGCCCGTCGCCGACGTGGCCGTCACGGCCGCCCGTCACCGCACGCACCTGTCCGCTCGCGCTTCCGTGGCCGCGGCGGACACCACTGCCTTGATCGCCGCTCTGCGGGCGTTGGCGGAGGGCGAGGCGCACGACACCGTAGTGACCGGGCTCGCCGAACCGCGCGGCAAGGTCGTCTTCGTGTACCCGGGCCAGGGCTCCCAGTGGGTCGGCATGGGCCGGGAACTGCTGGCGTCCAGCGAGGTGTTCCGCGAGACGGTCGAGGCCTGCGACGCGGCGCTGCTGCCGTTCACGGGCTGGTCGGTCCGCGACGTCCTCGCGGGCGTCGAGGACGGCCACCCCGGTTTCGACCGGGTCGACGTGGTCCAGCCCGCCCTCTTCGCCATGGGCGTCGCCCTCTCCGCGCTCTGGCGTTCCCTCGGCGTCGAGCCGGCCGCGGTGGTCGGGCACTCCCAGGGCGAAGTCGTCGCCGCGGTCGTGGCCGGCGCCCTCACCCTGGAACAGGGCGCTCTCGTCGTCGCCCGCCGCTCCCAGGCCGTCCTCGCCTGCGCCGGCCAAGGCGGCATGGCCCTCGTCGAACGACCGGTCGCGGAGGTCGAGGAGTTCATCGCCCCGTTCGGCGACGCACTGTCCGTGGCCGCGGTGAACACCCCCGGCTCGACCATCGTCTCCGGCCAGGCCGACGCCATCAGCCAGCTGGTCGACCAGCTCGGAGAGCAGGGCGTCTACGCCCGCAAGATCAACGTCGACTACGCCTCCCACAACGCCCAGATGGACCCCCTCCTGCCCGGACTCTCCGAGCAGTTCACCGACCTCACCCCGCACACCGCGGAAGTCCCCCTTTACTCGACGGTCACGGGCGACATCGCCACCGGACCCGAGCTCGACGGCGCCTACTGGTGCCGCAACCTGCGCCAGCCCGTCCGCTTCGACCGCGCCCTGGCCAAGCTGCTCGACGACGGCCACACCGTGTTCATCGAGATGTCGGCCCATCCGGTCCTGGCGATGCCGCTGACCGACGCCGGCGCCGAACGCGGCGGGATCGTGGTCGGCTCCCTCAGCCGCCGCAACGGCGGACCCGAGCAGCTTCTGCGCAATCTTGGTCTCCTGCACGTCCAGGGCTACGACCTGGACTGGGACAAGGTCCTCGGCGACGCCAACGGCGCTGGTCTCGTGGCTTTGCCCACCTACGCCTTCCAACGCGAGCACTTCTGGATCGAGACGGCGAAGCCGTCCGGCGACGTCCGCACCGTCGGCCTGGAGGTGTCCGACCACCCGTGGCTCGGCGCCGCCCTCGGCCTCGCCGACGGTGAGGGACACCTCCTCACCGGGCGGCTGTCGATCGCGGACCAGCCCTGGCTCGGCGAGCACGCCGCCTTCGGCACCGTCCTCGTCCCCGGCACCGGCCTCCTCGAACTCGCCCTGACCGCCGGCCACCACGTCGGCGCCGAACGCGTCTCCGAGCTCACCCTGCTCGAACCCCTCGTGCTCCCCGAGGACGGGGCGGTTCGTCTGCAGGTCGTCGTCGGCGCGGCCAACAGCGAGGGCCAGCGTCCGATCACCCTCTACAGCCGCACCGAAGACGCCTCGGACGACACCCCCTGGCGCACCCACGCCACCGGCGAACTCAGCGAGACCACCACCAGCGCCGACGGCTTCGAAGAGCTGGCGCAGTGGCCGGTGCCGGGCACTGAAGCGGTCGATCTGGATGGCTTCTACGACGCCTTCGCCGCCCGCGGCCTCCACTACGGCCCCGCTTTCCAGGGCCTTACCGAACTCTGGCGCAAGGGCAACACCGCCTACGGCCTGGTCCGCCTCCCCGAAGGCCTGAAGACCGACGGCTTCGGCATCCACCCCGCCCTCCTCGACACCGCCCTCCACACCCTCATGGGCGCTCGACAGGAGGAGGGCGACGAGCGCCCGGTCTTCCTGCCGTTCGAGTGGAACGACGTCGAACTCCATGCCACCGCCGCCACCGAACTCCGCGTCCGCATCCAGCTCGATCCGGCCAGTGACGAGGACCTCTCCCTGACCGTGACGGACGGGGACGGGCAGCCGGTCCTGCACACTCGCAACCTGCGGATTCGGCGGGGAACCGCTGAGCAGGTGCGTGTGGGTGGGTCGGTGGAGCACGTCTACCGGGTGGAGTTCCGGCCAGTCCGCGCCGCCGACGCAGAACCCGAGCGGGACACGTGGGTGCTGGGCGGTGACGGGACACTGGCCCGTGCCCTGGACGCCCAGCCGGTCGCGGACCTCGACGACCTGACCGAGGCCCCCGAGCGGATCGTCGTCGACGCCACCACCCCCACCACCACCGACGCCCTCGCCGCCACCGCCGCCGCCTTGCAGACCACCCAGCAGTTGCTGGCCGACGACCGCCTCGAGAACACGGAACTCGTGTGGATCACCCGCGGCGCGGTCGACGCCGGGGACGGTGTCCAGGACCTCGCCCACGCCCCCCTCTGGGGCCTGATCCGCGCCGCACGGGCCGAACACCCCGACCGCACCATCCGGCTCATCGACATCGACACCCCCGACGACGCCGAAGCGGCACTGGCCACCACCGCGGAGCCCGAACTGGTCGTCCGCGACGGCGAGGTCCGCGCCGCCCGCCTCACCCCCCTCACCACCACCCCCGCCCAGGACGATCACGCACGCCTCGACCCCGACGGCACCGTCCTGATCACCGGCGGCACCGGCGAACTCGGCCGGGAGGTCGCCCGCCACCTCGTGACCCGGCACGGCATCCGCCACCTCGTCCTCACCTCCCGACGCGGCCCCGACGCCCCCGGCATCCCCGACCTGATCGACGACCTCACCACCACCGGCGCCGAAACCGTCCAGGTCGTCGCCTGCGACACCGCCGACCGCGATGCCCTCCGCGAGCTGCTCACCGACCCCGCCCACCCCTGGACCGGCGTCTTCCACCTCGCCGCCGTCCTCGACGACGGCGTCCTGGCCGCCCAGACCACCCAACGCCTCACCACCGTCTGGACCCCCAAAGCCACCGGCGCCACCCACCTCGACGAACTCACCCGCGAACTCGCCCCCAATCTGGCCGCGTTCGTCCTCTTCTCCTCCGCCGCAGGCGTCCTCGGCGGCGCCGGCCAGACCAACTACGCCGCCACCAACACCTACCTCGACGCCCTCGCCACCCGCCGC
>NZ_JBSFVZ010000047.1:0-12579 GCF_053592575.1 Streptomyces sp. NPDC002640 | reverse complement strand
GGGGGGGGGGGGGGGGGGGGGGGGGGGGGGGGGGGGGGGGGGGGGGGGGGGGGGGGGGGGGGGGGGGGGGGGGGGGGGGGGCCCCCCCCCCCCCCGCCCCGCCGTCGGCGCTCGTTCGTCCGCCGCCCAGGATGCCAGAGCGCGGGCGGTCCGCAGACCCGCTCCCGCCCTCCCGGGCCCTTCGGCCTAGAGCTCGGCGCGCGCGGCGGCCGCCGTCCCGAGGAGTTCCTCCGCGTGCGCCCGGGCGGTCTCGGAGTCCTCCTGACCGGCCATCATCCGCGACAGCTCACGGATCCGGTCCTCCCCCTCGAGCACCTTGACGCCCGAACGGGTGACCGATCCGTCGTTGGTCTTCTCGACCAGGAGCTGCCGGTCGGCGAAGGCCGCGACCTGCGGCAGATGGGTGACGACCACGACCTGCGCGGTCCGCGCGAGCCGGGCCAGCCGCCGCCCGATCTCGACCGCGGCCTTGCCGCCGACACCGGCGTCGACCTCGTCGAACAGGTAGGTGGGGACGGGGTCCGTGCCCGCGAAGACCACCTCGACGGCGAGCATCACCCGGGACAGCTCACCGCCGGACGCGCCCTTGGCGATCGGCCGCGCCGGCGCCCCGGGGTGCGGGGCGAGCAGCAGTTCGACCTCGTCCACGCCGGTCGCCCCGTAGGCCACCGTGCGGCCGCCGGCCTCGATGCCGTCAGGGTCCTCGGTCTGCCGGACGGAGAACGACACCCGGGCGTGCGGCATGGCCAGGGAGGCCAGTTCCTCGGTGACCGCGGCGGCGAACCGCTCGGCCGCCTCCGTCCGCGCCTCGGTCAGCCGCTCGGCGAGGGAGCCCAGTTCGGCACGGAGCCCGTCGCGTTCGGCGGTGAGCTCACCGACCCGGTCGTCGTCGCCCTCGAGCTCGGTGAGCCGGGCGGCGGCCTGCTCGGCCCAGGCCAGCACGGCGTCGATGTCCTCGCCGTACTTCCGGGTGAGCTGGGTCAGCGCGGCCCGGCGCTCCTCCACGGCCGCGAGCCGGAGCGGGTCGGCGTCCAGGTCGCCGGCGTACCCGGCGAGTTCGCCGGAGACGTCGGCGAGCAGGATCCCGATCTCCCCGACCCGGTCGGCGAGCGCGGCCAGCGCCGGGTCGTGCGAGCGGACCGCCTCCAGGGCGCGCTGGGCGCCCGAGACGAGGGATCCGGCGTCGACGCCCTCGGGGTCCTCCGGGTCGCCGGCCAGGGCGCCGTGCGCGGCGGTGGCGGCCTGCGCCAGCGCCTCGGCGTGCCCGAGCCGCTGCGCCTCGGCGGCCAGCTCGGTGTCCTCGCCCTGCCGGGGCTCGACGGCGTTGACCTCCTCCAGGCCGTACCGGAGCAGGTCCGCCTCCTGGGCCCGCTCACGGGCCCGGGTGGTGATCTCCTCCAGCTCGGCGGAGACCGCCCGTAGCCGCCGGTAGGTGTCCGTGTACTTCTCCAGCGGCCCGGAGACGGCCGCGCCGGCGTACCGGTCGAGCGCCTGCCGCTGGCGGTTCTGCTTCAGCAGGCCCTGCTGGTTGGTCTGCCCGTGCACCGCGACCAGTTCGTCGGCGAGCTCGGCGAGGAGCCCGACGGGCACCCCCCGGCCGCCGAGGTGGGCCCGGGAGCGGCCCTCGGCGGAGACCGTGCGGCTGATCAGCAGGGCGCCGTCGTCGAGCTCGGCGCCGGCCTCCTCGGCACGGGTGACGGCGGGCGCGTCGGCGGGCAGGGCGATCCGGCCCTCGACCACCGCGTTCTTCGCACCGATCCGCACCAGCGCGGGATCGGCGCGACCGCCGAGCAGCAGACCGAGGCTGGTGACCACCATCGTCTTGCCCGCGCCGGTCTCACCCGTGACCGCGGTGAAACCGGGGGACAGCTCGACGACCGCGTCGTCGATGACTCCGAGCGACCGTATCCGCATCTCCTCCAACACGTCCCCGACCTTACGAGGTCGAGGGCCATGATCGCGACGCGCCCCCGCCCGGGCGTGCCGCCCGGAGGCCGCCGCGGCTCAGTGCGGGGCGCCCCGCCAGCCGGCGACGGGAAGGGCGAACTTCGCCACCAGCCGGTCGGTGAACGACGCGTGGTGCAGCCGCGCCAGCCGCACCGGCACCGCGCCCCGCCGGACCTCCACCCGTGCCCCGGGCGGCAGTTCGACCGTGCGCCGGCCGTCGCACCACAGCACCCCCGGCGGGATGTGCGGCAGCACCTCCACCACCAGCACCGAGTCCGGAGAGGTCACCAGCGGCTTGGCGAACAGGGCGTGCGCGCTGATCGGCACCATCAGCAGCGCCTCGACCTCGGGCCACACCACGGGCCCGCCGGCCGAGAACGCGTACGCCGTCGACCCGGTGGGCGTGGCGCAGATGATGCCGTCGCAGCCGAACCCGGTCACCGGCCGCCCGTCGATCTCCAGCACGACCTCCAGGAGCTTCTCCGCGGAGACCTTCTGCACGGCGGCCTCGTTGAGCGCCCAGTCGGTGTGGACGACGCTGCCGTTGCGGTGCACCTCCACGTCGACCGTCATCCGCTCCTCGACCTCGTAGTCGCGGGCGACCACCCGCTCCACCACCTGGTCGAGCGCGTCGCGCTCCGCCTCGGCGAGGAACCCGACCCGGCCCAGGTTGACGCCGAGCATCGGCACCCCGGAGGCGCGGGCGAACTCGGCGCCGCGCAGCAGGGTGCCGTCGCCGCCGAGGACGACCAGCAGCTCGCACCCGTCCAGGCACTCGGGCGTGGCCTCGGCGACCAGCTGGACGCTGTCCGGCAGCGGCAGGTCGTGCGCCTCGGACTCCAGCACCCGCACGCCGAGCCCGGCGGCCAGCAGCCCCGCCACCACCAGCTCGGCGCTGCGGACGGCCGCCGGACGCCCGGTGTGGGCCAGCAGGAAGACCGTGCGGTCCTGCCCGTCAGTTCTGCATGCGCTCAACGCGGCCCCTCCGCCACTGCCCGTTCGACGTCGGCCGGGTCCAGGGCGGGCGCCCCGGCACGCAGCCACAGGAAGTATTCGACGTTCCCCGACGGTCCGGGCAGCGGGCTCGCGGTGACGCCGAGGACCCCGAGTCCCAGCTCGCCCGCCCGCCGCGCGACCTCCCGCACCGCCTCCGCGCGCAGCTCCGGGCTGCGCACCACACCACCGCTGCCGAGCCGCTCCTTGCCCACCTCGAACTGCGGCTTCACCATCAGCACCAGGTCCGCGTCCGGCGCCGAGCACCGCGCCAGCGCGGGCAGCACCAGACCCAGCGGGATGAACGACAGGTCGCCGACGACCAGGTCGACCGGCACCCCGTCGATCTGCTCCAGGGTCAGCTCCCGCACGTTGGTGCGGTCCTTCACCGTCACCCGCCCGTCGCTCTGCAGCGACCAGGCGAGCTGCCCGTAGCCGACGTCCACGGCGACCACGTGCGCGGTGCCGGCGCGCAGCAGCACGTCGGTGAACCCGCCGGTGGAGGCGCCCGCGTCCAGCGCCCGCCGCCCCTCGACCTCCAGCCCCCGCGGCACGAACGCCGCCAGGGCGCCGGCCAGCTTGTGGCCGCCGCGCGAGACGTACTCGGGGTCGCTGTCGTCCTGCGCCACCACGATCGCGGCCGCGGTCTCCACCTGGGTGGCGGGCTTGGTCGCCACCGCCTTGCCGACGGTGACCCGGCCGGCGGCGATCAGCTGGCTCGCGTGCTCCCGCGAGCGGGCCAGCTTCCGGCGCACCAGTTCGGCGTCGAGACGGCGGCGTGCCACTCCTGCCACGTTCGGTTCAGCTCCTGTTGTCGTGCGGCATTGACGCGATGGGGTTGTCCAGCGCGGTGAGCGCCTCGCGCAGCGCCCCGTGTACATCCTCGTACACCTCGAGGTGACCGTCCGCGGCGAGGTGGTCGGCGTCGGCGAGCCGCTCCAGCGCGGCGTCGACGCGGGCGTCGCCGGTGGGGGTGCGGGGGACCCCGAGCGGGGCCGGGGCGGCCGGGTCCTCGTCCTCGTCCCGCGGCGGTTCGGGTGGTGTCTCGCTCATGGCACGACGCTACCTCGTGCCACGGGGGTACCGTCTGTCGCGATGGCCACGATCGAGGAGTGCCGTGCGGCACTGGAGGAGCTGGCGGGGCGTCTCGCGTCCGCGCCGGGCAGGGTGCGGGAGGCGGCGGCCGTGGAGCGGACCCTGAGCTGCCACGTCACCGACCTGGACGTCACGTTCACCGGGCGGCTCACCGGGGGGCGGCTGGTGCTCGACGACACGGTCCGGGGCGTGCCGTCCGAGCCGGCCCGGATCCGTCTCTCCGCGACCGGCGACGACCTCCTCGCGCTCGTCTCCGGCGCGCTCCCCTTCCCCCACGCCTGGGCCACCGGCCGCCTCACCCTCCAGGCCCCCCTCCGCGACCTCCTCCACCTCCGCACCCTCCTCTGAACCCCAACCCCGCCGCCCTCGGTCCGTTTCGCCGCGAGGGCGTCGAACCGCGGCTACGGCACCTCATCCTCCTGCGGGCGGCTGGGCCGCCCAGCGGCACGGTTGCCCGCAGGCTGAAGGGGAGCAGTCACCGCACAGGCGCAGCGGCGCGACCGCCCGCTGGAGGGCGGGACCGGTGCACCGCGTGGGCCGGCGGTGAGATGGTCCCCCACGCGGCGGACCCCGGAAGCTAAGGCGTGGTGGCGCGGGCCTGGCGGGCCGCCGGGACGACCAGGGGCGTACCCGTCTCCGGGTCGGCGATCACCTGGCACCGGATCCCGAACACCCGTTCCACCAGCTCCGCGGTGACGACCTCCCCCGGCGCCCCCTCCGCGACGACCTCCCCGCCCCGCAGCGCGATCAGGTGCGTGGCGTACCGCGCCGCGTGGTTGAGGTCGTGCAGCACCGCGACCAGCGTCCGTCCGTGCTCCTCGTGCAGCTCCGCGCACAGGTCGAGCACGTCGAGCTGGTGCTGGATGTCCAGGTAGGTGGTCGGTTCGTCGAGCAGGAGCAGCGGCGTCTCCTGCGCGAGGGCCATCGCGATCCACACCCGCTGCCGCTGCCCCCCGGACAGCTCGTCCACGTACCGCTCGGCCAGCTCGGCCACCCCGGTGCGTTCCATGGACTCCTGGACGACCCGCTCGTCCTGAGGCGACCACTGCCGCAGCAGCCCCTGATGCGGGTACCGCCCGCGGGCGACCAGGTCGGCCACCGTGATGCCGTCGGGGGCGACCGAGGACTGCGGCAGCAGTCCCAGCGTGCGCGCCACCTTCTTCGCGGGCAGCGACTGGATGACCTCCCCGTCCAGCAGCACCCGGCCCTCGCTGGGCCGCAGCATCCGCGACAGCGCCCGCAGCAGCGTCGACTTGCCGCAGGCGTTCGGGCCGACGATCACGGTGAACGAGTTGTCGGGTATCTCCACCGACAGCTCGCGCGCGATGACGCGCTGCTCGTAGGCGAGGGTGACGTTCTGGGCCGACAGTCGGTTCACGGGCGCCGGTACTCCTCTTCGACTCTTCGACTCTGCGACGGTGTGTGTCCCGGCGCTCATATCCGTCCGGCCTTCCGCTCGGTGACCAGCAGCCACAGCAGGTAGACGCCGCCCAGCGCGCCGGTGACCACACCGACGGGCAACTGGTCGGACCCGAAGGCCCGCTGCGACAGCAGGTCGGCGACGATCAGCAGGGCGGCGCCCATGACCATGGACGGCACCAGGTTCGGCCCCGGCGACCGGGTCAGCCGCCGGGCCAGCTGCGGCGCGGTGAGCGCCACGAAGGCCACCGGCCCCGCCGCCGCCGTGGCCGCCGACGTCAGCAGCACCGCGCAGCCCAGCAGCACCAGCCGGAGCCGCTCGACGCGCACACCCAGCGCGTAGGAGGCGTCGTCGCCCATCTCGGTCATCCTGAGGCCCCGCTCGTTGGCCAGCACCAGCGGGACCAGCACCACGCACAGCGCCAGCAGCGGCCACACCTGCGTCCAGTCCCGGCCGTTGAGCGACCCGGTCATCCAGACCACGGCCCGGGCGGCGTCGACCATGTCGGCCTTGGTGATCAGGTAGCTGTTGACCGCGGTCATCACCGCGCTGACGCCGATACCGACCAGGACCAGCCGGTAGCCGTGCACGCCGCGCTTCCAGGCGAGCAGGTAGATCGCCGCGCCGGTGACCAGGCCGCCCACCAGCGCGCCGGTCGTGACGGCGGTGGCGCTGCCGGAGCACAGCACGATCATGGTGAGCGCGCCGGCCGTCGCGCCCTGGCCGAGGCCGAGGATGTCGGGGCTGCCGAGCGGGTTGCGGGAGATCGCCTGGAACAGCGCGCCGCCCAGCCCGAGCGCGGCGCCGACCAGCAGCCCCACCAGGACCCGCGGCAGCCGCAGTTCCTGGACGATGAGCTCGTCGGCCGGGTGGCCGGAACCGAACAGCACGGACAGGACGTCGGCGAAGGACATCGGGAAGTCGCCGGTGCCGATCAGGACCACCGCGGAGGCGAGGGTGAGCAGCGCCAGCAGCAGCACCACGACCACGGCACGGACCCGTATCCGCAGCGAGACGCGCTCGCCGATCCGCAGCACGGGCCGCGGGGAGCTCTTGAGGGTTGTCACAGCTGCGCCGTCCTCCGCCGTCGGACCAGGAAGATGAAGAGCGGCCCGCCGATGACCGCGGTGACGATGCCGACCTGCAGTTCCGAGGGCCGCACCACGACCCGCCCGATCACGTCCGCGCCCAGCAGCAGCACCGGCGACAGCACGGTGGCGTACGGCAGGATCCAGCGCAGGTCCGGCCCGGTGAAGGACCGCACCACGTGCGGGACCATCAGGCCGACGAAGACGATGGGCCCGCACGCCGCGGTGGCCGCCCCGCACAGCAGGGTGGCCGCCAGCATGGACAGGGCCCGCGTCCGGTTGAGGTGGGCGCCGAGCGCCCGGGCGGTGTCGTCGCCCATCTCCATGGCGTTCAGCGGCCGCGCCAGCGCCAGCGCCAGCAGCGTGCCGACGGCGATGAACGGCAGCACCTGCCCGATGCTCTGCCAGGACGCGGCGCCCAGCGAGCCGACCGTCCAGAACCGCATCCGGCCGAGCGCCGCCTCGTCCAGGATCATCAGCGCCTGCAGGTAGCCCTGGAGCGCGGCGGCGATCGCCATGCCGGCCAGCGCCAGCCGCACGGGCGTCGCCCCGCGGCTGCCCCCGAGGAACCAGACCAGCGCGCCGACCACCATCGCGCCGGCGAAGGCGAACCAGACGTAGCCGGCGAGGGAGGTGACGCCGAAGAAGGTGATGGCGGTGACGACCGCGGCCGAGGCCCCGGCGTTGATGCCGAGCAGGCCCGGGTCGGCGAGCGGGTTGCGGGTCAGGGCCTGCAGCACCGCGCCGGCCAGACCGAGCGCCGCGCCGGCGAGCAGGCCCAGCACGGTCCGCGACAGCCGCTCACCCACGACGACGTCGCCGTAGGTGCCGGTGTCGGCGAACAGGCCGTGCCAGACCTGGTCCATGGACAGCTGCTTGGCGCCGACCGCGATGCTCGCCGCGGCCACGAGGACCAGCAGCGCGAGGGCGGCCACGAGGCCGACGGCCTTCATGGCCGAGCGTCGCCGCTGCCGCGCGGGCCCGGCGGGCGGCGCCGCGACGCGCTGCTGGGTGGGAGTGTCTGTGAACACCTGGTTAGGTTAACCTAACCAACCGTGGGGCTCGACGCCCCGTTCACCACCTGCCGCGCGACCGGCCGGTCACCTCCCCAGCCGGGCCAGCGCCTTCCCCGCGTCGAGCGAGCACTCGCCGTCCCCCGCCGCCGTCCAGGCCGCGGCGCAGAGCGCCCGCACGGCGTCCAGCGGCTCGCCGTCACCGCTCAGCGACAACTCCCGCCGCTCCCCGACGGCCCGCCAGCCGCCGCACCGGAATCCGTCCCCGTCCGCCGTCACCTCGGGCTGCGGCACGAGGAGTCCCCGCAGGTCGGCGTCGACGTAGGTGGGCCGGTGCTCGGGCGGCGCGGCCAGCAGCAGGGCGGCGTCGGTGACCCCGGTCAGCACCAGCAGCGAGTCCACCTCCCCGTTGTAGGCGCCCTCGATGTCCGTGTCGAGCCGGTCCCCGACGACCAGCGGCCGCCGCGCGCCGGTGCGCAGGACGGTCTCCCGGTGCATCGGCGGCAGCGGCTTGCCCGCCACCCGCGGTTCCGCCCCGGTGGCCATCCGCACCACCGCGACCGCCGCGCCGTTGCCCGGTGCGATGCCCCGCGCCGTCGGCACCGTCAGGTCCGTGTTGGAGGCGAACCAGGGCAGCCCGCGCGCGATGGCGTAGCAGGCCTCCGCGAACCGGCCCCAGGTGAGGTCGGGCCCGCCGTACCCCTGGACGACGGCGGCCGGGTCGTCGTCCGCCGACTCGACCGGCTCCAGCCCGCGCTCCCGCAGGGCGACCCGCAGCCCCTCGCCGCCGACGACCAGCACCCGCGCCCCGGGCGGCAGCGCCTCGGCCACCAGCCGGGACACCGCCTGCGCCGAGGTGATCACCTCACCGGCCTCCGTCGGTATGCCCAGCTCCGTCAGGTGCCCGGCCACCGTGTCGGGCGTGCGCAGCGCGTTGTTGGTGACGTACGCGAGCCGCATCCCGGCGTCCCTGGCCGCGGCCAGCGAGTCCACCGCGTGCACGATGGCCTCGCCGCCGGCGTACACCACGCCGTCCAGGTCCAGCAGGGCCGTGTCGTAGGCCTCGCGCAGCACCTGACCGCCGCTGCCCTCCGGCCGCGTCCTGACGGTCCGCGTCATGTTCCCGCTCCTTCCGCACCACTGGGGATCCGCTCTTCCCCCGATGATCCCTCACGTCAGGTGCGCACATACGATGCACCAATGAGCACAGCAGGTCACCACGGGGAGCAGGGACGGCACGGACTCGAACTCGGCCCGTTCCGCGGCCTGCGCTACGCCGCCGACCGGGTGCGCGACCTGGCCGCCGTCACCTCGCCGCCGTACGACGTGGTGGTCCGCCCCGACGGGCTGCACCACCTGGAGGCGCTGGACCCGCACAACATCGTCCGGCTGATCCTCCCGCAGGCCCTGGACCCGGCGGAGCGCAACGCCCGCGCGGCGGCGACCCTGCGCCGCTGGACGGACGACGGCGTCCTGACCGTGGAGGACCGGCCCGCCCTGTACGTCTACGAACAGCGGGGTGTCGACGGCCTGCTGCAGCGCGGCCTGATCGGAGCGCTCCGCCTGTCCGACCCGGAGGAGGGCGTGGTCCTCCCCCACGAGGACGTGATGCCGCACGTGGTCGCCGACCGCGCGGCCCTGATGCGGGCGACCTCCGCCAACCTCGAACCGCTCCTGCTCAGTTACCGCGGCGACGGGGACGGCGACGTCCGTGGAGCCGCGGCGGTCGTCGAGGCGGCGGCGGGCCGTGAACCGCTGCTGTCGACCGTCACCGAGGACGGCGTCGCCCATCGCCTCTGGGCGGTCACCGACCCCGCCGAGCAGGCCACGGCCCGGCGGGACCTGGGCCGCCGCACGGCCCTCATCGCCGACGGCCATCACCGCTGGGCCACCTACCTCCGGCTGCGGGACTCCCACCTCCCCTCCCCCGGCCCCTGGGACCACGGCCTGGTGCTGCTGGTCGACAGCACCCGCTATCCGCTGCGGGT
Organism: Streptomyces sp. NPDC002640; assembly: GCF_053592575.1. Lineage (NCBI taxonomy): Bacteria > Bacillati > Actinomycetota > Actinomycetes > Kitasatosporales > Streptomycetaceae > Streptomyces > Streptomyces sp. NPDC002640. The sequence continues at coordinate 3,035 of NZ_JBSFVZ010000047.1, read as the reverse complement.
CCGGGCCATCCACCGCCTCCTCCGCCGCCTTCCGGTGCCCGAGGCGCTGTCCGCCCTGAGTGGCCTCTTCCGGGTCCGTCGCCTCGACGCCGCCCTGCCCGAAGCGCTGGAGCAGCTGGCCGCGGCGGCCGGCGAGGGCAACGCCTTCCTCCTCGCCGGGGACGGCTCCTTCCACCTGGTGCACCGTCCCGACCCGGCCCTCCTCGCCCGGACCGTCCCGTCCGGCCCGCCCGAGGCCTGGCGATCGCTGGACGCCACCGTCCTGCACCGGACCCTGCTGGACGACGTCTGGCGCATCCCGGAGGACTCCCCTGACCAGATCACCTACATCCACGACGCCGCGGCCACCGTCCAGCAGGCCGAACGGGAGGGCGGCACGGCCGTCCTGCTGCACCCGGTACGCGAGGAGGTCGTGCGCGAACTGGCCGAGCAGGGCGTGAAGATGCCCCGCAAGTCCACCTCGTTCGGCCCGAAGCCCGCCTCCGGCCTGGTCCTGCGCCTGGTCGGGGAATGAGCGGACCCAGGACATGAGAAAGGGCGGGGCCACCGGCCCCGCCCTTTCCTTTCCTCACGTCCCTCACGCGCCGCTACGGCAAGCGGTCACCCGTCAGACCTCGTCGCCGTCCTTGACGGCCCCGTCGTCCTTCGACCCGCGCTCGTCCGGGCCCGCGAGCGGCTCGGCGCCGTCCTCGGCCGCCGTGTCCTCGACCTTGTCCTCCTCGGCCTCGGCGTCCTGGTCGGCCTCGGGGGCGGTCTCGATCACCGGCTCGCCCTCGTCGGCGGCGTCCTCGTCCAGCGCGTCGACGAAACCGCCCACGCCGTCGAGCTCCGCCAGGCGGTCCGCGGCGTCGGTGCTGCCGTCCCGGTCGGACTCGACCGCCTTGGCGAACCAGTCACGCGCCTCGGACTCGCGCCCGGCCTCGAGCAGCGCGTCCGCGTAGGCGTACCGCAGCCGCGCGGTCCAGGGGTGCACGGCGCTGGAGGCCAGCTCGGGGCTCTGCAGGGTCACGATCGCCGCGTCGAGCTGCCCCATGTCACGGCGGGCACCCGCCGCGACCAGGCGCATCTCCACCTGTCCGGCCTTGTCCAGCCGGTGCACCTCGGCGGCGCCGGCCATCTCCAGTGCCTTCTCGGGCCGGCCCAGACCACGCTCGCAGTCGGCCATCACGGGCCACAGGTCCACGGTGCCGGTCATCCGCCGGGCGGCGCGGAACTCGGCCAGCGCCTCCGAGTACTTCTGGTTGGCGTACGCGGCGAACCCGGCCGCCTCACGCACGGCCGCGACGCGGGAGGCGAGCCGCAGGGCCACCCGGGAGTAGCCGTAGGCGCCCTCGGGGTCCTCGTCGATCAGCCGGGCGACCATCACCAGGTTGCGGGCGACGTCCTCGGCGAGCGTCTTGGGCAGGCTCTGGAGCTCCTGCTTGACGTCCTTGTCCAGCTCGTCGCCGGTGACGTCCTCCGGGATCGGCAGCCGCTTGATGGGCTCACGGTCGCGCTCGCGCTGACGCTCCTCACGGTAGCGTCCACCGCTGTCGCCACCGCCGCGCCGGTCGTCCCGCCCGCGGTAACCCCCGCGGTCGTCGTCCCGGCGTCCACCCCGGAAGCCACCGCCACCGGGCCGCCCGCCACGATCGTCACGGCGCGGGCCACGGTCGTCACGCCGACCGAAGCCACCACGGTCCCCACCGCGATCGTCACGGCGGTCGTCACGGCGGTCATCGCGACGGAAGCCACCGCGGTCCCCGCCCCGGTCGTCGCGGCGGTCGAAGCCACCACGGTCGCCGCCGCGGTCGTCACGCCGGTCATCCCGACGGAAGCCACCACGGTCACCGCCGCGATCGTCACGGCGGAACCCGCCGCGCTCCTCGCGGTCGTCGCGACGCGGGCCGCGGTCGTCGCGGCGCTCGGAACCGCCCCGGAAGCCGCGGTCGTCCCGGCCACGGAAGCCCCCGCGCTCCGGACGCTCACCCCGGCTGTCGTCCCGGCGGAACCCGCCACGGTCGAACTCACGGCGCTCGCCGCCCCGGTCGTCACGGCGCGCGAAGCCACCGCGATCCCCGCCGCGATCGTCACGCCGGTCATCCCGACGGAAGCCACCACGGTCCCCACGGTCGCCACCGCGGTCATCACGACGGTCGTCGCGACGGAACCCACCGCGGTCACCGCCACGGTCGTCACGGCGGAACCCGCCGCGGTCGTCGGAACGGCGGTCGTCCCGACCCCCACGGAACCCGTCACGGTCGAACTCGCGGCGCTCGCCGCCCCGGTCATCGCGGCGGTCGAAGCCACCACGGTCGCCGCCGCGATCGTCACGCCGGTCATCCCGACGGAAGCCACCACGGTCCCCACGGTCGCCACCGCGGTCATCACGACGGTCGTCGCGACGGAACCCACCGCGGTCACCGCCACGGTCGTCACGCCGGTCGTCCCGGCGGAACGCCGGCCGGTCCCCGCCCTCACGGCGGAAGCCGCCTCGGTCCCCGCCACGGTCGTCGCGGCGGAAGCCACCACGGTCGTCGCGGCCACCGTCACGACGGAACCCACTGCGGTCGCCACCACGGTCGCCACCGCGGTCGTCGCGACGGTCGAAGCCGCCACGGTCACCCCGGTCGCCACGGTCGTCACGGCGGAAGCCGCCGCGGTCACCGCCACGGTCGTCACGCCGGCCGAAACCACCGCGGTCGCCGCCCTGGCGCGGGCCGCCACGGTCGTTGCTGCGGTAGCCGCCTCGGTCGCCGCGGTCACCACCGTCCCGGCGGCGTGGCTCGCGCTCCGGGCGCTCGTCGGGAGAGTTGGTGGACATCGGTGACTCCTAGTCTTCGGTACCGCTGATCATCGTCGCGCAGTCGGGTTCCCGCACTGCGGCAAAACAAAAAGGGGGAAAAACAAAAAAGGACCCTCAGCCCCAGCTGAACGCTGGGACCAAGGGTCCTCCAAAAATTGTTCGGCGGCGTCCTACTCTCCCACAGGGTCCCCCCTGCAGTACCATCGGCGCTGTAAGGCTTAGCTTCCGGGTTCGGAATGTAACCGGGCGT
>NZ_JBSFVZ010000046.1:0-17206 GCF_053592575.1 Streptomyces sp. NPDC002640 | reverse complement strand
GCGCCGGCCGCCCGGGGCCGCGCCCGGCGCCCGGCCCCCCCGGGCGCGGGCCGGCCGGCCCGGCCCCCCGCGCGCGCCCGGGGGGGGGGGCGACGTCCGTTCCGGCGGGCCGGGTCAGCGGGTGACCACGAACCGCTCGTCGGGGACGCAGTGGGTCATGGTGAGACCTTCCACGTTCCGCGGCGGGTTGTTGCCGAGGTTGCCCAGCCGCTTCCGGTCCTCGTCGGTGAGGTCCTGGCTCTCCAGGGGCTCGAGGTGGGCGACGTCCTGCGCGCCGATGCCGAGACCCTCGCCGACCCGCTTCCCGAGGTCGTTCTCGACCAGGAAGAAGTGCCAGACCATGCGCTCCTGGATGGGACGGTCGCACTGCGAGAGCAGGTCGATCATGTTCTTGACCAGGTCGTCCTGCTCCCACTGCTCCATCAGGCAGTAGCGCTGCCCGGCCTGGAGGTAGTCGTTGGTGCGCGGGATGCGCTTGCGGGTGAGGCGCCCGCTGATCTCCGGACCCTGCTCATCGTGGGTCGGGTAGTGGGCCTCGCGCAGCCCGCCGAGGATGGACGGCTCGTAGTTGACGATCGGATTGCCGCCCCCGCCGTCGACGTGGTACGTCATCTGGCCGTCGCGCTGGTTGGTGCGGACCAGTCCGTGGTCGGGCTGGTTGACGGGGAGCTGGAGGTAGTTCGGGCCCACCCGGTAGCGCTGGGTGTCGCTGTAGGAGAAGGTGCGGCCGACCAGCATCTTGTCGTCGGAGAAGTCCAGGCCGTCGACGAGGACGCCGGTGCCGAAGGCGATCTGCTCCGACTCAGCGAAGAAGTCCTCCGGGCAGCGGTCGAGGACCATGCGGCCGACCGCCTTGGGCGGGAACTCCTGCTCGGGCCAGGTCTTGGTGTCGTCCAGCGGGTCGAAGTCCAGCTCCGGGTGCTCGTGGTCGTCCATCATCTGGACGAGGAGCTCCCACTCCGGGTAGTCGCCCCGCTCGATCGAGCCGTAGAGGTCCGCCGTGGCGTGGCCGGTGTCCTGGGCCTGCAGGTTGGCGGCGTCCTCCTCGGTCATGCTCTTGACGCCCTGCTTGGGCATCCAGTGGTACTTCACCAGCTTGGTCTCACCCTGCTGGTTGACCCACTTGTAGGTGTTGACGCCGAAGCCCTGCTGGTGCCGGTAGTCGGCGGGGATGCCGCGCGGGCTGAACAGGTTCACCAGCATGTGCATCGACTCGGGGGTCTGCGACATGAAGTCGAAGATCCGGCGCGGCTGCTGGACGAAGGTGACCGGGTCCGGCTTGAGGGCGTGGATGACGTCGGGGAACTTGATGGCGTCGCGGATGAAGAAGACGCCCAGGTTGTTGCCGACCAGGTCCCAGTTGCCGTCCTCGGTGTAGAACTTCACCGCGAAGCCGCGGGGGTCGCGGCTGCACTCCGAGGAGTCGCGGCCACCGATCACCGTGGAGAACCGGCAGGCGACCCGGGTCCGCTTGCCGCGCTCCTGGAAGAGCTTGGCCCGCGTGTACTGCGCGATGGGCTCGTCCCCCCAGGCGCCGTACGCCTCGAAGTACCCGAAGGCGGTGGCTCCGCGGGCGTGGACCACGCGCTCGGGGATGCGCTCGCGGTCGAAGTGGCTGATCTTCTCGAGGAACTGGTAGTTCTCCAGCGTGGCCGGTCCCCGCGCGCCCACGGTGCGCTGGTTCTGGTTGTCGTAGACGAAATGGCCCTGCCGGTTGGTGAGGATCTCCCTGTCGTCACCCTGCGCGGGGCCCTTGCTGGATACATCCGTCATGCGGGGGGTGCTCCTTCGGCTGGTCGCCGCGCTCACGCACCGTACGCGGGCACGCGACACGCTGTTGTAGGGCTTTTACGGTTTTAGCACCCTTTGCCCTGAGCGGCGATCGGTACGCGAGGGGCCCGAGGGACTCCCGAAGATCTCCTCCGGAACCCTGTACCCCCTTCACCGGAACGCAGCGTCCGGGCGGGCCCGGACCGCCACCACTGCCCCGCGTCCGTTTCGCAGGCATAGGTCACGTTTCCCTCGGGTACGCGGGTGCCAATCGGCGAGCCGAGGGAGAGACCCATGTCGACTGCACAGCCCGACGAGTCCCGTGCCTCCTCCGAGGGGGTCACCCCGGACGGGAAGCTCCACGCCCGTCCCGACACCGAGGTGACCCCCGAGGACCTGGTCCTGGCGACGGGGCGCGACGTCACGCCCGACACCCTGAAGTGGGCCGAGCGCAAGCTGGCCACCGAAGGACCCGCGGCGCTCGACAAACTGCTGCCCTAGCTCGGCGGGGGAAGCGCTCCCCGCGACGACACGGAACGAACGCCGGGACGGCCGAGGCCGTCCCGGCGTTCCGGCGTGTTGCCTTGACGTCGGCGTCAGGCCCTACGGTCGTCCCATGCGAATCGGCGAGCTGGCCGCCCGGGCCGGGACCACCACCCGGACCCTGCGGTACTACGAGTCGCGCGGGCTGCTGTCGGCGCGGCGGGACGGCAACGGTCACCGCACCTACGACGAGCGCGATCTCGCGCAGGTGCGGCAGATCCGGACCCTCCAGGACTTCGGCTTCGGACTCGAGGAGACACGGCCGTTCCTGGAGTGCCTGCGCGCGGGCCACCCGGAGGGCGATGCCTGCCCGGCGTCCCGGCTGGTGTACCGGCACAAGCTGGACGAGCTCGACAGCATGATCGAGCAGCTCCGGGCGGTGCGGGAAAAGGTGGCACGGCAGCTCGCCCGCGCCGAGCGGGCCGGTGACCGGCTGGCCGCCGAGGCGCTGGTTCCGGGCGGCCCGGAACCCGTCTGCGAACTGGGAGGACGAGGATGAGCAGGGCGAAGGGCGTGGCCGAGGTGACGGACGCGGATTTCGCGGCGGAGGTCCTCGGCGCCGAACTGCCGGTGCTGGTGGAGTTCACCGCGGACTGGTGCCCGCCGTGCCGGCAGATGGCCCCGGTGTTCACCGCGCTCGCCGCGGAGGAGGGCGAGCGCCTCAAGGTGGTGCAGCTCGACGTCGACACCAGCCCGGAGACGACCAACCGGTACGGCGTGCTCTCCATGCCGACGTTCCTGCTGTTCCGCGGGGGCGAGCCGTTGCGTTCGCTGCGCGGCGCGATGCCCAAGCGGCGGCTGCTGGAGGCGGTGGACGAGGCCCTGCAGGCCCTGTAGGCCCTGGGCCGTCGACGGCGGGGGCCACGGACCCGGGGCCGAGGGTCGGGGGCCGGGAGCCGGGGGAAATGCGGGTGACGCGCGGCGGGGCGGCCGTGAGAATGGGCGCTGCGCGGGGTCCGCGTGATCACCAGGGGGAGCCGCCATGAGCGCAGTCGAGAACGTCCTGCTGTCCGGGATCGTGGGCTCCACCGCGTACGGCCTCGCCCACGCCGGGTCGGACGTGGACCGGCTCGGTCTCTTCGCCGCGCCCACCGTGGAGCTGCACGGCCTGCGGAGGCCGAAGGAGTCCCACGTGACCACCGCGCCGGACCGGACGCTGCACGAGGCGGCCAAGTGGTGCCGCCTGGCCCTGTCCTGCAACCCCACCGCCATGGAACTGGCCTGGCTGCCTGACGAGTTGTACGAGGTCCGCACCCCGCTGGGCGACGAACTCATAGCCGTCCGCGCCTCGTTGCTCAGCGCGGGCAGGGTGCGGGACGCGTATCTCGGTTACGCCGTGCAGCAGTTCAGGCGTCTGCAGGGCCGGGGCGGGAGCGACGACGCGCCCGAGCGGCGCGCGCGGACCGCCAAGCACGCCCGTCACCTCAAGCGGCTCTGCTCGCAGGGGCTGGAGCTCTACACCACCGGGCGGCTCACCGTGCGGGTCGACGACCCGCAGGAGTTCCACGACTTCGGCGAGCGGGTCGCCACGGACCCCACCGCCGCGCAGCCCCTGCTGGACCACTACCGGACAGCCTTCGAGGAGGCGCGCACCGTCCTCCCCGACGCCCCGGACGAGGGCCCGGTGGAGGCCTGGCTGCACCGGGTCCGCGCCCACTTCTTCACGCCCCTGCCCTGACGGAAGGGGGACGCGGGGCCGGCCTGCCGGTCAGCAGTTCTGGTAGATCGTCACCGCGTCGATCCGGGTGCCGAACTTCCCGCCCCACTTGTAGGCGTTGGAGTAGTCCCCCATCGCGACCCGGCGCATCTCGTGGGGGTCCCAGTCGATGAAGCAGCCGGGGGCGTTGGCGTAGAAGGAGCCGACGTTGTCGTGGAGGTAGGGCGGCAGGTCCCGGTAGCCGCTGCCGGGGGTCCAGCGCCAGGGGGTGCCTTCGTAGTCGTTGTCCTGCCAGAAGCAGATCTCGTTGGGGCCGCACTGGGCGGCCGCGCGCTCGAGCGCGGTGCCACCGCCGGGTGCGGCCGTGGCCGCGGTGGTCCCTCCGAGCAGAGCGGTGAGCGCGAGGGCGAGTCCGAGTCCGGTTCGCCTGGTGATCGACGGACGACGCATGCCGCCTCCATGGGTGAGAAGTCGGATTCCGCTTCCCACCGTGCCCGAGCCGGCGGCGCGCCACGTCGGTTCCGCCGCGATGCCACTCCTGCGGGTCATGCCGGGGCACGGTGCCGTTGACCCGGCGTGACCGGGGTGACGAACGGTTTCCGCTCCGGCAGGGCGGCGCTTGACCTCGAGCGCGGTCGAGGTCGCAGGCTGGGCGCATGACCTCTTCCGTGCACGACATGCACCGCCTGCCCGCCGACCCCGACGCCGAGACGGCCGCACTGCGCGCCCTGGTCGCGACCGTAGAGCGGGTGCAGAGCGGCCAACTGGTCGACGAGTTCATCGCCCTCTTCCGGGACGACGCCCTGTGGACCACCGGCGGCGGGGTGCGCCTCTACGGGCGCGACGCCATCGCGGAGTTCACCGCCCGGGTGCTCCCCGGCTGGAACGCGGACGGGAGCAGCGCCACGTACGAGGTGGAGCACGTGACCTTCGTCCGGCCGGACGTGGCCGCCGTCAAGGTGCGCCAGCGGTACTTCGCGCCGGACGGCTCGCCCGCCGGCGAGGGCACTCCGCTGTACGTCGCCGCCAAGGAGGACGGGCGGTGGCTGCTGACGGCCTGCCAGAACACCACCGCTCCCGACGGCGAGGACTGAGCGCCTCCCCCGCCGGCGTACGGGGTTCCGGCGGCACGGGCCGCCGGAACCCCGTGCGCCGGGGTCACCGCTCCGTCTCCTCCTCGCGCCCGGTGCGCGCGGCGAGGCGCTCGTACCGCTGCCGGGCGGCCTGCTGGGTGCCGAGTCCGAGGCCGAAGGCGATCTCCTGCCAGGTCATGCCCCGCCCCCGGGCCATCTGCAGCAGGCCGGTCTCGAGTTCGTCCAACTCCCCGCGGACCAGCGGGAGAAGGGTCAGGGCGGCGGTGATGTCGGCCTGGTCGACCTCCGGTTCGCCGTCCTCCGGGCGGGCGGCCCCGCTCAGCAGGAACGCCACCAGTCGCACCGCCTCGTGCGGCGCCGGCACGGCCGGGTGGGTCTGGCGACGGCGCTGCTCGTCGGTCGCCGCGTGACGCTCGGCGATCCGGAACAGGGCGGCGGGCGCCCTCCTGGCTCGCGCCTCCTCGGGGTCGGGCGCCTGGAACGGGTCGGCGGGTACGGGCTGCTGTTCGGGTGTCCTGGCCATGGGTCCACCTTCGGGCCTACACGATCTCTTGTCAACCGTTTATGGTGAACGAGTTGTTCACACGGACTTGTGTCACGCCGCGTCGAGGCCGTCGACCAGGCGGTCGAGGAAGCGCGCGAAGGTGGCGTCGGGGTCCACGGGCCGGTGCGGGGAGGCCAGCACCTCGGCGAGTTCGGGGTGCCGCCCGTCGGCGGCCACCTCGGCCAGGTAGCGGGCCTCGGCGGCGGACCGCTCCGGCGTGCGCGCCGACGACGCCTGCGCGATCTCGTGGGCGACGTGTCCGGCGACGAAGGCGGTGACCTGCGCGAACACCTCCATGCGGGCGGCCCCGTCCAGTCCGCTCGGGCGCAGCGCGGCCAGCACGTGCTCCAGGAAGGCGAGGGTGTTGGGGCCGGGCGTGCGGCGGGTGGCGAGGGCCGCGGGAAGCCAGCGGTGGCGCAGCATGTGGGCCCGCTGGAGCCGCGCGACGGCCTTCAGGTCGCCCCGCCAGTCACCGGTCGGCTCCCGGTCGACGGGCAGCTCGCCCGCGACGTGGTCCACCATCAGCTCCAGCAGCGTCTCCTTGTCCGGCGCGTAGCTGTACAGCGACATCACACCGGCGCCCACCCGTGCGGCGACCTGCCGCATGCTGACCGCCTCCAGCCCTTCCGCGTCGGCCAGCTCGACCGCCGCGGTGACGATCCCCTCGCGGGTGAAGGCGGGCCTGCGCCCCCGGCGCGGCCGGCCGTGCCCGAGCCACAGCTCCCGGGGGTCCACTCCCCCGCCCTCGGACGCTTCCTCGCTCCGCACCCGCCGTCACCGCCCGCTTCTCCGGTCCCGTCCGCCGGCCGCGGAGATCCACGGCCCTGTGACGCCATCCAAGCACCCGCTATTCTCGTACAGCGTACGAGAAAACACGACCGACGACGCCCCTGCGAGGAGACGGCGATGCCTCCCCACACCCAGCACCCTCAGCACCCTCGACCCCTGCCGCACCCGGACCCGCACCCGCACCCGCAGGACGGGGCCCCGACGACCACCGGGACGCCGAAGAATGCCCGCGTCCCGCTGTCCTCCCGCCTGCTGCGGGCGACCTGGCGCGGGCTGCCCGAGCGGCGGTTCCGCGTCGGAACGGAGAGGAGGCAGGCCGTCCCGGGCGCCGACGGCAGCCCGCTGGTCACCGACCACTACTTCCCCCGCGCGGAGGGCGCGTTCCCCACGCTCCTGGTGCGGTCCCCGTACGGCAGGGGCCTGCCCTGGTCCCCGATGTACGGTCTGCTCTTCGCCGAGCAGGGCTTCCACGTCGTCCTGCAGAGCTGCCGCGGGACGGGCGGGTCCGGCGGCACGTTCCACCACTGGCGCAACGAGACCGCCGACGCCCTGGCCACCGTCGAGTGGCTGCGCGAACAGCCCTGGTTCGACGGCCGGCTCGGCACGGTGGGCCCCAGCTATCTGGGCTACACGCAGTGGGCGCTGGCGAGCGCCGCGCCCCCGGAGCTCAAGGCGGTGGCCGTCCAGGTCGGCCTGCACGACCCGTACCGATTCTTCCACGGCCACGGCGCGCTCCACCTGGAGAACGCCCTGATATCCGGCGTCGGCACCATCCACCAGCACCGCGGCGTGTTCCGCTTCGCGGCTGCGGTGAACCGGCTGCGCCGTTCCCTGGGCGGCATCACCCGCGCCTGGCCGCTGCGGCGCGCCTGGCAGGACGTCCTCGGCGAGGAGGGCGGCTGGCTGGACGAGATCCTGACGCACCCGGACGCCGACGACCCGTTCTGGGAGGGCGCGTCGCTCGGCGGGCTTCCTGCCGCGTCGGGGACGCCCGTCGCGCTGACGACGGGCTGGCACGACGCACTCGTCGACCAGACCTTCGAGGAGTACGCCCGGCTCCGCGCGGCCGGGTCCGAGGTGTCCCTGCTCGTCGGCCCCTGGACCCACGGGTCCGCGCTCCAGGAGGGCTGGCCGCGGGTGTTCGCCGAGACGCTCGCCTGGCTGCGGGCGCACCTCTGCGGCGAGCGCGACGCGCTCCGCCCCACCCGGGTGCGTGTCCACGTCGGCGGCGAGGACGAGTGGCGCGACCTCGACGACTGGCCGCCGCCCGCCGACCGGCCACCCTGGTTCGCCTCGCCGGAGGGCCGACTGGGCCGGGAGGGCGTCCGCGGGCCCGGCGGTCTGGTCACCTTCCGCTACGACCCCGCCGATCCCACGCCGTCCGTGGGCGGCCCCGTGCTCTCCCTCGCCGCGGGGCCCCGCGACAACGGTGAACTCGAGGCGCGGGCGGACGTGGTGACCTTCACCAGCGACCCCCTGACCGACCCGCTCGACGTCCTCGGCCCGGTCACCGCCCGCCTCGCGGTCTCCGCGGACACCGGCCGCTGCCACGTCTTCACCCGCCTCTGCGAGGTCGACGAGCAGGGGCGCTCCGTCAACGTCTGCGACGGGCTGGGCGTCGTGAACGCCGAGGGCGGCGCGACCGTGGAGTTCACCGTCCCGATGGGCTCCACGGCACACCGCTTCCGCGCGGGTCACCGGATCCGCTGGCAGATCAGCGGCGGCGCCCACCCCCGCTTCGCCCGGCACCCGGGCACCACCGAACCGGCGGCCGAGGCGACGACAGGCATCCCGGTCCGAATCACCGTCCACCCCGGCTCCGCCCTGCTGCTCCCCGAGCCCCGGGCGGGCGGGACCGCCGGTCCGTCGTGACCTCGCCCGGTGCACCAGCTCGTCCGGAACAGCAACGCGTCGCGGCGGGCGTTCCACCTCTTCACTGGGCGTCGTCGCCGCTCGCGTACGGGTCGACACGGAGCTCGGCTCCGTCCGCGTCCCAGGCCCCGTTCACCGCGGGGCGCCCGGGAGGTCGCGTCGCCACGCGCCGTCCGGGTCCAGGGTGGCCGCGCGGTCGAAGTCCTGGCGGGCGGCGTCGGTGCGGCCGGCGAGGGTGCGGGCGCGGCCCCGGCCGACGAGGGCCCAGACGTCGTCGGGGTCGAGGGCGAGGGCGGCGGTGAAGTCGGCCTCCGCCTCCTCGCAGCGGGAGGCGTGCAGAAGGGCGAGGCCCCGTTCCACCAGGGCCCAGCGGTAGTCGGGGAGCAGGGCGAGCGCCGCGGTGAGGTCGGCGACGGCCTCGTCGAGAGCCCCGGACAGCCGGTGCGTCTTGCCGCGTTCGGCCAGCGCCCAGGCGTAGTCCGGCCGCAGCGCCAGCGCCGCGGTGAGATCGGCGACGGCCTGCGGGTGGCGGCCGGCCTCCCGGTGGGTCCGGCCACGGGAGCCGAGGGCCCAGGCGTAGCCCGGGTCGAGGGCGAGGGCGGCGGTGAAGTCGGCGATCGCCTCGTCGAGCAGCCCGGCCTGCCGGTGGACCTGGCCGCGGGAACCGAGGGCGCGGGTGTGACCGGGGTCGAGGGCCAGGGTGGCGGTGAGGTCCGCGAGGGCCTCGTCCCACCTCCCGGCCCGGCGGTGCGCCTCGCCCCGCTGGAAGAGCGCCCGCGCGTCGGTGGGGTCGAGGCGGACGGCGGCGGCGAGGTCGTCGACGGCCTCCTCCTCACGGCCGGCCCGAAGGTGGGCGCGCCCCCGGTGGAAGCGGGCGGCGGCACTGTCCGGGTCGAGCGCGACGGCCCGGTCGAACTCGGCGGCGGCCGCCTCCTCCTGGCCGGCGACCTCCAGGTGCCGGCCGCGCACCACATGGGCGTGCGCGCGGGCCGCGGGACCGAGCGTCCGCTGCGCGAGCAGTACCTCCAGCGCGGCGACGACCACGTCCCCCGCGGCCTCCGTGGCCGCACGGATCCGGCCGGCCAGCTCCCGCAGGGAGTCGTCGTCGGTGTCCTCCGCGGCCTGGCCGAAGGCGTCGGCCCACAGCCGCAAGGTTTCCGGTCCGGCCTCGGCGGCGTGCACGGCCTCCTCCAGCACACCGGCCGTACCGCTGCCGGGGTGGGCGCAGAGCCGGTGGTACGTCTCGTCGATCCGGTGACGCCACCACCGGGCGTCCTGCCCGCGACGGCCTTCGGGCAGGTTCTCCTCGAGGCCGGCCCGCCAGGCGGCGTGCGCCTCGGCCAGCCGCAGGTGGACGGCGGTCCAGCCCTGCGGGGAGCGCGCCCGCTCACGCCGGACCATCCCCGCGCGGACGACGGCGTGGTACTTCTTGTACGCGCCGCTGCCGCTGACGAAGGGCTGCCCGCAGAGCCAGCTCCACAGGTGACGCGCCTCCTCGGGCACCGCCGCCGCGAACACGTCCTCATTGAGGCGGGGTGCGAGCGCGCAGGTCAGGACCACCTCGCGGCACAGCGGATCGGCGATCCACCGGACGAACCGTTCGACGGCGGCCTCCGCCGCGTCCCCGTCGGCGTCCACGGCGTCGGCGCCCTCGGGCCGGGCCAGCGCGAGGAGGTCGGCGAGGAGCGGCAGGCCCATGGACAGCCGCCCCACCGCCTCGACGGTCCCCGGCTCGGTGACTCCGCGCCGGGCCAGCAGCTCACGGGTCTCCTGTTCGGTGAACGCCTCCAGCGGTACGTCCTGCCCCTCGGCCTTCAGCCCCGCCCACTCCGGCTCCGAGAGGTCGTTCCGCCCCGCCAGCACGACGACGACGTTGACGGGCAGCGGCCCGTACCCGTCACTCAGCAACGTCCGCAGCCACACGTCGAGATGGCGGCCGGTCTCCTCCCAGGTGTCCAGGAAGAGCACCACCCACGGGTACTTCTCGCAGAGGTCGCCGAGCGCGGTGACGAACTCCTGGCTCACCGGGCCGAGTTCGGGCGTGCGCACGCGGGGGTGCCGGTTGCGGACGCGGTCCTGGATCCGGTCCACGCCCTCGGCCACCGTGTCCGGGTCGACCATCGCCGAGAGCAGCGGGCCGCCGGGCACCACTCCGGACACCCCGCCGAGCACGATGCGGGAGATCGCCCGGGTCGTCGGCGAGGGACCGTCGTCGGCCGCGCCGTCGAGGTCGGCCGGCTCCGCGGCGGCCTCCTGCGCCCTGCGGTACTGCTCGACCGCCTTGTCGAACCCCTTCAACGGCCCCGCCTGCTCCGCCAGTTGCCGCGCCAGGGCGACCATCCCCGACAGCGCTCCGTGCACGTCGTTCTCGTCGACGGCGGCGGTGAGGGCGCCCGCCCGCCGGGCGGCCTCACGCCACTGGCGCAGCAGGCTCGACTTACCGACCCCGGCCACGCCGCGGACGTGGAAGAGGAAGCTCGCCGGGTCCGTCCGCGACAGGGGGTCCTTCGTCAGGTTCCGGGCGAACGAGGCCACCTCGTCGCGCCGCCCCACGAACCGGTCCAGCGAACGCAGGGCGAGCAACTCGCCGCGGGACGGGCGCCGTTGCGGTCTCGGCATGGATGTCCTCCCTTGATCGGCCGTTGGGTACGACGCCCGGGGCGTCTCTCCGGTTGCCCCCGGAGGAGGAGCCTCGGCGGCGGAGCGCCGCCCGACCCCGCGGAAATCGCGTGGCACCGCTGCGGGGACGGTCCTATCGTGGCGCGGTGACCACGCGAATGATCATTCTCAACGGCGGTTCCAGCGCGGGGAAGTCCGGCATCGTCCGGTGTCTGCAGGCGGTGCTGCCGGACCCGTGGCTGACCTTCGGCTGCGACTCGTTCGTCGACGCGCTGCCCGCGAGGATGCAGTCGTCGGAGGGCGGGATCGTGCTCGGCGCGGACGGCGAGGTCACGATCGGCGAGAAGTTCAGGACCCTGGAGGCCGCCTGGACCGAGGGCGTCGTGGCGATGGTCCGCGCGGGCGCCCGGGTGATCGTCGACGACGTCTTCCTGGGCGGGCCGGACTCCCAGCAGCGGTGGCGGAAGGCCCTGGGCGACCTGGACGCGCTGTGGGTGGGCGTCCGGTGCGACAGCGCGGTCGCCGCGGGCCGTGAGATCGCGCGCGGCGACCGTGTTCCGGGGATGGCGGCGGCGCAGGCGGAGCAGGTGCACCGTGGGGTCCGCTACGACCTCGAGGTGGACACCACCCGTACGGAGTCCCTGGAATGCGCCCGCGCCATCGCGGCCCGCCTGGGCCGACCCCGCCCCGCGGTCGACGCGGACCGGTGACGGGCCCGGTCCGCCGGCGTGCCCCGGTCGGCCCACGGAGGCGTGACCGATGACCGCGATGATCGTTCCACCGGGCATGCGATCACTGACACACATGCGACGTTCCGGACTTGCCCTGCTCTGCGGCCTCGCCCTGATGACGGGCCTCTCGTCGGCCGCGGCCGCCGCCCCCGCTGCCGCTCCCGATGCCGCGCCCGTCGCCGCGGCCGCCGCGAAGGGGCAGTTCCACTGGATCGGCGCCAAGGGCAAGCCCTACTTCGTGGAGAACCCGCCCAGCGGTAAGTGCCTGTCGATGGCCGAGAAGGGCCGCGCCCCGCAGAACCGGACGTCCTCCGCGGCGACCGTCTACACGGGCAAGAAGTGCAACGGCACGGCCAAGCGCCTGGCTCCCGGGCAGCGGGCCCCGCAGGGCGTCGCCTTCGCCAGCGTGCGCTTCGGGAAGTGACCGTCCGACCCGTCCCGGTGGCCCGACGCCCTGACCGGCCCCCGGTCGGACCAGGTCGGCGCCCGGTCAGTCCAGGCCGCGGTGGTCAGCCCAGGCCGCGGTGGGCGGCCCAGAGCGCCGAGGCCCGGGTGGCCGCCGCCTCGATCAGCGCGGCCAGCTCGGGACGGTCGGCCGGGACGGGGAACGACACGTAGGCACCGCGGCCTCCCGCCGTGGGACGGCCGTAGGCCTTGGCGGCGAGGGTGCCGTCCGGCAGGAGACGGACGTTCAGCGTGGACAGGGTGAACTCCTGGCCCCGCCGGACGTCCGTCCACCGCAGCGCCTCCGGCACCGTCACATTGACGGCCAGGGCGCTGACGTCGAGGCTTTCCAGGGCTGCGCGGACATCGAGGTCGTCGGGGGACTGCTCGTCGCTCATGCGTCCACCCTCTCCTGTCGGGTCAGCTCACGGAAGGTCTCCTCGAACGCCCCGCGCGTCGCGGCGTCACGGGTGCGGTCGAGGACGCCGAACACGACGTGCGCGAACCGTCCCTGGAACCGCCCGCCGGGTGCGAGCAGCGCGCGGAAGGCCTCGGCGACCCGGGCGGGGTCGTTGCGGAAGACACCACAGCCCCAGGCGCCGAGCACCAGCCGCCGGTAGCCGTGGGCGGCGGCCGTCTCCAGGACCCGTTCGGCCCTCACGGCGAGGGCGGCGGGGACCTCGTGGACCCGGTCGGGGAGGCTGCGGGCGATCACTCCCGCGTTGGGCGCGGCGGCGGTGAGGAAGCCGACACGGTACGGCTCGTCGAGCAGACGTCCGCGGTCGTCCCGGAAGACCGGGACGCCGGGCGCGTGGATCACCCGGTCCGAGTAGAACGGGCTGCGGTCGGCGCGGTGGTGGTCGAAGAACTCCGGCGCCCGCAGCAGACAGGTGTGGAGGGCGGAGCCGCGGCAGAGCGCCTCCTCCTGGGCCTGCGCCCCGTTGAGGTAGCCGCCCCCGGGGTTGCGGGCCGAGGCGAAGTTCAGCACGGCCACCGGGTCGCCACCGCTCCGGGCGAGCCGGCGCGCGGCCTCCAGGCTGCTCTCGGGCGTGACCTCGACGACGGTGCGGACGGGTTCCTCGGCCGGCACCGGCACGGGATCCGGTCCCACCATCCGGGTGCCCTCCCGCGCCTCCCGGACCGCGTCGGCGATGTCGACCGTGCGGCCGTCGGACGCGCGGTAGAAGCCCGCCGCCACGATCCCCTCGTTCTCGCGGGCGATCCCCCGCAGCCGTGCGCTCATCAGGTGCGCCGTTCCTCCTTCCGGGCGGGCGACTCCCGCCCCGGCTCCGGACATTAGCCCCGGGACGCCGCGATCCCCCACCGGTTTTCCCGCCGCACGGCTGTGCCAGACTGCGGGGCCGAGCGCCGGTCACGGCCGGAGCCGCTCGGGGGGAGAGGGGTACGGGGGATGGACGCGAGGCTGCTCGCGGCGGTGGAGGCGTTCGACGCGGAGACCGCCGGCGACCTGGTCGCGGGCGGCGCGGATCCGGACCGTCCGCTGCCGGACGGGTCGACGCCGCTGTCGCGCGCGGTGGCCTCGGGCTCCCCCGGACTGGTGTCCGCGCTGCTCGGCGCGGAGCCGCGCCTGCGGCTGCCGTCCGCCGCACGGGAACGGCTGCTCGCCCTGGCCCGTCGCTGGTACGAGGCCGGGGCGGAGGCCGAGTTGCGACGGCTCACGGGAGCGACCGGTCCGGCGGAGGTCGTACGGGTGGAGGACCCCGAGTTCCTCTTCGTCGAGGAGATCGCTCTGGGCGGCCGCGCCGTGCGGGGCGGGCACGGCGCGATCCTCACCACGCTGGAGTGGCGTTTCCGCCTGAACATCCCGCCCGGCGAACTGGTAGCCCGCGCGGTCCGTACCGATCCGTACCACGCGGACTGGGGGGAGGCGTCGTGGACACTGGGCGAGCGTCGCGGCGACCCGACCTGGCGGGCGGTGCTCGCCCACCGGCACCACCCCTCGCCCCGTCACCGACTCTTCCTCGCCGATCACCTGCGGTGCCAGGGCCTCACCACCTCGCACACCGAGGCCCGGCAGCGTGAGGCGGACCGGCTGCTCGCCGGCTGGGCGGCGGAGGAGACCGACGCGGAGGTGCTCGCCATGGTGCTGGAGGCCCTGGCCACGGCCGACGACGGCGAGGCGGCGAAGACGGTCACGCACGCCGGCCACCCCGACCGGCGGGTACGCGAGGCCGTGGCGGGCTGCCTGCTGATGTGGCAGCGGCCCCATCCGCCCGCCGCCCTCACCGCCGTGGCCGCCCTGGCCCGGGACGTCGACGCCGGAGTGCGGGCGGCGACGGCCACGGCGATCGGCCATGCCGGCGTGCACGCCGACGAGACCCGACGCCTCCTCCTCACCCTGCTCGGTGACCCGGATCCCGGCGTCCGGGCCGAGGCCACCCGGGCGCTGGCCGGTTCGGGCGACGACCACCCGCTGGTGACCGACGCCCTGTGGAACCTCTTGTCGGAGGAGGACCAAGGCCTGCGTCTGGACGGCGCGTTCGGGCTCGCCCGGCTGGACGACCCGCGTGCCCGGGAGGCCCACGACCGCGTGGGGCGGCTGGAGCCGAGGTTCCACCACGACGTCCGGGCCGACTTCCTCGTGCACCACCGCCGCCGGAACGCGGCCGGGCCCGGCGCCGTCCCCCGGTGAGGGGGCGGCGCCGGGCCCGGAGTGCCGCGGCGTGGCGGTCGGGTCAGATGAGACCCTGCGCCAGCATGGCGTCGGCGACCAGCTCGAAGCCGGCGATGTTGGCACCCGCCACGTAGTTGCCGGGGCTGCCGTAGCGCTCGGCGGTGGTGTAGCAGGAGTCGTGGATGTGACGCATGATCTCCGCCAGCCGCTCCTCGGTGTGGGCGAACGTCCAGGAGTCGCGCGAGGCGTTCTGCTGCATCTCCAGGGCGCTGGTGGCCACGCCGCCCGCGTTGGCCGCCTTGCCGGGGCCGAAGGCGACGCCCGCCTCCTGGAAGACGCGGACCGCCTCGGGGGTGGTGGGCATGTTGGCGCCCTCGGCGACGGCGGTCACGCCGTTGCGGACCAGGGCCACGGCGTCGCCCTCGTGCAGCTCGTTCTGGGTCGCGCAGGGCAGGGCGACGTCCACCGGGACGCTCCACACCCCGGCGCCGGGCACGTAGGTGGCGCTGCCGCCGCGGGCCTCGGCGTACTCGGAGACCCGGCCGCGGCGGACCTCCTTGATCTCCTTGAGGAGCTCGAGGTCGATGCCCTTCTCGTCGACGACGTAGCCGCCTGAGTCGGAGCAGGTGACCACGGTGGCGCCGAGTTGGTGCGCCTTCTCGATGGCGTAGATGGCGACGTTGCCGGAGCCGGACACCGCGACGCGCCGGCCGTCGAGGGAGCTGCCCCGGCTGCGCAGCATCTCCTGGGTGAACAGGACGCAGCCGTAGCCGGTGGCCTCGGTGCGCGCCTGGGCGCCGCCCCAGCCGAGGCCCTTGCCGGTGAGGACGCCGGACTCGTAGCGGTTGGTGATGCGCTTGTACTGGCCGAAGAGGTAGCCGATCTCGCGGCCGCCCACGCCGATGTCACCGGCGGGGACGTCGGTGTACTCGCCGAGGTGGCGGTGGAGCTCCGTCATGAACGACTGGCAGAACCGCATGATCTCGGCGTCCGAGCGGCCCTTGGGGTCGAAGTCGGAGCCGCCCTTGCCGCCGCCGATGGGCATGCCGGTAAGGGCGTTCTTGAAGATCTGCTCGAAGCCGAGGAACTTCACGATGCCGAGGTTCACCGACGGGTGGAAGCGCAGGCCGCCCTTGTACGGGCCGAGCACGCTGCTGAACTCGACGCGGAAGCCGCGGTTGACGTGGATGTCACCGGCGTCGTCGGACCACGGGACGCGGAAGATGAGCTGCCGCTCGGGCTCCGCCATGCGCTCGACGATGCGGGCCTCGACCAGCTCGGGCCGCCGCTCGAGCACCGGGCCGAGGGAGTCCAGTACCTCGCGCACCGCCTGGTGGAACTCTGTCTCACCCTGGTTCCGGCGAAGAATCTCCGCGTACAGCGACTCGATGACGCGCATGTGCAGCCGTGACCTTCCGTGGTCGGAATGATGCCGTGCGCCTCGTCCCGGAGGTGCACGCGCAGAAACGTTGTGGCACCTCCATTGTCCCTGTCGTTCCAAAAAAGCGACGGTCCGTATCCACATGGCGGACACCCGCGGAAGCCCGGTCACAGCGGGTGACGGCGCCCGGGCGGGGTGGCGCCGGGGCGGCGGCGCGCGGGCGCCGCGGGCCGTCACCCGCCGTGACCGGGCGGGGTCGCGGAACGCTCAGGCCGTGCCGCCGCCCTGTACCACCAGCGCCCAGCAGAGGGCGGTCAGGGCGAGCGTGCACAGGACGGTGCGCCCGTGGTTGGCGCGCACCCAGGGCTTCTCGAACCGGCGCCGCGCGGCGGCCGCGGCGGCCGGCCCGGAGTCCGCTCCGGCCTGCTCGAGCGCGTTGTTCAGCGGGATGTTGACGCGCGCGGTGAGCACCACGGCCGCCAGGTACAGGGCCGTCGCCACCGCGACCGGGAGGACGGCGGCGCGGGACCCGTCGTCCAGGAGGACGAGCACGAGGGAGGCCACGTCGAGCAGGAGCGCCCCGACGTACCCGGCCAGGAACCAGCCGTTCAGGATCGCGACGTTGATCCTCCGCATGACGTCGACGAGGGTCCGGTCGTCGCCGCGGGCCAGGCCGGGCATCACGGCGATCGAGAAGCCGTGGAACAGGCCGGCGACCAGCCCGGTGGTGACCGTCGCCGCGACGAGGACGAGTGATCGCGCTGTTTCCATGCCTGGTTCCCCCTGGTGGTCGAGTGCCGGTCCTCGGTGCGGGGCGAGCATAGGGCCTGTCCGGCGGATCTTGCCGTTCTTGCTGCCGGGTTCCCTTGTCGCTGCCCTGAGCGGGGGCTGGTGCGTGCGGCTGCAAGGCGGAGGAGGGAGGCGACGCGATGGGGGTGCCCCCGCGCGAGCGCAGCCGAGCGTGGGGGAGTCGTTGAGTGACGACAACGCGGCAGACGTGCGTGCCAGCCCCCGCGAGCCACGTGCAAGATCCGCCGGACAGGCCCTAGGTCGTGTCCGCAAAGTCAGGGGAGCCAGAGTCGTAGGCAGGCGATGGTGACCATGGCTTCGTAGTGCCGGGCGCGTTT
>NZ_JBSFVZ010000045.1:0-20619 GCF_053592575.1 Streptomyces sp. NPDC002640 | reverse complement strand
TCGCTTCATGCCGCCGGAGTAGGTGGAGGCGGGCTTGCCGGCGGCGTCGACGAGGTCGAAGCGTTCGAGGAGTTCGGTGGTGATCCGCCTGCCCTCGGCGCGGGGGAGGTGGTGCAGGTCGGCCATGAGGAGCATGTTCTCCTCGCCGGTGATCAGCCCGTCCACGGCGGAGAACTGGCCCGTGACCCCGATCGCCGCCCGGACGCCCTGCGAGGACGTGGCGATGTCGTGGCCCGCGACCTGGGCCTGTCCGCCGTCCGCGGAGATGAGCGTGGACAGGATCTTGACCGCGGTGGTCTTGCCGGCACCGTTCGGCCCGAGCAGTGCGAACACGGAACCCGCCGGGATGTGCAGGTCGATGCCGTCGAGGACGGTCTTGTCGCCGTAGGACTTCCGCAGACCGAGGGCGGAGACGGCGGCGGGGGACTGCGCACCGTCCGCCCGCCTG
The DNA here is from genome assembly GCF_053592575.1 of Streptomyces sp. NPDC002640. Taxonomy (NCBI): domain Bacteria; kingdom Bacillati; phylum Actinomycetota; class Actinomycetes; order Kitasatosporales; family Streptomycetaceae; genus Streptomyces; species Streptomyces sp. NPDC002640. The sequence continues at coordinate 20,171 of NZ_JBSFVZ010000045.1, read as the reverse complement.
GGCATGGGCATGACAGAAGAAGGCATGGAGCCCTCCGTTTCGAAGGTGAGGTGAGGTGAGGTGAGAAGCCGTACCGTGCGGGGCGCCGGCGTGAGGGGTCAGGCGCGGGCGCGGCGGACGTCGATGTTGCCGTAGCGGGTGCGCGCGCGGATCCGGACGGTGTCCTCCGCCTGTTCCGGCGCGTCGGACGCGGTGAGCGTGTTGCGCACCTGGCCGGACGTCGAGCTGACGTCGAGCCAGGCGGCCGTGCCCTCCCGCACGCCGACCTCGATGGCGCCGTAGTTGGTCTCCAACTGGACCGTCCCGCGCGCCACTTCGCCGACCCGCAGGGTGCCGTGGGCGGTGGTGGCGGTGAGCGAGGCCTCGGCGCGCCGGATGTCGATGTCGCCGTTGGCGCCGCTCACCCGCAGCTCGCCGGTCGCGGCGTCCACGGTGGTGCTGCCGTGCGAGTTCTTCAGGACGGCGGGACCGTCGAGGAGTCCGGCACGCAGGCTGCCGGAGCTGGTGGTGATCTCCGCCGCCCCCTCGACCCGTTCCACGGTGATGGAGCCGTGCGAGGCGGTCAGCGTGAGCGGGCCGGTGGCATCGAAGCGGGCGTCGCCGGCGGAGGTCTTGGCGCGCACCTTGCCGAGCCGGCCCTCGCCGAGGATCTGCGTCCAGGCCCCGGTCGTCTCGATGTCCGAGCCCGTGGGCAGCTCGACCGTCACGTCGACGACGCCGGTGCGGCCGAAGAGGCCGGACTTGGGCGTCCTGACGGTCAGTGCGCCGCTCGCGTACCGGACCTCGGTCTGCTTCGCGGCGCGCACGTCCAGGTCGCGCTCGGGGTCACGCGGGCGGACCTCGACGACGGTGTCGTCACGGTCGCCGGCGGTGAACTGGATGGAACCGGCCTCCACGGTCGCCGTGACCGAGATGGGCGCGGGAGTGTCGAAAGAAGGCATGGCTGTCCCGTCCTCTTGGCTCTGCAGGACGTCCCCGCTGGTGGGACGTGGTGTGGGTAGGGAGTGGTGCGGGGCCGGGGCGGCGGCTAGCGCACCCAGCCGGTGAAGCTCTGTCCGACCGTGCGGGCCCGCTCCGTCGTGCGCGGTCGGTCCGGGCCGTCGACCGCGGCGGCCACGGCCCGCACCAGCCAGGCGTTGACCGACAGGCCCTCCTGGTTCGCGGCCTCCTCGGCACGCGCCTTGAGATGGGCCGGCAGACGCAGGTTGACCCGGGCGGTGCCTCCCTCGTCGCCCTCGGCGGGCACCGGCCTGAGGGGCTCGGCGGGTGCGACCGGCTCCACGGGGGCGCCGCCGTCGGCGGGCGGCGGGGTCACCACGAAGTCCGGGTCCAGTCCGCGCAGCCGTACGTCGACCGATCCCGGGGCAAGCTCGCGGGTGATCTCGCTCATCGCGGCGGACAGCACGTTGAGCATGACCAGGCGGGTCGCCGACTCCAGGGGAGCGGTGAGCCTTTCGGCCAGCGCGCGGGCTTCCTCGCCGCCGGCCTCGGCGGCCACCGCCAGTTCACGGCGGAGGGAGTCGACATACGGGGTGAGGTCCATGACGCCATCATGGCACCACGGTGGCGCCATGTGCAAGCGGGTGATGGACACGGCGGCGTCGATTGACTACCGCCTGGCCTCTGACCTGGTAGAACGGCGCAGGTGTGATGGTGTCGCGGTGGCGTCAGGCCGAGTCCGGGCGACGGCGCGTGATGCCATCCGGTGCCACGTGGTGCCATGTGGCGCCATGGAGATGTCACGCGGGCGCCCATGAGTGCCAGGTGGTGCCACGGGCGTAGGCCGGGCTCAGGAGCTCAGCGGCTCAAGCGCTCAGCGGTCCAGCGGCGGCACCAGCCCGTTCAGGGGCCGAGCGTGTGGCACCGGCTCGGGTCGGTGGCGCACGGAACCGCGGCGCCCTGGGTGAGGATCTCCCAGGCGAACCCGACGATGCCGGCCTGCAGGCGGGACTCCACGCCGAGCTTGGCCAGTATCTGGGCCACGTGCGCCTTCGCGGTGCGCTCGGTGATCGCGAGCTGCGTCGCGATGGTCCGGTTCGACGACCCCTTGGCCAGCATCCGGAAGACGTCCAGTTCCCGGTCGGACAGCAGGGGCACGCGTGCCAGGGCGGCGTCCCAGACGTGCTGGTGCAGGAGGGGCGCCTGCGGGACGGCGTCGAGGTGGTGGGGCGGGCTCAGGGGATCTGCGGTGCGCATGCCGGTTCCTCGGTGTCCTCGGGCTGACAGGCGGTCGTCTCACGGGTGTGTCTGCGCACGCCGACGTGCGCGGACCTCGACGGTGAGGCGCGCTGCGGGAGTGCGTGGGGGGTGGCTGTCCTGTCGGCCGGCCGCGGGCACGGCGGCGGCGAAGGGGGTGCCGATCCTCCGGAAAGGAGAAGGGGAGCGGACTGGCGCACGCGGGTCACGGAAAGCCGCGGCCGGCTGATCGGGGCCGCGTGACGTGCGTTTTCCGGTCGTCCGAAAGCGGGGGAATTCCATCCGCGAGTTCCCAGGGTTTCACCGGGATTGCGCACGGTCCCCGGCTCGCGTGGCCGACATCCGTCGGACAGGAGAATTCCGGGCGGCCTCGGGAGGCGGGTGGAGGATCCGCCATCCGGCCTGAACGGCCCGTACGGCGGCGGTCCTGCGCTGCGGACAGTGAAAGGAGTCTGACTCCCTCACCCACGACGGTCCCCCCGAGCATCTCGATGGAACGGCATCCCGAACGAAAGCCGAGCAATGCGCACACGGGTGGCTGGCCTCTTGGAGGTCGTTGCCTTACGTAAAGTTACTCGGTGACTACTGGAGCGGGCAATGCCGGATCCAATATTTGAGATGAGGGACTGCATTTCGCCAACGGGCTGAATTTGTCGGTCGGGCGCGTCTCCCGGTGAAATGACGAGAGCGCCCGAAGGCTTTCCTCCGGGCGTCTCGGGTCGTCGGGGTCGGGAGGCTACGGAACGCCGGCGAGCCGCAGGAGCGCCGTGGTCCCGGCCGCGGCGAGGACGACGACGAGGAAGGGCGCCCTGCGCCAGGCGAGCACCCCGCCGACCAGGACGCCGAGCGCCCGGGCGGCCCCGGCGAACCCGGCGCCCTCGGTGAGCGTCGCGGTCGCCGTCAGGGCGGCGAGCAGGACGACCGCCGAGACCTCCAGCAGTTTCTCGACCTGCTTCGGGACGGTGACCTTGGCCCGCAGGGCGGGGCCCGACAGGCGCAGCAGGAAGGTCCCGGCGGCCAGCGCGAACATCGCCGCCAATGCCGGCAGGAGCGGGAAGGGGTTGCTCATCGCGCCGCTCCCTCGAGGCTCTTCGTCCGGTACAGCGGCAGCGCGGCCAGGGCGAGGAGCACCGGCAGCCCGGCCGGCAGGAACGCGGTCACGGCCAGGGCGATCACCGAACCGGCCAGCGCGGTGCGCCGCAGTGCCCGGTCCTTCATCGCGGGGAGGATCAGCGCCAGGATGACCGCGGGGAACATGGCGTCCAGGCCGAGCGCGTCGGTGTCCTGGACGACGCTGCCGAGCAGTGCCCCGAGCGCGGCGCCGACGGGCCAGCAGAGCAGGATGCCCAGGCCGCAGGCCCAGTAGGCGGCCCGCTTGCGGGCCGCCCCCTCCTGGGCGATGGCGAAGACGACCGTCTCGTCGTTCATCAGGTGCGTGCCGAGCAGCCCGCGCCACCCCCGCCCGAGCACGTCCGGCACCGCCAGGCCGAACGGCAGGTGGCGGGCGTTGACCAGCAGGCCGGCCAGCAGCGCGGCGATCGGGCTGCCCCCGGCCGCGATGATCCCGACGAAGAGGAACTCGGACGACGCCGCCAGCACCAGCGCGCCCATGAGCACCGGGAACCACCAGGGGAAGCCGGAGGTGACGGAGATGGCCCCGTAGGACAGGCCGATGACCCCGACGGCCAGACAGACGAGCGCGATGTCGCGCAGGGGTCCCTTGCCCAGTGTTTCCCATAACGTACGCATGGCGTTTATGGTGAACACCGTGCAGGGTGTTCGTCAAGCCGAACGATTGACCATTGGAGCGAACGCGCGTGTCCGAAGACCCCACCCTCAAGCCGCCCCTGGCAGTGATCGCCGCCTCCCTGCGGGCGGAACGGGTCCGGGCGGGGCTCTCCCTCACCGAGGTCGCCCGAAGGGCCCAGCTCGCCAAGTCCACGCTCTCCCAGCTGGAGTCCGGCACCGGCAACCCCAGCCTGGAGACCCTGTGGGCGCTGTGCGTCGCCCTGGAGATCCCCTTCTCCCGGCTGCTGGTCGTCTCCCGCCCTCCCGTCCAGGTGATCCGCGCGGGGGCGGGGCCGGCCATCGGCTCGGCGGAGAGCGACTACCGGGCGACCCTGCTGGCCGCCTCCCCGCCGGGGGCGCGGCGGGACGTCTACAGCATCGCCGCCGAGCCGGGTCCCGAGCGGTCCTCCGCTCCCCACATGCCGGGCGTCGTGGAACACGTCGTGATCGGCGCCGGCCGTGCCCTGGTGGGCACGGCCGACGAACCGGTGGAACTGCACCCGGGCGACTACATCAGCTACCCGGCGGACGTCCCGCACGTCTTCCGCGCGCTGGAGCCCGGCACGCGCGCGGTCCTCGTCTCGGAACACTCCTGAGCACGAGCACTCCGGGCGCCCCCGCGGGCCCGGACCTCAGTGCCCCATGCCCCAGCCGCCGTCCACCGGCAGGACCGCCCCGGTGATGTAGGAGGCCTCCTCGGAGGCGAGGAACCGGACCGCGGCCGCCACCTCGGCAGCCTCCGCGCTGCGCCGGAGCGGCACGTTGCCGAGCATCGCGGTGCGCTGCTTCTCGCCCAGCACCTTGGTCATGTCCGTGTCGACCATGCCCGGCGCCACCACGTTGCAGGTGACGCCCCGCGCGCCCAGTTCGCGGGCGACGGACCGGGCGAAGCCGACCAGAGCCGCCTTCGACGCCGCGTAGTTGGTCTGCCCGGCCGCGCCCAGCAGGCCCACCGCCGAGGAGATCAGGACGATGCGCCCCCGCCGTGCGTCGACCATCTCCTCGGCGGCCCGCCGGACCACCCGGAAGACGCCGGTCAGGTTGGTGTCCAGCACGTCCGTGAAGTCCTGCTCGGCCATCCGCAGCAGCAGCCGGTCCCGGGTGATGCCGGCGTTGGCCACCAGCACCTCCACCGGACCGTGTGCCGCCTCCACCTCCTTGAACGCCCGCTCCACCTGCGCGGAGTCGGTGACGTCGCAGGTGACGGCGAGGCAGCCGAGGTCGGTCGCGGCGCGCGGCGGTTCGCCCGTGCGGTAGGTCAGCGCGACCTTGTCACCCGCCTGCGCGAAGGCACGCGCGACGGCGAGGCCGATCCCGCGGTTCCCTCCGGTCACGAGCACCGAACGACTCATGTCTTCCCCACACCCTTTCGCAGCTTCGGTCGGCCCGGACCCGGCGGACGCCGGTCAGGCGATCTTGTGGACCCAGCCGAACGGGTCCGGCCGCGAACCGTTCTGGATGCCCGTCAGCTCCGCGCGCAGCCGCTCGGTGACCGGGCCGGGAGTGCCGTCCCCGATCGTCCAGTCCCCGTCCGCGCTGCGGACGAAGCCGACCGGCGTGATCATCGACGAGGTGCCGCAGGAGAACACCTCGGTCAGCGATCCCGACTCCGCGTCGGCCCGCCACTGCTCCACGCTGATCCGCCCCTCCTCGGCCCGGAGGCCGAGCTCGGCCGCCAGCGCCAGCACCGAGTCCCGGGTGACGCCCGCCAGCAGGGTTCCGGACAGCTCCGGCGTGACCAGCCGGTCGCCGTGGACGAAGAAGAGGTTGCTGGTGCCCATCTCGTCGACCCAGCGGCGTTCCGCCGAGTCCAGCCAGACCACCTGGTCGCAGCCCATCTCCCGGGCCTGGGTCTGCGCGACCAGGGTTCCCGCGTAGTTGCCGCCGCACTTGGCCTCGCCGGTGCCGCCCGGGGCGGCCCGGGTGTAGTCCCGGGAGAGCCACACGGTGAGGGGCTTGGCCCCGGCGTTGAAGTACGAGGCCGCGGGCGAGGCGATCACCATGAACCGGTAGGCGGCGGAAGGGCCGTAGAAGCCGATGGTGTGCTGGGTGGCGATCATGAAGGGGCGCAGGTAGAGGCTGTGGCCGGGCCGGTCCGGGACCCAGTCGCGATCGGCGCCGACCAGCAGCTCGAGGGCCTCGACGAAGGTCTCCTCGGGCAGCGGCGGCATCGCCATGCGCGCGCAGGAGCGGTTCAGCCGGGCCGCGTTGGCGTACGGGCGGAAGGTCACCACCGTGCCGTCCTGGCGCCGGTAGGCCTTCATGCCCTCGAAGACCTCCTGGCCGTAGTGGAACACCTGGGCCGACGGGTCGAGCACCAGCGGCCCGTAGGGGTGCAGCCGGGCGTCGTGCCAGCCGCGGTCCCGCTCCCAGTCGATGCTGATCATGTGGTCGGTGAACACCTCGCCGAAGGCGGGTGACTCCATCAGGGCCGCCCGCTCGGCGGCCGGCCGGCGGACGGCCGGCTCGGTGGTGAAGGTGATCGTCATGGATGCGCTCCGGGGGGCGAGGGGTCACAGGGTCCGTCGGGTCACGGGGTCCGTCGGGTCACAGCGGGATGTTGGCATGCTTGCGGTCCGGCTGGTCCGCGTGCTTGGTCCGCAGCATCCTGAAGGCGCGGACGAGCAGCGCCCGCGTCTCGGCGGGGTCGATCACGTCGTCGACGAGGCCGCGTTCGGCGGCGTAGTAGGGGTGCATCAGCTCCGACCGGTACTCCTTGACCAGGTGGGCCCGCAAGGCCTCCGGATCGTCGGCCTCGGCGATCCGCCGGCGGAAGATGACGTTGGCGGCGCCCTCGGCGCCCATCACCGCGATCTCGTTCGTCGGCCAGGCGTAGGAGAGGTCGGCGCCGATCGAGCGCGAGTCCATGACGATGTACGCGCCGCCGTACGCCTTGCGCAGGATCAGCTGGACCCGCGGGACCGTGGCCTCGCAGTACGCGTACAGCAGCTTGGCCCCGTGGCGGATCACCCCGTCGTGCTCCTGGTCCACCCCGGGGAGGAAGCCCGGCACGTCCACCAGGGACAGCAGCGGGACGTTGAAGGCGTCGCACATCCGCACGAACCGGGCGGCCTTCTCGCTGGCCTTGATGTCGAGCACGCCGGCCAGGGCGAGCGGCTGGTTGGCGACGATGCCCACCACCTGTCCGCCGAGCCGGGCCAGCCCGCACACGACGTTGCGGGCCCAGCCCTCGTGGACCTCCAGGAAGTCGCCGTGGTCGACGATCTCCTCGATCACCCGGCGCATGTCGTACGGCAGCCGGCCCTCGGCCGGGACGAGACCGAGCAGGGCGTCGTTGCGCCGGTCGTCCGGGTCGACGCACGGGACGGCCGGCGGGTGCTGCCGGTTGTTGGACGGCAACAGGGAGAGCAGGTAGCGCACTTCGCCCAGGCAGGTCCACTCGTCCTCGTACACGAAGTGCGCCACGCCCGACACCTCCGCGTGCACGTCGGCGCCGCCGAGGTTCTCCTGGGTGACGTCCTCGCCGGTGACGGCCTTCACCACGTCGGGCCCGGTGATGAACATCTGCGAGGTGCCGCGGACCATGAACACGAAGTCCGTCAGGGCGGGGGAGTAGGCCGAACCGCCCGCGCACGGACCGAGGATCACCGATATCTGCGGGATCACGCCCGAGGCCCGCACATTGCGCCGGAAGATGCCGCCGTAGCCGGCCAGCGCCGAGACGCCCTCCTGGATGCGCGCGCCGGCCCCGTCGTTGAGCGAGACCAGCGGGGCCCCGGCCGCGAGGGCCATGTCCATGATCTTCTGGATCTTCTCGGCATGCGCCTCGCCGAGCGCCCCGCCGAAGATGCGGAAGTCGTGGGCGTACACGAAGACGGTGCGGCCCTCGACCGTGCCCCATCCCGTGATCACGCCGTCGGTGTGCGGCCTGCGGTCCTCGATGCCGAAGCCGACCGCCCGGTGCCGGCGCAACTGCTCGACCTCGGTGAACGACCCGGCGTCCAGCAGCACGTCGATGCGTTCCCGGGCGGTCAGCTTGCCCTTGGCGTGCTGGGCCCGGGTCGCGCGCTCGTCCGGCCCGCCGCGCGCCAGTTCCCTGGTCGCCCGCAGGTCGTCCACCCGCGCCCGGATGCCGGCGGGCGGGCCCGGCGGCTGGTCCGTGCGTTCCTGCTGGACGGTCATCGTTCGTCTCTCCTCTCGGGGTCCACGGGCCTCCCGGGGTCCGCGGGCCGACGCGCACCGGAACCGGCGGCGACGACCGACCGGTGCGGACCGGGCCGGGACGCCGCCCCGTCGTCACCAAGGGCAGCCGCCCCGCGGTCGCCAAGGGCAGCCGCCCCGTCGTCGTCCAGGACCGCCGCCCGGCACCGCTGCCGCTGTGCGCCCAGCCCCGACACCTCCGCCTCCACCACGTCGCCGGCCCGCAGGTACGGCTGGTCGGGGCGGCCCAGCGCGACGCCGCCGGGCGTCCCGGTGAACACCACGTCACCGGGGTTCAGCACCATGCACCGGCTCAGGTACCAGATCAGGTGGGACACCTCGAAGACCATGTCCGCGGTGGTCCCGTCCTGCATCGTCCGGCCGTTGACCCGGCAGGTCAGCCGCAGCCTGCCCGGGTCACCGACCTCGTCCGGCGTGACCAGGTAGGGGCCCAGCGGGCCGAACGACTCGAAGGACTTGCCCTTCACCCACTGCCCGCCGCGATCCAGCAGCCAGCTCCGCTCCGAGACGTCGTTGCCGGTGGCGTACCCCGCGACGTGGGACAGCGCGGTGGAGGGATCCGGCAGGTACCGCGCGCGCCGGCCGATCACCACGGCCAGCTCGACCTCCCAGTCCGTCCTCTCCCCGCCCGGCGGCAGCAGCAGGTCGTCGTACGGGCCGACCAGCGTGCTCGGCGCCTTGCTGGCGACGATCGGCTCGTCGGGCAGCGCCAGGCCCGCCTCGGCGGCGTGCGCCCGGTAGTTGAGCCCGATCGACAGCAGGTGCCCGCCCGGCCGGACGGGCGGGCCGACCCGCCCGGCGGCCGGGTCGACCGCCGGCAGCCCGGCGGCCTCCCGTGCCAGACGCTCCGCCGTCTCCCGCAGCGCGCCGGGATCCAGGGCCTCGCCCGTCCAGTCCGGCACCCACGAGGACAGGTCCCGCACCACGCCGCCGGGGCCCACCGCGCAGGGCCGTTCACCGCCCGGCGGTCCGATCCGCAGCAGCCGCATGTCAGCCGGCCGCCGGGGTCTGCTCGAGGTACTTCTCGAAGAAGCGGATCTCCTCCTCGGTCAGCCGCCGCGGCCGCCCGGCCCGGTAGTCGAACGGCGCCATCACGGTCGAGGCGGTGGCGTACACGGTGTCGCCGTCCCGGACCACGTAGTCGATGGCCACCGTCGCCGACTGCAGGTCGGAGACCCACATCTCGATCTCCACCGGCGCGTGCCGGTGGACCAGCTGCCGCCGGTAGCGGATCCGGTGCTCCACCACCACCGAGCCGTCCCTGAAGAAGGCGTCGCCGTCCGTCGGCGCCATGCGGAAGATGAAGTCGACCCGCGCCTCCTCCAGGTAGCGGAGGTAGGAGACGTTGTTGACGATGCCGTAGACGTCCATGTCCGACCAGCGGATCGGGCAGAGGTAGCTGTGCCGCGTCATGACCGGTCAGCTCCCCTCGGTGGCCGCGCCGGAGGTCGCGCCGGCGGCCCCGGCCGGACCGAAGGCGCCCGTGTGCCGCTGGAAGGCGCCCACGTAGTCGTCGGCGGCGATCGGCGCCCGCAGCAGCTCCGGGGAGAGGCGGAAGCCGTCGATCAGGGCGTCGGCGTGCGGCCGGAGCCGTGCGCACAGCGCGTCCGCCTCCCGGGGCAGCCGTTCCACCTGCTCGGCGGTCAGCACCCCGCGCGCCAGGTACCAGCCGGCGTCCCGGCGCAGCTCGCCGACCCCGTACAGCGCGCCCAGCAGGCCGAGCGCCGTCCGCGCCGACTCGTCCTGCAGCGTGCCGACCGCGGCCTCGAGGCACTCCAGCGCGGTCCGCACACCCCGGGTCCGCGCCATGTCCAGGCCGGTGTTGACGGTGTCGTTCCACGCCTCGAAGTACGTCCGGTCACCGGTCTCGTCCGCCATCGACGCGGCGGCCTCCCGGAGCAGCTCCGCCTCCCGGTACCGCACCGCGGCCACCTGGAACGCCAGGTCACCCAGGTCGCGTCCGGACGGGTCGGGGGCCTCGGCCGGCTCGGCGCCGTCACCGTCGCCGTACTGGGCGACGATCTGCCCGGCGGTGGTGGCCAGCAGCACCTGGTTGTCGCCCTCCGCGGTGACCAGGCCCTGCAACAGCGACCCGTAGTCCGCGATCCGGTTCGCGCTGAAGATGCCCTGCGCGCCGCAGCGCTCGCGGCAGGTGGCGACGACCTCGGTCATCTCCCAGGTGGACAGCGCCTTGGTGATCGACACCAGGTGGTTCAGCTCCGCCGGGACGGCGTCCGGCGGCACCGCCGTGAACTCCCGCTTGGCGTGGTTGAGCAGCAGCGTCATCGCGTACGTCCGGGCCAGCGCGGTGTACAGCGCCAGCTGGTGGCTGCGGTACTCGATGACGGGCAGGTCGTTGCGGCCGGGCGCGTTGGTGAGCCGCTGCGCCGCGAACCGCAGCGCGATCCAGACGCTCGCCCGCCCCGCACCCGTCGCCGCGCTGGACACGCACAGCCGGCCGGGCAGGATGCGGTTCATCGCGCGCAGGAACCGCTTGCGCCGGTTGCCGGACGACGGGCGGAACACGCCGTCGTCGTCGAAGCCGCCCATGTCGCCGTGGAGCAGCTGGCGGCGCGGGACGCGCACGTGGTCGAACCAGGTGAGGCCGTTGTCCAGGCCCTGCACCGGCTTCTCCGGGCACGGCGCCGCGTGCACCCCCTCGCACAGCCGCTCCCCGTCGCTGATCCGGACGAGGAACGGGTACACGCCGTGGTCCTTGCCGTCCGCCTTCAGCCGCGCCATCACCACGGCCAGCTTGGGGACGTCCTGGAAGCCGCTGTATGACATGTACTTCTGCGCGAGGGCGTCGGGCGTGTTCAGGACGAACGTCTCGGTGGCGGGGTCGTAGACGGCCTCGGTGCGCAGCGCGGCGACGTTGTTGCCGTAGCCCAGCTCGGTGGCCATGTACGGGCTGAAGGAGTCCAGACGGTCCAGTTCGTCGAACAGGTCCTTCAGGTCCTCGCGGTCGCCGTGCTCCACGACGGTGCCGAAGGCGAGGTTGTAGTGCACCATCAGCAGCGAGAACGTGGAGACGTCGACCAGCGACGGCCACTCGGCCAGCGCGAACAGCCGCCACGGATCGGCGAGGATCTCCCGCGGACGTTCCAGTCCGGCGTGCACGGCCCGGGACCGTTCGTAGGCCAGCTTCCCGGCCTCGGTCATGTTCAGCCCCTCGCGGGGGTCGAAGACGGGGTCCAGCAGCAGCTCGTGCAGGTCCTGGTGCGTCCGTTCGTACCTGCCGTCGAAGAGCAGCCGGGACAGTTCGGCCGAGGCCGACGAGGTCATCTGAGGGTCCTTTCCCGCGGCGGGAACTCCCGCGGTGGGGTGGTGGGGGCCGGCGGAGGAACCCGCCGTGAGGGGCGCCGCCGAGGGGCGGGATCAGGCGGAGGCGATCAGCAGGGCCGCGTTCTGGCCGCCGAAGCCGAAGGAGTTGCTCAGGGCCACCTCGACGCGGGCGTGGCGCGCCGCGCCGTGCACGACGTCCACCTCCACCCGCGGATCGATCTCGGCGGTGCTCGCCGACGGCGGGATCACCCCGTGCTGCACGGTGAGCGCCGCGAACGCCGCCTCGATGGAACCGGCCGCGCCCAGCGGGTGCCCGGTGACGCCCTTGGTGGAGCTGACCGGCACGTCCGGGCCGGCCACCCGGTGGATCACCCCCGCCTCGGCGACGTCGTTGAGCGGCGTCGAGGTGCCGTGCGCGTTGACGTACCCGATGTCCCGGCCGGTCAGCCCCGCGTCGGCGAGCGCCGCGCGGACCGCCAGCTCCGCGCCCTTGCCCTCCGGGTGCGGGGACGTCACGTGGTGCGCGTCCGCGGACGCGCCGTAGCCGATGACCCGGGCCACCGGCCGTACGCCCCGGGCCCGCGCGTGCTCCTCCGTCTCCAGGACGAAGACGCCGGCGCCCTCGCCGAGCACGAACCCGTCGCGGTGCGCGTCGAAGGGACGCGACGCGGTCAGCGGGTCGTCGAACCGCCGTGACAGCGCCCGCATCCTCGCGAACGAGGACAGGTACAGCGGCGTGATCGGCGCCTCCGCGCCACCGGCCACCACGATGTCGGCCACCCCCGACCGGAGCAGCTCTCGGCCCAGGCCGATCGCGCTGGCCCCGGCGGCGCACGCCGTGCACGGGGCCGAGCACGGCCCGTTCGCCCCGATGTCGATCGCCACCTGGCCGGCCGCCATGTTGAGCAGGCCCATCGGGAGGGTCATCGCCGAGACCTCCTCCGGCCCCTCCTCCAGCAGCACGCGGTGCTGGGCCTCCAGCGTCGCGGTTCCGCCGGCGCCGGAGCCCAGGATCACCGCCACCCGCGAGCTGTCCGCCCACTCGCCGGGCACCAGCCCGGCCTGGTCCAGTGCCTCACGGGTGGCGGCGACGGCGAACTGGGCGTAGCGGTCCCACTGCCAGGAGGTGCGCCCGAGGGAGGCCGGCACGAAGTCGGGCACCCGGCACGCCATGGTCACCGGCAAGCCCTCCAGGTCGGCGTGGTGCGCCGCCGTGGGCCGGCCCTCGACCACGCGGTCCCAGCTCTCCTTGACGCCGACACCGGCGGGCGTCACCAGCCCGATGCCGGTGACGGCGGCCGCGAAGCCGGTCATCGGACCGACGCGCCCTTCTCCTCGACCAGGGCGACGACGTCGGCGACCGTGGAGACCTCGGACAGCTCCTCGTCGCTGATCACGACGCCCAGGCGCTTCTTCAGGGCGGTGGCCAGCTCGAGCTGCGAGAGGGAGTCGAGACCGAGGTCGTCGAAGGTGGCCTCGGGCACCACCGTCTCGGCGTCCAGGTCGAAACGGGTGACGAAGACCTCGACGACGGAGTCGTGGGCGGAACTCATGATGTCTCCTCCAGGAGAGCCGTAGGGATGTGCGAGGTGATGAGGGGGGGACGAGGGGGGACGAGGGGGGTGGGGAAGCGGGGGAGGGGGAGCCAGGGGCGGTCAGTCGACGGGCTCCGCGCGGAGCTCCGGCCACACGAGCGTGGTCGAGCCCCAGGACAGGCCGGCTCCGAAGGCGGAGAGCAGCACCCGCTGACCCGCCCGCAGGTCGCCGCGCGCGGCGTAGTCGTTGAGCAGCAGGGGCACGGACGCGGCCAGGGTGTTGCCGACCCGGTCGATGTTCACCGCGACCCGCTCCCCGGGGAGCTCCAGCTCCTCGGCGACCGCGTTGACGATCCGGATGTTGGCCTGGTGGCCGACGAACCAGTCGACGTCCGCGGCGGACCAGTCGGCGCGCTTGAGCGCCGCCTGTGCCGACTGCGTCATCCGCTCGACGGCCTGCGTGTACAGGGGACGGCCCTCCATGCGCAGGTACCAGTCGCCCGTCGGCACCGTGCCGTGCCCCAGGCCGCCGTCGGCCGACCGCTGGCGGGAACCGCCCGCCGGGATGGCCAGCAGGTCGGCCAGCGTGCCGTCGCTGCCGAGGTCGAACGGGCCCAGCGCGCCGGGCTCGTCCGGTTCGCCCCTGCGGAGGACGACCGCGCCCGCCCCGTCGCCGAAGATCGGCGCCGTGGCCCGGTCCGCGGGGTCCACCAGGGTGGTGAACGCCTCCGACCCGACGAACAGCACGGTGTCGGCGGTGCCGGCGGCGATCAGCCCGGACGCGGTGGCGAGCCCGTACAGGAAGCCGCTGCACGCCGAGGTCAGGTCGAAGGCGGCCAGCGGCCCCAGACCCAGCCGGGACGCCACCTCCGGCGCGACCGCCGGGCAGAGCCGCTCGGGCGAGGTGGTCGCCACCACCACGGCGTCCACCCCGGTCACCCCGGCCGACCGCAGGGCCCGCTCGCCGGCCGTGACGGCCATGCTTCCCGTCGACAGGCCTTCGGAGACGAACCGCCGCTCCCGGATGCCCGTCCTGGTGCGGATCCACTCGTCCGTGGTGTCGAGGGTGCGGGAGAGGTCGTCGTTCGTGACCGTCCCGGGCGGGAGGAAGCCTCCGATTCCCATCAGCACTGCCGTCATCGACTCACCCTCCTGAGGACCGTGGACACGGCCTTGACCTGACGTCGAGCAAGGCTGGCCGAGGTCTCGAAGGACGGGCAATTGGCCCTTGGTACAGGCGCAACAGGCTTGTACCAACGGCCAATTGAACGGCCGCCGCACCGGGTGCCAACCTCCCCCGGGTGACTTGGACACCGACTGATCTCGCGGAGCTCCTCCCGGCCGGACGGGTGATCACCGACCTGTCCGAAGTGGCGTCCTTCGCCCACGACGAGGCCGCCGGCGCGCCCTACGCGCTTCCGGCGGCCGTGGTGCGGCCCCACGACACCGCCGAGGTGGCGGCCGTGGTCGCCCACTGCGCGCACCACGGCGTCCCGGTGGTGGCCCGCGGGGCCGGCACCGGCCTGTCCGGCGGCGCCAACGCGGTCGACGGCGCCGTGGTGGTGTCCTTCGCGGCGATGGACCGCGTCCTGCGCATCGACCCCGACGAGCGGCTGGCCGTGGTCCAGCCCGGCGTCGTCAACGCGGACCTGCGCGCCGCGTGCGCGGCCAAGGGCCTGTGGTATCCGCCGGACCCGGCCAGCGCCCCGTGGTCCACCATCGGCGGGAACGTCGCCACCAACGCGGGCGGACTGTGCTGCGTGAAGTACGGCGTCACCCGGGACTACGTGCTGGGCCTGGAGGTCGTCACCGGGCTCGGCGACGTGGTCCGGCTGGGGCGGCGCACCGCCAAGAGCTCGGCCGGTTTCGAACTCGCCGGCCTGCTGGTCGGCTCGGAGGGCACGCTGGGCCTGGTCACCGAGGTGACGGTGCGGCTGCGCGGCGAGCGCGCCCAGGAGCACACGGTGGTCGGCTACTTCGCCGACCTGCCGAGCGCCGGCCGGGCCGTCGCCCGCGTGGTGGCGTCCGGTGTGGTGCCCAGCGCCCTGGAACTGGTGGACCGTTTCTCCCTGCGCGCCGTCGACGAGTGGAAGAACATGGGCCTCACCGACGGCGGCGACGTCCTGCTGCTGGCCCGCTGCGACGCGCCCGGCGCGGCCGGCGTCCAGGAGGCCGACACCGTGCTGACCTGCTTCGAGTCGGCCGGCGCCACCTGGAGCGCGCGGTCCGGCGACCAGGCCGAGGCGGACGCCCTGTTCACCGCCCGGCGCCTGGTCTACCCCGCGCTGGAGCGCCTGGGCATGGTGCTCAGCGAGGACGTCTGCGTCCCGCGCACCCTGCTGCCCGAGATGCTGGCCCGCCTGGAGGACATCGCCGCACGGCACGATGTGCGGATCGCCACCCTGGCGCACGCCGGGGACGGCAACCTGCACCCGATGCTGGTGGTGCCGCGCGGCGACGAGCGTGAACTCGCCCGCTGCCGCGAGGTGTTCGAGGAGGTCGTCGACCAGGCGCTCGCGCTGGGCGGCACGGTCACCGGAGAGCACGGCGTGGGCCTGCTGAAGATGCGCGGCCTTGCGGACGAACTCGGCCCCGCGGTGCTGGACCTGCACCGCGGCATCAAGCGGGTGTGGGACCCGGCGGGCATCCTCAACCCGGGCAAGGTCTTCACGCCCTGACCGCGCTGCGTCAGCCCGTCCCGCCGGCGCTGTCGCCCGGTCCGGCGCCGGGGCGGTCGCCGCGGTGCCGGCCGCCCGGCAGCATCTCCTGCACCTTCGCCTTGAAGCCCTGCTTCAGCACGGAGGCGCGGTCGCTGTCGCCCTGGAGGATCGCCGAGGCCGCGGCCTCGATCTGGTCGAGCGAGGCGTGCGGTGGTACCGGCGGCACGGCGGGGTCGGTGCGGAAGTCGATGACGAAGGGCCGGTCGGCCGCGAGGGCCTTGTCCCAGGCGGCCTCGACGTGGCGGGGCTTCTCCACCCGCACCCCGTCCAGGCCCATCAGCCGGGCCATCTCGGCGTAGGGCAGGTCGGGGAGGTGCTGGGACTCCTCGAACTGCGGGGCGCCGGACATGGCGCGCATCTCCCAGGTGACCTGGTTGAGGTCGCGGTTGTTGAGCACCGCCACGACCAGCCGCGGGTCGGACCACTCCCGGTGGTACTTGGCGGCGGTCACCATCTCCATCATGCCGTTCATCTGCATGGCGCCGTCGCCGACCAGGGCGATGGCCGGCCGGTCCGGGTGCGCGAACTTGGCCCCGATGGCGTACGGGACGCCGGGTCCCATGGTGGCCAGGGTGCCGGACAGGGAGCCCCGCATGTCGCCGCGCAGCCGCAGGTGCCGGGCGTACCAGTTGGCGGCCGAGCCGGAGTCGGCGGTGACGATCACGTCGTCGGGCAGCTTCCCGTCCAGGGCGTGGACGACGTACTCGGGATTGAGGGGATCGGCGTCCACGGCGGCGCGGCGTCGCATCACCTCCCACCAGCGGGCCACGCCCTTCTCGACCTGCTCCCGCCAGGTGCGGTCCTCCTTGCGGTGCAGCCGCGGCAGCAGGCGCCGGAGCGTCTCGCGGGCGTCGCCCACGAGGTTCACCTCGTTCGGGTACCGCAGGCCGATCATGTGCGGGTCGATGTCGATCTGCACCGCCCGGGCCTGGTCCAGCTCCGGCAGGAACTGCGTGTACGGGAAGCTGGAGCCGATCATCAGCAGGGTGTCGCAGCCCCGCATCAGCTCGTAGGAGGGGCGGGTGCCGAGCAGCCCGATCGCGCCCGTCACGTAGGGCAGGTCGTCGGGCAGGGCGTCCTTGCCGAGCAGGGCCTTCGCGACGCCGGCGCCCAGCACGTCCGCGAGGCGCTCCACCTCGGCGCGCGCTCCGCGGGCGCCCTGCCCGATGAGGACGGCCACCCTCTCGCCGGCGTTCAGCACGTCGGCGGCCCGCTCCAGATCCTCGTCGGACGGGACCGGCGCGTACCGGCCCAGGCCCAGGCTGGAGGGGACCATCTTGAACGCGTGGGTGGGCGGGCTGTACTCCAGCTCCTGCACGTCGGCGGGGAGAATGACCGCGGTGACGGTCCTCCGGGCGTACGCCGTGCGGACGGCGCGGTCGATCAGGTTCGGCAGCTGCTCCGGCACGGTCGCCGTCTCGCAGAAGTCCGAGGCGACGTCCTTGAACAGGCTCGCCAGGTCCACCTCCTGCTGGTAGGAGCCGCCCATGGCGCTGCGGTTGGTCTGCCCGACCAGGGCGACGACCGGGACGTGGTCCAGCTTGGCGTCGTACAGGCCGTTCAGCAGGTGGATCGCCCCCGGCCCGGAGGTGGCCGCGCACACCCCGACCTTGCCGGAGAACTTGGCGTAGCCGACGGCCTGGAAGGCGGCCATCTCCTCGTGCCGGGCCTGCACGAACTCCGGCCGGTTGTCCGCGCGTCCCCAGGCCGCCAGCAGGCCGTTGATGCCGTCCCCGGCGTAGGCGAAGACGTGGTCGACGTCCCAGTCGCGCAGCCGCTGGAGGATGTGGTCGGACACCTTGGTGCTGGCCATGGACGCTCCGTTCCTTCGTTTCCGCGGCTGCCTCCCCTCCGGCGCCGCGACGGTGGGGTCGTCAAGGGGTGACGATGGCGAAGCCGGGGCCGGGTTGGTCGAGGACGGACATCAGGGTGGCCAGGACGCCGGGGTCGCCGGTGTGGTCGACGCCGCGGCGCAGCCTCGCGGTGCAGGCGTAGACGTTCTCGCCGCGGAGTCCCGGACCACCCGTCCGTCCTCCGCCGGGACCCGCGCGTCCGCGGGTTCCGCCACCAGGCCCCGGTCGGCGTCGTCGAAGTCGGTGCGGTCGGCGAAGTCGGGGATGCTGCCGGCAGTGCTCACAACGGGACCTCCGGATCGGGGCGGGCGCG
The DNA here is from genome assembly GCF_053592575.1 of Streptomyces sp. NPDC002640. Classification (NCBI taxonomy): domain Bacteria; kingdom Bacillati; phylum Actinomycetota; class Actinomycetes; order Kitasatosporales; family Streptomycetaceae; genus Streptomyces; species Streptomyces sp. NPDC002640. Next base: position 2,299 of record NZ_JBSFVZ010000045.1, on the reverse strand, counting down.
CCGGGAGGCCGGTGCGTGCCCGGTACCGCCATCCTCGGCCGCCCCCGGGGAGTCCGCCCGTCGGGATCGGGTCGAACGGGTGACCTCCGGGCCTCTTCCATGACGCCCCGAGGATCCAGGACGCCCCGAGGACGGCGCGGGTGCCGCGCGCGTTCGAGTATTAGATTGTGCAAAGTTTGTGTCGATGAAGTGAAGGCGACCGGGCCGGCTCCTCAACGCGGTGCCGCAGGCGGTGGCCCTTCGGTCTCCGCGTCCAGGCCGAGTTCGGTGACCAGGTCCGCCCTACGGGCCGCGGTCCGCACGGCGGCGCTGGGCTCCGCGAGCCGCACCTCGACGCCGAGCAGGGGCATGGTCCGGCGGACGCTCAGCAGCGTGTACAGGCTCGCCAGGTCGCAGAAGGTGACACCCGACAGGTCGAGCGTCACCGCATGGGCGCTCGATCGCGCGGCGAGCACGGCCAGGTCTTCCCGCAGCGTGGCGGCGGTGTCCCTGTCGAGCTCTCCGTCGAGGAGCAGACGGACCGCGGGCGCGTGCTCGTGGCCGGGTGCGGGGCGGACCCGGAGTCTCGCGGTGCCTGCGGTCCGGAACGGATCGCCCCGAAGCCCGCCCTGACCGGGCGGGACCCCGCCGCTCGCCGGCCGACCGTCGCCGGCGTCGTGCGGTACGGGGTGGGACGGTGGCATGGGCGGGCCTCCGGGACGGGTCACTTCAAGGAACGCCGACCAGACTTCCCGGCACACCAGGCCGGGCCGTCGGGCCCCGCCATCCCCGGTATTTTTGCACAGAGCAAATGATCTGCCCATAGAGGGTCGGTGGCGGGACCTCCGCGGTAACTGCGTCAGGCCCCCCGGCGCGACATCGGACCCTGCGCCCTCAGGGGACGACGGGCAGCTCACCGGCCCACCCCAGCGGGTGCGCCTGCCCCTCCTCGACGACCGGCACCGAGGGCTCCGCCCCGGCCTTGTTGAAGGCGTTGAGTGCTTCGACCAGAGCCAGCCGCTGCACCGGGGTGAGCCTCTCGACGATGGTGGCGATCTCGGTGCGCCGACGAGCCGTGACGCTTTCCACCGTGCGCCGCCCCTCGGCGGTGAGCTGCAGCAGCGTCTCCCGACGGCTGCGAGGGTTGGCGTGCCGGTCCGCCAGGCCCGCCGCGATCAGACGGTCCACCATGCGCATGGCGGTGGACGGTGCCACCTGAAGCTGCTCGGCCAGCGTGGTGAGCTTGGTGGCCCCCCTCGTGGCCAACACCACCAGCATCCGGAACTGCGGCAGCGTCACCCGCTCCTCGACCTCGGCGAGGGACCGCGCGGACACCGCGACCAGCAGGCGCGACGCGGTCAGCACCGCCTGGGTCACCGCGTCCACATCATCCATCGCCCTCAGGGGGCCCTCGCCTTCACGCATGACTCCTTTGTACCGCCCCACCGTCACCGCGAGTCCGCCGGCCGACGCCGACGGCAGCGGCCGGAGCTCACTGGGGCGGGGCGCCCAAGGGGTTCGCGGCCAGCGCGCGGGCGACGCCGTACAGGTTGGCGGCCATCGCGCGACCGGTGCTGTGGGCCCACTCGTGGCCGCGCTCCTCGTCCAGGTAGTCGGGTCCGGGGCCCGGACCCAGGTGCCAGTAGGTCCAGGACTGGCCGGGGACGGTGTAGCCGATGTCGCACAGGGCGCCGTTGATCTCGCTGATCACGTGGTGCGCGCCGTCCTCGTTGCCGGTGACGACGACCCCCGCCACGCGGTTGTAGGCGACGGGGCGGCCGTCGTCGTCGGTCTCGGACAGCATGGCGTCCATGCGTTCCAGGACGCGTTGGGCCACGGAGGACGGCCGTCCGAGCCAGGTCGGGGAGGCGACGACGAGGATGTGCGCCTCCAGCAGTTTGGCGTGCACGGACGGCCAGTCGTCCCCGTCGGCGACCGCCTCGCTGACCACGCCGGGGTGGATGTCGAGATCGACGGCCCGGACGTACTCCACCTCGACGCCGCCGTGCTGCGCCAGCCGGTCACCGACCACCCGGGCCAGTGCTTCGGTGTTGGACGGGTCCGGGGACTTCTTGAGCGTGCAGTTGATCACCAGTGCCTTCATGGCACAGCCGTACCCCGCCGCGGGCCGTCGATCTCCCCGGTGCACCCGCACGGGTCAGTGCGGGGTCCTTCGGCCGAGGTTCCTCCTGCGGGCGCACGACGGCAGGGTGCTCAGGCCACCCGCGGGGGGTGCCTCTATGTCTTTCGTCAAGCGGTGCGGGGGCTTCTCGGTTCGTAGAAGGTTCCGTCGCGGAGCATGGCGAACAGGACGCTGATG
>NZ_JBSFVZ010000044.1:0-24944 GCF_053592575.1 Streptomyces sp. NPDC002640 | reverse complement strand
TTCGCGGAGGGTGTGCTGGTGCTGCCGCCGGTGCGGGTGTTCGACGTGCGGCGGGCTGCGGACGCTTTCCGGTTCGTGAGTCAGGCGCGTCATGTCGGCAAGGTCGTGCTGACGGTTCCGGGCGGGTGGGATGCGGAGGGCACGGTCCTGGTCACGGGAGGCACGGGCGCACTCGGCGCCCTCACCGCCCGCCACCTGGTCCGTGAACACGGCGTACGCCACCTGCTGCTGACCGGCCGACGAGGCGCCGACGCCGACGGCGTGGAGACGCTGACCGCCGACCTGCGCGCCCTCGGAGCCGACGTCACCATCGCCGCCTGCGACGTCACCGACCCCGACGCGGTCGCGACGCTGCTCGCGGGCGTACCGGAGGAACACCCGCTCACCGCCGTGGTGCACGCGGCGGGCGTCCTCGACGACGGGCTGGTCGCCTCGCTCACCGAGGACCGGCTCGCGGCCGTCCTCGCACCCAAGACCGCGGCCGCAGTCCTGCACGAGGCCACCGCCGGGACCGACCTGGCCGCCTTCGTCACCTACTCCTCGATCTCCGGAGCCCTCGGCAGCCCCGGGCAGGGCAACTACGCGGCGGCCAACGCCTACCTCGACGCCCTCGCCCACCACCGGCAGGCCCGCGGACTCCCCGCGCTCTCCCTCGCCTGGGGCCCCTGGTCCGGCGTCGGCGGCATGGTGGACGCCCTCACCGCGTCCGAGTCCGCCCGCGTCAACCGCTCCGCGTTCCCGCCGCTCACGCCCGAACAGGGCCTCGGCCTCCTGCGGACCTCCCTGGCCCTGCCCGGCCCGGCGCTGCTCCCCGCCGCGCTGGACACCGCCCGGCTGACCGCCGCCCCGGCGGAACTGCCCCCGATCCTGCACGGCCTGGTCCGCCCGGCCCGCAGGACCGCCGAGCGCTCCACCGCCCCCGGCGGGCTCGCCGAGCGACTGCGCCGGCTGCCCGGGGAGGACCGCGCCCGCGCCGCCCTCGAACTCGTCCGCGGCCAGGTCGCGGCGGTGCTCGGCTTCGCCTCGCCGGAGGCCGTGGACACCTCGCGGCCGTTCAAGGACCTCGGCTTCGACTCGCTGACCTCGGTGGAACTGCGCAACCGCATCGGCCAGGCGGCCGGCCTCAGACTGCCCGCCACCCTGGTCTTCGACCACCCCACCCCCGAGGCCCTCGCCGCCCACCTGGTGGCGGAGATCCTCGGCGACCCCGCCGCCCCGGCGCCCGCCCTGCCCGCCAGGGTCGCCTCCGAGGCGGCCGACGACGACCCCATCGCCATCGTCGGCATGGCCTGCCGCTTCCCCGGCGGGGCCGACACCCCCGAGGCCCTGTGGCGGATCGTCGCCGACGGCACCGACGCCGTCGGAGACTTCCCCACCGACCGGTCCTGGGACCTGACCCACCTCTACGACGGCAACGAGGAGGCCGGCGACCGGCGGACCTTCGAGGGCGGCTTCCTCTACGAGGCCGCCGGCTTCGACCCGGCGTTCTTCGGTATCTCCCCGCGCGAGGCGCTCGCCATGGACCCGCAGCAGCGGCTCCTGCTGGAGACCTCCTGGGAGGCCTTCGAACGGGCCGGCGTCGACCCGGCGCTCCTGCGCGCCAGCTCCACCGGCGTGTACATCGGCACCGCCACCTCCGGCTACGGCATCGGCCGGTTCGACGTGCCCGACGGCTCCCGCCCGCACATCCTCACCGGCACCGCGACCAGCGTCATCTCCGGCCGCCTCGCCTACACCTTCGGGCTCGAAGGGCCGGCCGTCACCGTCGACACCGCCTGCTCGTCCTCGCTGGTGGCGCTGCACCTGGCCATCGGCGCGCTGCGCCGCGGGGAGTGCACGATGGCGCTGGCCGGCGGCGCCACCATCATGACCACGCCGAGCATGTTCGCCGACGCAGCCCAGGGCGGCGCGCTCGCCCCCGGCGGCCGCTGCCGGGCCTTCTCCTCCGACGCCGAGGGCACCGGCTGGGGCGAGGGCGTCGGCATGCTCCTCGTCGAACGGCTCTCCGACGCCCGGCGCAACGGCCACCGCGTGCTCGCCCTGGTGCGCGGCAGCGCCGTCAACCAGGACGGCGCCTCCAACGGCCTCACCGCGCCCAACGGGCCCGCCCAGCAGCGCGTCATCCGCGCCGCCCTCGCCGACGCGGGCCTGGACACCGGCGACGTCGACGCGGTCGAGGCCCACGGCACCGGCACGGAACTCGGCGACCCCATCGAGGCCCAGGCCCTGATGGCCACCTACGGCCGCGGACGGGACGAGGACCGGCCGCTGTGGCTGGGCTCGGTCAAGTCCAACATCGGGCACACCCAGTCGGCCGCCGGCGTCGCCGGGATCATCAAGATGGTGATGGCCCTGCGCCACGGCGTGCTGCCCCGCTCCCTGCACATCACCGAGCCCACCGGGCACGTCGACTGGGACGGCGGCGGCGTCCGGCTGCTGACCGGCGCGGTCGAGTGGCCGGACGCGGACCGGCCGCGCCGGGCGGCCGTCTCGTCGTTCGGCATGAGCGGCACCAACGCCCACACCATCCTGGAACAGGCACAGCCCGAACCGGCGGAGCCCGGACCCGCGCAGCCCGAACCGGCGCACCCCCGGCCGGCGTCCGCCACGGACGGGACCGCGACCGTGCCCGGGCCCGGTGACGGGTCCGGTGCCGCGGACCGGTCGCCGGTCGAGCTGCCCTGGCTGCTCTCCGCCCGCACCCCCGACGCCCTGCGCGCCCAGGCGCGGCGGCTCGCCGACCACCTCGACGCCCACCCCGCGCTCGCCGACCACGACGTGGCCCACTCGCTGGCCGCCACCCGCTCCCGCTTCGAGCACCGCGCCGTCCTCCTCGGCCCCGGCCGCCGCGAGCGGCTGACCGCCCTCGCCGACGGCTCACCCGCGCCGGGACTGGTGACGGGAACGGCGGGCCGGACCGGCCGGGTGGTGTTCGTCCTGCCCGGCCAGGGCTCGCAGTGGCCCGGCATGGCCGACCGGCTGCTGGAGGAGTCCGCCTCCTTCCGGGACACCCTGCGCACCTGTGCCCAGGCACTGGAGGAGCACCTCGACTGGTCGGTCGAGGACACGCTGCTCGGCCGGCCCGGCGCCGCGGACCTCTCCCGCGTCGAGGTCGTCCAGCCCGTGCTGTTCGCGATGATGACGGCGCTCGCCGGGCTCTGGCGCGAACACGGCGTCGAGCCGGAGGCGGTGGTCGGCCACTCGCAGGGCGAGATCGCCGCCGCCCACCTCGCCGGGGCCCTCACCCTCGAGGACGCCGCCCGGATCGTCGCCCACCGCAGCCGCCTGCTCTCCCGGGTGGTCGGCCAGGGCGCCATCGCCTCCGTGTCGCTGCCCGCCGACCAGGCCCAGGAACGGCTGGAACGCTGGGCCGGCGCGCTCAGCATCGCCGCCGTGAACGGAGTGTCGTCGGTCTCCGTCGCGGGCGACGAGGCGCCGCTCGACGAGTTCCTCGCCACGCTGGAGGCGGAGGGCGTGCGCTGCCGCAAGCTCCGCATCAGGGGCGCCGCGCACTCGGTCGTCGTCGAACCGCTGCGCGACGAGGCCCTCGACGTCCTCGCGCCCGTGCGGCCCCGCGCCTCCCGCATCCCCTTCTACTCCACGGTCACCGGCGGCCTCCTCGACACCACCACGCTCGACGCCGACTACTGGTACCGCAACATGCGGCAGACCGTGCAGTTCGCCCCGGCCACCCGCGCCCTGCTCGCCGACGAGTTCGGCGTCTTCGTCGAGTGCAGCCCGCACCCGGCGCTCGGCGCCTCCGTCCAGGAGACCGCCGAGGACGCGGGCGCCCCCGACCCCGTGCTGCTGGGCTCGCTGCGCCGCGAGGAGGGCGGCCTCGAGCGGTTCTCCGTCTCGCTCGCCGAGGCGTTCACCCGGGGCGTCGAGCCCGTCTGGGACTCCCGCGGCACCACCGTCGACCTGCCCACCTACCCCTTCCAGCGGGACCGCTACTGGTGGGAGCCGGCGGCCGACGAGCCGGCCGGCCCCGCCGCGGGCGGCACGGTGGAGGAAGGCCGCTTCTGGGCCGCCGTGGAGGACGGCGACACCGAGGCGCTCGCCGAGTCCCTCGGCACCGACGCCCTCGCCCCCGCCCTGCCCGCGCTCGCGGCCTGGCGGCGGCGCTCCCACGAACGCTCCACCGTCGACGGCTGGCGCTACCACGTGGAGTGGAAGCCGCTGCCCCTCACCGGCCCCGCCCGGCCCGCGCTCACCGGAACCTGGGCGATCGTCGCCGGCCCGGCGCAGGAGGAACTCGCCGGCCGGCTCGCCGCCCTCGTCGAACAGGCGGGCGGCGAGGCCCTGGTGACGTCGCCGGCCGGACCGTCCGAGGAACAGCAGCCGGCCGCGGTGGTCTCGCTGCTCGCCCTCGACTCCGCCCCGCACCCCGACCACACCGGCATCAGCGCCGGAGCCGCCCACAACCTCGCCCTGCTGCGCGCCGTCGCGGCCCGCCCCACCCCGGTCCCGGTCCACCTGATCACCAGCGGCGCCGTCTCCGTCGGCCGCGTGGACCCGGTCCGGGACCCCGCGCAGGCCGCCACCTGGGGACTGGGCCTGGTGGCCGGACTGGAACGGCCCGACTGCTGGGGCGGCGTCGTCGACCTGCCCGAGCACCCGGACGACCGGGTCCTGAACCGGCTCCTGCGGCTGCTCGCCCGGTCCGGCGAACCCGGCGGCCCCTCCGACGACCCGGCCGCCGAGGACCAGCTCGCCCTCCGCCCCGCCGGCGTCTTCGCCCGCCGCATGGTCCGCGCCCCGCGGAGCACCCCGGTACGGTCCTGGCAGCCCGGCTCCACCGTGCTGATCACCGGCGGCACCGGCGGCGTCGGACGGCACCTCGCCCACCACCTGGCCGACCGGGGGGCGCGCAAGCTGGTCCTCACCGGCCGCCGCGGCCCGGACGCCCCCGGCGCCCGGGACCTGGCCGCCGAACTCACCGCCCGCGGTGTCGAGACCGTCGTCGCCGCCTGCGACGTCACCGACCGGGACCAGGTCGCCGCACTGCTCGCCGCACACCCCGCCGACACCGTGATCCACGCCGCCGGCGTGCCGCAGTCGACCGCGTTCGCCGACTGCGACGAGGCCGAGTTCGCCGCCGTGGCCGCCGCCAAGACCGAGGGCGCCCGGATCCTCGACGAACTCGCCGGCGACGTCGGCACGTTCGTGTTCTTCTCCTCCGGCGCGGGCGTCTGGGGCGGCGCCGGCCAGGCCGCCTACGCGGCGGCCAACGCCGTGCTCGACGCGCTGGCCCAGGACCGGCGGGCCCGCGGCCTGTCCGCCACCGCCGTCGCCTGGGGCGGCTGGGCCGAGGGCGGCATGGCCGACGACGGCCGCGCCGCCGCCGAACTCGGACGGCGCGGGCTGCACGCGATGGAGCCGCACCTCGCGCTCACCGCGCTCGACCAGGCCTTCGACGCCGACGAGACCTGCCTGACCGTCGCCGACATCGACTGGGCCCGCTTCACGCCCGGCTACACGGCGGCCCGCCCCCGGCCGTTGATCATGGACATCCCCGAGGCCGAGGCGGCGCTCGCGGCACCCGCCACCGACGCCGACGCGCCCGGCGAGACCGACGCGCTGCGCGACGCGCTCCTGGCGCTGAACGGACCGCAGCGCGGCCAGCACCTGCTGGACCTCGTCACCGAGCACGCCGCCGCCGTCCTCGGCTACGCCGACGCCGGCCGGATCGACGCCGGCCGCGCCTTCCGCGACCTCGGCTTCGACTCGCTGATGGCCGTCGACATGCGCAACCGCCTGCAGAGCGCCACGGGCCGCAAGCTGCCGCCCACCCTGGTGTTCGACCACCCCACCCCCACCGACCTGGCCGACCACCTGCTCGCCGAGGTCCTCGGCGAGCGGGCCGCCGAGGACACCGCGGCCCGCGCCACCGGCACCACCGAGGACGAGCCGCTGGCCGTGATCGGCATGAGCTGCCGCTACGCCGGAGGCGTCGACTCGCCCGAGGACCTGTGGCGACTGGTCCTCGACGGCGTCGACGCCGTCGGGCCCTTCCCCGAGGACCGCGGCTGGGACCTGGAGAACCTCTACCACCCCGACCCCGAGCACCCCGGCAGCTCCTACGTCAAGGAAGGGGCCTTCCTCGCGGACGCCTCCCACTTCGACGCCGCCCTCTTCGGCATCAGCCCCCGCGAGGCCCTGGCCACCGACCCGCAGCAGCGACTGCTGCTGGAGGCGACCTGGGAGGCGATGGAACGCGCCGAGATCGACCCGTCGTCCCTGCGGGGCAGCGCCACCGGCGTCTTCGTCGGCACCTCGTTCGTCGGCTACGGCATCGGGGCGCAGGCGGCGGGCAGCGAGGCCGAGGGCTTCTTCCTCGCCGGCACCGGCACCGCCGCCGCCTCCGGCCGCATCTCCTACACCTTCGGACTCGAGGGCCCCGCCGCCACCGTCGACACCGCCTGCTCGTCCTCCGCCGTGGCCATCCACCTCGCCTGCCAGGCCCTGCGGCAGAACGAGTGCGACATGGCGGTCGCCGGCGGCGCCGCCGTCCTCGCCACCCCCGCCTCCTTCACCGAGTTCAGCCGCCAGCGCGGCCTCGCGCCCGACGGACGGTGCAAGCCGTTCGCCGCCGCGGCCGACGGCACCGGCTGGGGCGAAGGCGTCGGCGTGATCCTGGTGGAACGCCTCTCCGACGCCCTCCGCAAGGGCCACCCCGTCCTCGCCCTGATCCGCGGCACCGCCGTCAACCAGGACGGCGCCTCCAACGGCCTGACCGCCCCCAGCGGCCGCGCCCAGCAGAAGGTCATCCGCCAGGCCCTCGCCAACTCCGGCCTGGACACCGCCGACGTCGACACCGTGGAGGCGCACGGCACCGGCACCACCCTCGGAGACCCCATCGAGGCCCAGTCCATCCTGGCCACGTACGGCCAGGACCGTCCCGGGGACCGGCCGCTGTGGCTCGGCTCGGTGAAGTCCAACATCGGCCACACCCAGTCGGCGGCCGGCGTCGGCGGCGTCATCAAGACCGTCATGTCGCTGCGCGAGGGCATCCTGCCCAGGACGCTGCACATCGACGAGCCGACCCCCCACGTCGACTGGTCCAAGGGAGCCGTCGAGCTGCTGACACGGACCACCCCCTGGCCCGAGACCGGCGGACGGCCCCGCAGGGCGGCCGTGTCCTCCTTCGGCGGCAGCGGCACCAACGCCCACCTGGTCCTCGAGCAGTACGTGCCCGAGCCCGCGGCCGGGCAGGACCCGGAGCGCGCCACCGGACCCGGCGACGACCCGGCGCCCCCGGCCACCGCCACCGCACCCGCCACCGCCACCGCACCCGCCACCGACTCCGCACCCGCCAACGCCTCCGCACCCGCCACCGACTCCGCACCCGCCAACGCCTCCGCCACCGCACCCGCGTCCGGCGGCCGTCCCGAACTCGACGGCGCCGTGGCGCCCTGGATCCTGTCCGCCCGCAGCGCCGAGGCGCTCCGCGCCCAGGCCCGCCGGCTCCTGGACCACCTCGACGCCGCACCGGCCGTCCACCCCGCCGACCTCGCGCACTCGCTGGCCACCAGCCGCGCCCTGCTCGAGCACCGTGCCGCCGTGGTCGCCGCCGACGACACCGGCCGCCGCGCCGCGCTGGCCGCCCTGGCCCGCGGCGAGGCCGCGCCGCACCTGGTCCGCGGCGCCGCACGGCCCGGCAAGGTCGCCTTCGTCTTCCCCGGCCAAGGCGGCCAGTGGGCGGACATGGCCGCGGAACTCATGGACACCTCCGAGGTCTTCGCCGCCGAGCTGTACGCGTGCGCCGAGGAGATCGCCCGCCACGTCGACTGGTCGCCGATCGACGTCCTGCGCGGCACGGAGAACGCCCCGCCGCTGGACCGGGTCGACGTCGCCCCCGCCGTGCTGTTCGCCGTCACGGCGGCACTCGTCGCCCTCTGGCGGGCGCACGGCGTCGAACCCGACATGGTCCTCGGCCACTCGCAGGGCGAGATCGCCGCCGCCTACGTCTCCGGCGCCCTCACCCGCGCCGAGGCCGCCCGGATCATCGCCCTGCGCGGCACCGTTCTCCTCCCGGTGGCGGGCCTCGGCGGCATGGCCTCCGTCGCCCTGACCCCCGACCGGACCCGCGAACTGCTCGAACCCTGGGGCGCGCGGCTCTCCCTCGCCGGGATCAACGGCCCCGCCTCCTCCGTCGTCGCCGGCGAACGCCAGGCGCTCGACGACTTCCTCGCCGCGTGCGAGAAGGACGGGGTCCGCACCCGCCGGGTCCGCGTCGACTTCAGCTCCCACTGCGCCCAGGTGGAGCCGATGGCCGAGGAACTGGCACGCCTCGTCGCCGACCTCGAACCCCGCGCCGGCACCGTGCCCTTCCACTCCACGGTCACCGGCGAACGGACGGACGGCACCCTGCTCGACGCCACCTACTGGCAGCGCAACCTCGCCACACCCGTCGACCTCGACCGTGGCGTACGGGGACTCGTCGAGCAGGGCGCCCGCTTCCTGGTGGAGATCGGCCCGCACCCCGTCCTCGCCCCCGCGCTCGGCGAGATCCTCGACGACATCCCCGGCCTCGACCCGGGCGAGGTCACCGTGCTCGGCACCCTGCGCCGCGACGAGGGCGGCCTGGAGCGCTTCCTGCTGTCCGTCGCCGAACTCCACGTCCACGGCGGCGCGGCCGACCTCACCGCCCCGCTCGCCGACCTGCCCGTCCGGACCGTCGCCCTGCCGTCGTACCCGTTCCAGCGCGAGCGCTACTGGCTGGAGTCCGGGCCCGCCGGCACCGGCGACCTCGGCGCGGCAGGCCTGGACAGCACGGGACATCCACTGCTGACCGCCGCGCTCACCCTCGCCGACGGCGAGAGCACCGTGTTCACCGGACGGCTCTCGCTGCGCACCCACCCGTGGCTCGCCGACCACGCCGTCCTCGGCACCGTGCTGCTGCCCGGCACCGCCTTCGTGGAGATGGCCCTCCACGGCGGCGCGCAGGCCGGCTGCCCGGTGCTGGAGGAACTGGCCCTGGGCGCACCGCTGGTGCTGGGCGAGCACGACTCCGTCGCGGTGCAGCTCACGGTCGGCGCCCCCGGCGAGGGCGGCCGCCGCGAGGTGTCCGTCCACGCCCGCGACGCCGACCTCCCCGACGCCCCCTGGGTCCGGCACGCCACCGGCACCCTGGCCCCCGCCGCGCCGGCCACCGAACCGCCCGCCGGGGACCTGTCCGCCTGGCCGCCGCCGGGCGCCGAGCCCCTCGCGCTCGACGGCTTCTACGAGGCGATCGCCGACGTGGGCTACAGCTACGGTCCCGCCTTCCGCGGCATGACCGCCGCCTGGCACCGCGACGGGGAACTCTTCGCCGAGGTGCGGCTCCCCGAGGGACAGCCCGCCGACGGCTTCGCCCTCCACCCCGCCCTCCTCGACGCCGCCCTGCACGGCATCGGCCTGCTGCGCGGCCTGCGCGCGGAGAGCGGCACCGAACGGCCCGCCGAACTCCCCTTCATGTGGCGCGAGGTGACCCTGCCCGCCACCGCCTCGCGCACCCTCAGGGTGCGGCTCACCGAGTCCGGCGACGGCGTCGGCCTCGCGCTCCACGACGACCTCGGAACGCCCGCCGGGGGCGTGGGCGCCCTGGTGGCCCGCCCCGTCGGCGCCGAACTGTCCGCCGCCCGGCGCGCCCTGGCCACCACCCTGTTCCAGATCGAGTGGGCGACCGAGGTGCCGCCCCCGGCCTCCGCGATCGGCGCCGACGCCTACGACGTCGCCCCCTTCACCGACCCGGTCCCCGGCGCCGACCCGGCCGCGGCCGTCGAGGAGGCCGTCACCCGGGCCCTCGCCCTGGTCCGCGAACGGCTGGGCGACGAGGGCGGCGAGGGCGACGGTGGCGACGCCGAACGCCCGCTGGTCGTCGTCACCCGCGGCGCCCTCGCGACCGGCGACGACGACCTCACCGACCTGGTCGACGCCCCCGTCCGGGGACTGATCCGCTCCGCCCAGGCCGAACACCCCGGCCGGTTCCTGCTCGTCGACCTGGACCCGGCCACCGGCCCGGACACCGGCGCCGACCCCGCCGTGCTGCACGCCGCGGTCACCGCCGCGCTGGACGCCGGCGAGACCGACGTCGCCGTGCGGAACGGCCGGGTCCTCGCGCCCCGGCTGACGCGGATGCCCGTCCCCGAGGCGACCGCGCCCACCGGCCTGGACACCCCCGACGGCACGGTGCTGGTCACCGGCGCCACCGGCACCCTCGGCCGCGCCCTCGCCCTGCACCTGGCCCGGCACCACGGCGTGCGCCACCTGCTGCTGCTCAGCCGCAGCGGGCCGGACGCGCCCGGCGCCGCCGGACTCGTCGCCGAACTCGCCGAGCTGGGCGCCGACGCCACCGTGGCCGCCTGCGACATCGCCGACCGCGCGGCCCTGGCCCGCACCCTCACGGCGATCCCCGACGCCCACCCGCTCACCGCGGTCGTCCACACCGCCGCCGTCCTCGACGACGGCGTGCTCACCGGCATGACCGACGAGAGCGTCGCCCGGGTCCTCGCGCCCAAGGTGCGGGGCGCCGTCAACCTCCACGACCTCACCCTCGGCCACGACCTCACGGCGTTCGCGCTCTTCTCCTCCGCCGCCGGTGTGCTGGGCGGCGCGGGACAGGCCAACTACGCGGCCGCCAACGTCTTCCTCGACGCCTTCGCCGCGCACCGCCGCCGGCTCGGGCTGCCCGCCGTCTCGCTGGCCTGGGGACCGTGGGCCGAACGCACCGGCCTCACCGGGGCGCTCACCGAGGCCGACGTGCAGCGCGTCGCACGGTCCGGCATGGGCGCCCTCTCCACCGAGGACGGCATGGCCGCCTTCTCGGCCGGCTGCGCGGCCGACCGGGCCCTGGTGGTCCCGGCGGCGTTCCAGCCCGCCGCCCTCCGCGGCCGCGGCCCGGTGCACCCGCTGCTGCGCGTACTGGCGCCCCGCGACGAACAGCGGGCCGGCTCCGCGGGCGGCGGCGACCCGGCCGCGCTGCGGGCCCGGCTCACCGGCGCTCCGGAGGCCGAACAGCGGCGCGTCCTGCTCGACCTGGTGCGCGGCCAGCTGGCCGCCGCCCTCGGCTTCGCCTCACCCGCCGCCGTCGACGCCGACCGGGGCTTCCTGGACATGGGCCTGGACTCCCTCACCGGCGTCGAGCTGCGCAACCGGCTCTCCGCCGCCACCGGGCTGCGGCTGCCCGCCACGCTGGTCTTCGACCACCCCACGGCCGCCGACGTCGCCCGCCACCTCCGCACCCAACTCGCCCCCGAACCTGGACGGGCGGTGGACGGCCTGCTGGCCGAACTCGCCCGCCTGGAGGCCGGCCTCGACCGGATCGAGGCCGACGAGGAGGACCGGGCCCGGGTGGCCGCCCGGCTGCGGGCCCTGGCCGGCCGGTGGACCGCCGGTCAGGACGGCCGGGACGAACCGGAGAAGGACCTGGACGCCGCCTCGGCGGACGAGGTCTTCGCCCTGCTGGACAACGAGTTCGAAACGTCATGAGAGGACGCGGGCAGCAGATCATGGCCGACACGAACCCGGACCAGCAGGAGAAACTGCTGGCCTACCTGAAGCGCGCCACGGCGGAACTGCGCGACGCCAACCGCCGCGTGCGCGACCTGGAGGAGCGCGCGACGGAGCCGGTCGCGGTGATCGGCATGGCCTGCCGGTACCCCGGCGGCGTGCGCTCCCCGGAGGACCTGTGGGAACTGGTGGCCTCCGGCACCGACGCCCTCGGCCCGCTGCCCACGGACCGGGGCTGGGGCGCCCCGGCGCCGTCCGCCGCACCCCGCGGCGGATTCCTCTACGACGCGGGCGAGTTCGACGCGGCGCTCTTCGGCATCAGCCCCCGCGAGGCCGCCGCCACCGACCCGCAGCAGCGACTGCTCCTGGAGGTGTCCTGGGAGGCGGTCGAACGCGCCGGCATCGACGTCCGCTCGCTGCGCGGCGGCCGGACCGGCGTCTTCACGGGCGCCATGTACCACGACTACCCGTCGGTCATCGATCCCGCGGCGCTCCACGGCTACCTGGGCACGGCCAACGCCGCCAGCGTCCTCTCCGGCCGGGTCTCCTACACCTTCGGGCTCCAGGGCCCGGCGGTCACCGTCGACACCGCCTGCTCCACCTCGCTGGTCGCCCTGCACCTGGCGGCCCAGGCACTGCGCGCCGGCGAGTGCGACCTCGCCCTGGCCGGCGGGGTGACGGTGATGTCGGCGCCCACCATGTTCTCCGGCTTCGGCTTCGAGGAGGGCAGCGCCCCCGACGGCCGGTGCAAGTCGTTCGCCGCGGCGGCCGACGGCACGGGCTGGGGCGAGGGCGTGGGCGTGCTGCTGGTGGAACGCCTCTCGGACGCCCGCCGCAACGGGCACCGGGTGCTCGCCGTGGTGCGCGGCTCCGCCGTCAACCAGGACGGCGCGTCCAGCGGCTTCACCGCGCCGAACGGCCCCGCCCAGCAGCGGGTGATCCGCGCCGCGCTGGCCGCCGCCGGCCTGGGCCCGTCCGAGGTGGACGCGGTGGAGGCGCACGGCACCGGCACCAAGCTGGGCGACCCCATCGAGGCGCAGGCGCTCCTGGCCACCTACGGCCAGGACCGCGAGACACCCCTCTACCTCGGGTCGCTGAAGTCCAACATCGGGCACACCCAGGCCGCCGCGGGCGTCGGCGGCGTGATCAAGATGGTGGAGGCGATCCGCCGGGGAGTGCTCCCCGGAACCCTGCACGTGGACGAGCCGACCCCGCACGTGGACTGGTCGGCGGGCGCGGTCGAGTTGCTGACCGAGGCCCGCCCCTGGCCCGGAACGGGCCGCCCGCGCCGGGCCGGTGTCTCCTCCTTCGGCGTGAGCGGCACCAACGCGCACGTGGTGCTGGAGGCCGCCCCCGAGGAGGAACCCGCCGAGCGGGCCGACCCGCCCGGGACGCGGCCCCTCCTCGTCTCGGGCCGTACGGCCGCCGCCCTGCGGGCCCAGGCGGCGCGGCTGCTGCCGGTGACCGCGGAGTCGGAGCCGTCGGACGTGGCGTTCTCGCTGGCGACCGGGCGTGCGGCGCTGGAGCACCGTGCGGTCGTGGTCGGTGGTGACCGGGACGAGCTGGTGGCCGGGTTGCGGGCGCTGGCCGACGGGGAGCCGTCGCCGCTGGTGGTCTCCGGGGCGGTGCGGGGCGGGAACACGGCGTTCCTGTTCTCGGGTCAGGGCGCGCAGCGGGTGGGGATGGGGCTTGAGCTGTATGAGGCGTTCCCCGTGTTCGCGGAGGCGTTCGACGCGGTGTGCGCGCGGGTGGATCTCGAACTGCCGCTGAGAGATGTGGTGTTCGGGGACGACGCGGAGCTTCTGGCGCGGACCGTATACACGCAGCCCGCGCTGTTCGCGGTCGAGGTGGCGTTGTTCCGGCTGGTGGAGTCGTGGGGTGTCCGGCCGGACGTCCTGGTCGGTCACTCGATCGGCGAGCTCGCCGCCGCGCACTGCGCGGGTGTGCTGTCGCTGGACGACGCGTGCCGGCTGGTGTCGGCGCGTGGCCGGCTGATGGACGCGCTGCCCGAGGGCGGCGCGATGCTGGCGGTGGAGGCCTCTGAAGAGCTGGAGCTTCCGGAGGGTGTGGACCTGGCGGCGGTGAACGGGCCGACCTCGATCACCGTCTCCGGTGACGCGGCGGCGATCGACGCGCTGGAGGCGCGGCTGCGGTCCGAGGGGTTGCGCGTGAAGCGGCTGACCGTCTCGCACGCGTTCCACTCGCGGCTGATGCAGCCCATGCAGGCCGAGTTCGCCGCCGTCGCGAAGTCGCTGACCTACCACGCCCCCACCATCCCCGTGGTGGCCACGGCCCCCGGTGACATCACGACCCCCGGTTACTGGGTCGGCCAGATCCGCGAACCCGTCCGGTTCGCCGACGCCATCGCCTCCCTCACGGACACCCGCACCTTCCTCGAACTCGGCCCCGACGGAACCCTCTCCGCCCTCGTCCCGCACATCACCGAGAACGCGGCGGGGCTCCCGACGCAGCGAGCGGACAAGGACGGCGTGCGGACGCTGTTCGCCGCCCTCGCCGGGGCGCACGTCGAGGGAGCGGAGGTCGACTGGCGCGCGGTCTTCGGCGGCCTCGGCGGACGCGCCGTCGACCTGCCCACGTACGCGTTCCAGCACCAGCGGTACTGGCCGCTGCCCGCACCCGACGGCACGAGTGGGACAGGCGGCTCCGACGACGTCTTCTGGGCCACCGTCCGCGGCGGTGACGCGGGAGCCCTGGCCGGCCTGCTCGGCGTCGACGGCGACGAGGACCGCGAACGGATCGGCGACGTGCTGCCGGTGCTCGCGGGATGGCACGGCCGTTCGCGTGCCGGGCAGCTGCGGTACCGCGAGGAGTGGTCCCCGGTCGCCGTCCCCGCGGACCCGGTCCTGCTGGGCGAATGGCTGCTGCTGGTCCGCCCCGGGCACGAGGAGACCGCGGCCGAGTGCGCCGAGGCCGTCCGGCGCTGCGGCGGAACCCCGCACCAGCGGGTGCTCGACCCGCACGACACCGCGGCGGGCCTGCGGGAGGCCGTCGAGCACGAACGCCCCTGGGCCGGCGTGCTGTCGCTGCTTGCTCTGGACGACGGGACCGCGGCCGCCGACGGCCTCGCCCTCGTGCAGGCGCTGGCCGACAGCGGCACCCGCCTGTGGTGCGTCACCCGCGGCGCCGCCGCGCTCCCCGGTGAGGAGCCGCCCGCCCCGGGCGCCCGCGCCCTGTGGGCGCTGGGCCGGGTGGCCGCGCTGGAACACCCGTCGCTGTGGGGCGGCCTGATCGACCTGCCCCCGGCAGGGGTGCCGATGACCCCGCTGGCCGCCGTCCTCACCGGGATCACCGGTGAGGACCAGGTGGCCCTCCGCGACACCACGTTCGTCCGGCGGCTGGCCGCCGCGCCCCCGGTCACCGCCACCCCCTGGCGGCCCCGGGGCACCCTGCTCGTCACCGGTGGCACCGGTGCGCTCGGCGCGCACGTCGCCCGGTGGGCGGCGCGCAACGGCGTCGAGCGGCTGGTGCTGGCCGGCCGGCGCGGACCCGACGCGCCGGGCGCCCCCGAACTCGTCGCCGAACTCGAGGACCTGGGGGTGCCCACCACCGTGGTCGCCTGCGACTTCGCCGACCGCGACGCGGTCGCCGAACTGGTGGCGGCACACCCGCCGCACGCGGTCGTGCACGCGGCGGGCGTCGGAGGACTGGGCAGGCTGCCGGAGCTGACCGAGGACGACCTGACGGCCGCGCGCGCCGGCAAGGCCGACGGCGCGGAGCACCTGGACGCGCTCTGCGGCGACCTCGACGCCTTCGTGCTCTTCGGCTCGGTGGCCGCCACCTGGGGCGGCGCCGGACAGGCCGCGTACGCCGCCGCCAACGCCCGTCTCGAGGCGCTGGCGCTGCGGCGGGCCGCCCGGGGCGCGCCCGCGACCTGCGTCGCCTGGGGCGCCTGGCGCGGAGCGGGCATGGCCGGGGGAGCGGAGCACGAACTCGCGCGCCGTGGCGTCCTCGCCATGGACCCGGACGTGGCGCTGCACGCCCTCGCCGACGCGGTGGCGGACGACGCGCCCACCGTGACCGTGGCCGGCGTCGACTGGCCCGCCTTCGCCGCCGCCTTCTCCGCCGCCCGGCCCAGCCCCCTGCTGGCCGGCCTGGCGGGCGGCGACACCGGCACCACGGCCGAGCAGCCGGAGGAGACCGGCGACCTGCGGGAACGGCTGCTGGCCCTCCCGCCGTACGACAGGCTCGACACGGCCCTGGACCTGGTACGGACGCAGGCGGCCCGCGTCCTGGGCCACGCGCACAGCGGCGAGGTGGAACCGGGCCGGGCCTTCCGGGACCTCGGCTTCGACTCGCTCACCGCGGTCGAGATGCGCAACCGCCTCAACGCCGCCACCGGCCTGCCGCTGACCGCCACCGTGGTCTTCGACCACCCGACGCCCGCCGACCTCGCCGCGCACCTCCTGGAGGAGTGCGGCATCGCGGCGGACTCCGGCACGGACACGGCCGGTACGGACGGGGAGGACACCGCCGACGGCGAACAGCGCCTCCGCGCCGCGCTGGCCCGCCTGCCGCTCTCCCGGCTCCGGGAGGCCGGGCTGCTCGACCCCCTGCTGCGACTGGCCGGGGAAGAACCGGACGACGCGGAACCGATGACCGCGCATCCGGTGGACGAACTCGACGGCGAGGCCCTGCTGAGCCTCGTCGCCGCCGCCGACGACGGGGAGTACTGACCATGACCGCGCCCGCCGACGGACGTTACGTCGAAGCCCTGCGCACGCTGGTCAAGGAGAACGACCGGCTGAAGGCGCGCAACCGCGAACTGGCCGTCGCCGGGCACGAGCCCGTCGCCGTCGTCGGGATGGCCTGCCGGCTCCCCGGCGGCGTCGACTCCCCGGAGGCGCTCTGGGACCTGGTGTCCGAGGGGGGCGACGGGATCGGCGACTTCCCGGCCGACCGCGGCTGGGACCTCGACGCCCTCTACGACCCGGACTCGCGCGGGGAAGGCACCTCCTACTCCCGCCAGGGCGGCTTCGTGCGGGACGCCGGCTCCTTCGACGCGGACTTCTTCGGCATCTCCCCGCGTGAGGCCCAGGCGATGGACCCGCAGCAGCGCCTGGTCCTGGAGGCGTCCTGGGAGGCGATCGAAAGGGCGGGGATCGCCCCGCACGGCGTCCGGGGCACACGCGTCGGCGTGTACGTCGGCGCCGCGTCGTCCGGCTACGGCACCGGTGTGCCCGTCGCCGAGGAGGCGGCGGGCTACGCCCTGACCGGCACCGCGACCAGCGTGCTGTCCGGCCGGATCGCCTACAGCCTCGGCCTGGAGGGGCCGGCCGTCACGGTCGACACCGCCTGCTCCTCGTCGCTGGTGGCGCTGCACCTGGCCATGCAGGCGCTGCGCCGCGGCGAGTGCACCCTGGCGCTCGCCGGCGGCGTGACCGTGATCGCGACCCCCGCCGCGTTCGTCGAGTTCAGCCGGCAGCGCGGCCTGGCCCGCGACGGCCGCTGCAAGGCGTTCGCGGCCGGAGCCGACGGCACCGGCTGGAGCGAGGGCGCCGGCATGGTGCTGCTGGAGAAGCTGTCCGACGCCCGCCGCGCCGGCCACCGGGTGCTGGCCGTGCTGCGGGGTTCGGCGGTCAACCAGGACGGCGCCTCCAACGGCCTCACCGCCCCCAACGGCCCGGCCCAGCGCCGCGTCATCCTGGACGCCCTGGCCGCCGCCCGGCTGTCGGCCGCCGAGGTCGACGCCGTGGAGGGGCACGGCACCGGCACCACCCTCGGCGACCCGATCGAGGCCAAGGCGCTGCTGGCCACCTACGGCAAGGACCGCGACCGCGGGGAACCGGTGTGGCTGGGCTCGCTGAAGTCCAACATCGGGCACACCCAGGCCGCCTCCGGGGTGGCCGGCGTCATCAAGATGGTGCAGGCCATGCGCCACGGCGTGCTCCCGCGCACACTCCACGTCGACGCGCCCAGCCCGCACGTGGACTGGTCGGCGGGCGCGGTGGAACTCCTCACCGAGAACCGGCCCTGGCCCGAGACCGGGCGGCCGCGAAGAGCCGGCGTCTCCTCGTTCGGCGTCAGCGGCACCAACGCCCACGTGATCCTGGAGGCCGCACCGGCCGAGGAGGCCGAGGAGGCCGAGGCGGATGCGGCGGGCGCGGAGTCCGGCCCCGGGCAGCGGCGGGGGACCACGCCGTCCGTCGTGCCCTGGGTGCTCTCCGGGCGCGACGCGCGAGCGCTGCGCGCCCAGGCGGAGCGGCTGCACGACCACGTCACCGACCACCCCGCGCTCGCTCCCGCCGACGTCGCCGTCTCGCTCGCCACCACCCGGTCCCCGCTGGAGCACCGCGCCGTCGTCCTCGGCGCCGACCGCGCCGAACTCCTCGCCGGGCTCCGCGCGCTGGCCGGCACCGGGACCGCTCCCGGCGTCGTCACCGGCACGGCGCACGAGGGCCGGACGGCCTTCCTCTTCTCGGGGCAGGGCTCCCAGTGGGCCGGAATGGGGCAGGGGCTCGACACCTTCCCGGTCTTCGCGGACGCCTTCGCACAGGCATGCCACGCCGTCGGCCTGGACCCCGGGGCGTGTGCCGACGACTCGGCACTGCGGCGGACCGGCACCGCGCAGCGCGCGCTGTTCGCGCTGGAGGTCGCCCTGTTCCGGCTCGCCGAGTCGTGGGGCCTGGTCCCGCGGCACCTGGTCGGGCACTCGGTCGGCGAACTCGCCGCCGCGCACTGCGCGGGCGTGCTGTCGCTGGAGGACGCGGGCACCCTGGTCGCCGCGCGGGCCCGGCTGATGGACGCGTTGCCCGAGGGCGGCGCGATGCTGGCGGTGGAGGCCGCCGAGGACGGGCTGGAACTGCCCGAGGGCGTGGACCTGGCGGCCGTCAACGGGCCGACCTCGATCACGGTCTCCGGGGACGCGGAGGCGATCGGCGCGCTCGAGGCACGGCTGCGGGCCGAGGGCGTGCGCGTGAAGCGGCTGGCCGTCTCGCACGCGTTCCACTCGCGGCTGATGGAGCCGATGCTCGACGAGTTCGCCGCCGTCGCGAAGTCGCTGACCTACCACGCCCCGACGATCCCCCTGGTCGCCACCGCTCCCGGGGACATCGCCACCCCGGACTACTGGGTGGGGCAGATCCGCGAGCCCGTCCGCTTCGCCGACGCCGTGCGGACCCTGCGCGACAAGGGGGTCACCCGCTTCGTGGAGACGGGCCCCGACGGGGTCCTCACCGCCGCCGCCCGCTCCTGCCTGGAGGCCGACGAAGACGTGGCGTGCGTCGCCCTGCAGCGCGCGGGCCGCGAGCCGGTCGGCTCCTGGTGGCACGGCATCGCCGCGGCACACGCCGCCGGGGCCGCGCTCGACTGGCCCGCCGTCACCGGCGACTGGGGCGCCCGCATCGTCGACCTCCCGACGTACGCCTTCCGGCGCGAGCACTACTGGTCCGTGCCGCCCGCCGCGGAGACCGGCGGTCCCGCCGGCTGGCGGTACGCCGCCACCTGGGAGCCGCTGCCGCCGACCGGGACGCCCGTCCTGAACGGCACGTGGCAGATCCTGACCGACACGGACACCGGCACGGGCACGGGCGCGGGCGGTGACGTGGACGCCGGGGCCGCGCCCGGTCGGCTGGTCGCCTGGTGCGCCGAGGCGCTGCGCGCGCACGGGGCGTCCGTCCTCGTCGGCGGCGTGCCCGATCCGTCAGCCGACGGCCTGATCCTCCTCCACAACCCCCGGCCGCACACCGAGCAACCGGAGCTGTCGCGCGGACTGGCCGCGCTGCCCGGCGTGGTGCGCGGCGAGGGCGCCCCCGTGTGGCTGCTCACCCAGGGCGCCGTGGCGGCCGGGGACGGCGAGTCCGCCGATCCCGGCGCGGCACAGCTGTGGGCGATGGGCCGGGTCGCCGCGCTCGAACGCCCCCACCGCTGGGGCGGCGCCCTCGACCTGCCGGAGCGGTTCGACACCGCCGCGAACGCCGACGCGCACACCGGCGCCGAGGCAAGCACCGACGCCGCGCGGCACCTGGCCGCCGTGCTCGCCGGAGCGCACCGGGGCGAGGACCAGGTGGCGATCCGCGCCGGCGGTGTCCTCGCCCGCCGCATCGCACCGGCGCGGCCCCGGCCGGCCACCCGCTGGCGCCCGCGCGGCACCGTGCTCGTCACCGGCGGCACCGGCGCTCTCGGCGCGCACGTCGCCCGCTGGCTCGCCGAACGCGGCGCACCGCACCTGGTCCTCGCCGGCCGGCGGGGCGCCGAGGCGCCCGGGATGGCCGAGCTGACCGCCGAGCTCGCCGCGGCGGGGACCGAGGTCACCGTCGCCGCCTGCGACGTCGGCGACCGCGCCGCCCTCGACACGCTGCTGGCGGAGCACCCGCCGACCGCCGTGGTGCACGCCGCCGGGAACGGCGAGTTCGGCGCGCTCGCCGACGTCTCGGAGGAGGACGTCGCCCGGGTGCTGGCCGCCAAGGTCACCGGCGCCCTGCACCTCGACGACGCGCTGCGGGACGCGGACCTCGACGCCTTCGTGCTCTTCTCCTCGGTCGCCGGCGTCTGGGGCAGCGGCGGCCAGGGGGCGTACGCCGCGGCGAACGCCGCCCTGGACGCGATCGCCCTGCGCCGCGCCGCCCGGGGACTGCCCGCCACCTCGGTGGCGTGGGGCCCGTGGGCGGGCGGCGGCATGGCGGGCGCGGCGGACACCGCCGACTACCTGCGGCGGCGCGGACTGCGCGCCATGGACCCGGCCCAGGCGCTCGAGGCGCTCGGCACGGCCGTGGACGGCGGCGACGTGTGCGTGGCCGTGGCCGACATGGACTGGGCGCGCTTCGTGCCGGCCATCACCGCCGTACGGCCCCAGCGGCTCTTCGACCGCCTCACCGCCACCCCGCCGACGGGCGGAACCGCCGGACCCGCCGCGGACCGGAACACCCGTGCCGCCTCCGGGACCGTGAGCCGCCTCGCCGCCCTCGCCGCCAAGGAACGACGCCGCGAACTGGCCGAACTCGTCCGCGGACAGGTCGCCGCAGTGCTCGGCCACCACGGCTCCGACGCCGTCGACCCCCGCCGCGCCTTCAGCGACCTGGGCTTCGACTCCCTGACCGCCGTCGAACTGCGCGACCGCCTGACCGAGGCCACCGGCCTCACCCTGCCCGCCACCGTCGTCTTCGACCACCCCAGCCCCGACGCGCTGGCCGGACACCTCGACGACCTCGTACGCGGCGCCGACGCGGACGAGACCGACACCGCGACCGGGGGAGCGGTGTCCTCCACCGAGCCCATCGCCATCGTCGGCATGGCCTGCCGCTTCCCAGGCGACGTCAGCTCACCGGACGCCCTGTGGCGCCTCGTCGACGAGGGCCGCGACGGCATATCCGGCTTCCCCGACGACCGGGGCTGGGACACCGAGCGGCTCTACGACCCGGAGGGCGGCGCGGGAGCCTCCTACGTCCGCGAAGGCGGATTCCTGCGCGACGTCGCCGAGTTCGACGCGCGCTTCTTCGGCCTCTCGCCGCGCGAGGCGCTCGCCATGGACCCGCAGCAGCGGCTCGTGCTCCAGACCGCCTGGGAGGTGTTCGAACAGGCGGGCATCGACCCGGAGGCGCTGCGCGGCACCGACACCGCCGTGTTCGCGGGCACCAACGGCCAGGACTATCCGGTGCTGCTCGCCGGGGACCCCGACGTCAGCGAGGGACACCAGGGCGCCGGCAACGCCGCCGCCGTGCTCTCCGGCCGGGTCGCCTACAGCTTCGGCTTCGAGGGCCCCACCCTCACGGTGGACACGGCGTGTTCCTCCTCGCTGGTGGCGCTCCATCTGGCCGTGCGGGCGCTGCGGGCCGGGGAGTGCTCGATGGCCCTGGCCGGAGGCGTCACCGTCATGTCGACGCCGACCGCCTTCGTGGAGTTCAGCCGCCAGCTCGGCCTGGCCGCCGACGGCCGGTGCAAGCCGTTCGCCGCCGCGGCCGACGGCACGGGCTGGGGCGAGGGCGTGGGCGTGCTGCTGGTGGAGCGGCTGTCGGATGCCCGCCGCAACGGGCACCGGGTGCTCGCCGTGGTGCGCGGCACCGCGGTCAACCAGGACGGCGCGTCCAACGGCCTGAGCGCCCCCAGCGGACCCGCCCAGCGCCGCGTGATCCGCCGGGCGCTCGCCGACGCCGGCCTGAGCCCGTCCGACGTGGACGCGGTGGAGGCGCACGGCACCGGCACCAGACTGGGCGACCCGATCGAGGCCCAGGCGCTGCTCGCCACCTACGGGCAGAACCGCGGGACACCCCTCTACCTGGGCTCGCTGAAGTCCAACATCGGGCACACGCAGGCCGCTTCGGGCGTCGCCGGCGTCATCAAGATGGTGCAGGCCATGCGCCACGGCACCCTGCCCGCCACCCTGCACGTCGACGCGCCCACCCCCGAGGCCGACTGGACCGCGGGCGCGGTGGAGCTGCTGACCGAGGCCCGCCCCTGGCCCGGAACCGGCCGCCCGCGCCGGGCCGGCGTCTCCTCCTTCGGCGTGAGCGGCACCAACGCCCACGTGGTGCTGGAGGCCGCCCCCGAGGGAGCGGCGGAAGAGCTCGGGACGCCCGGGGAAGCACCGTCGGAGGACGCGCCCGCGCTGCTGCCCCTGCTGCTCTCCGCCCGTACGGCGGACGCGCTGCCCGCGCAGGCGGAGCGGCTGCGGGACGCCCTGGCCGGGCGGCGGCTCGCCGACATCGCCTACTCGCTGGCCACCACCCGGAGCACGCTGGAGCACCAGGCGGTGTTCCTCGCCGCGGACGGCGAGGGCGCCCGGGCCGCGCTGGCCGACCTCGGCCACGCCGTCGTCGGACGCGCGGCACCGGACGCACCCCGCCTGGCCCTCCTGTTCTCGGGCCAGGGCGCGCAGCGGGTGGGGATGGGGCGTGAACTGTACGAGGCCTTCCCGGTGTTCGCGGACGCCTTCGACGCGGTGTGCGCGCGGGTCGATCTCGAACTGCCGTTGCGGGATGTGGTGTTCGGGGACGACGCGGAGTTGCTGGCGCGGACCGTGTACACGCAGCCCGCGCTGTTCGCGGTCGAGGTGGCGTTGTTCCGGCTGGTGGAGTCGTGGGGTGTGACCCCGGACGTGCTGGTCGGTCACTCCATCGGCGAGCTCGCCGCCGCGCACTGCGCCGGGGTGCTGTCGCTGGACGACGCGTGCCGGCTGGTGTCGGCGCGTGGCCGGCTGATGGACGCGCTGCCGTCGGGTGGCGCGATGCTGGCGGTGGAGGCCTCTGAAGAGCTGGAGCTTCCGGAGGGTGTGGACCTGGCGGCCGTGAACGGCCCGACCTCGATCACGGTCTCCGGTGACACGGCGACGATCGACGCGCTGGAGGCGCGGCTTCGTGCCGAGGGCGTGCGCGTGAAGCGGCTGGTCGTCTCGCACGCGTTCCATTCGCGGCTGATGGAGCCGATGCAGGCGGAATTCGCCGCCGTCGCGAAGTCGCTGACGTACCACGCCCCCACCATCCCCGTGGTCGCCACGGCCCCCGGTGACATCGCGACCCCCGGTTACTGGGTCGGCCAGATCCGCGAGCCCGTCCGGTTCGCCGACGCCATCGCCTCCCTCGCCGACACCCGCACCTTCCTCGAACTCGGCCCCGACGGAACCCTCTCCGCCCTCGTCCCGCACGTCACCGAGGACGCCACCGCCGTCCCCGCCCTGCGAACGGGCCACGGCGAGGACGCCGCCCTGCTGCGCGCGCTCGCGTCCCTGCACGTGCGGGGGGTGCCCGTGGACTGGGTCACCCTGCTCGCGCCCGCCGGTGGCCGCCGGGTGGAGCTGCCCACCTACGCCTTCGCCCGTGAGCGCTACTGGCCGTCGGTCTCCGCGCGACCCGGTGACATGGTGTCCGCCGGGCTGGGGGAGACCGGGCACCCCGTCCTCGCCGCCGGCGTGGAACTCGCCGACGACGGCGGCCTGGTGTTCGCCGGGCGGCTCTCCGTCCGCACCCACCCCTGGCTCGCCCAGCACCGGGTGCACGGCCGGATCGTCGTGCCCGGCACGGCGTTCGTCGATCTCGCGGTGCGCGCCGGGGACCAGGCGGGCTGCGAGGCCGTGGACGAACTGGTGCTGCACACCCCGCTGGTGCTGACGGGGGAGGAGTCCGTCCAGCTCCAGGTCCTGGTCGGTGCTCCCGACGAGGAGGGCGCGCGTCAGCTCACCGTGCACTCCCGGCTGCCCGACGGCACCGGCTGGCACGGACAGCCGTGGGTCCGGCACGCCTCCGGCACCCTGCGCCCCGCGGCCGCCGCGGCCCCCGTGGCCCCCGTGGCCGCCCCGGCCGCCTCCTGGCCGCCGGAGGACGGGCACGCCGTGGCGACGGACGAGCTGTACCCGGCGCTGGCCGGGGCCGGGCTGGAGTACGGGCCGGTGTTCCAGGGCCTGCGCGGCGTCCGGCGCGTCGGCGCCGACCTCTGGGCCGAGGTCGACCTGCCGGAGCAGGGACACGCGGACGCCGGCCGCTTCGGGCTCCACCCGGCGCTGCTCGACGCCGCGCTGCACGCGCTCGCCGTCCGGGCGGCCGAGTCGGACGGCCCCGCCGGGCCCCCCGGCCTGCCGTTCTCCTTCACGGATGTCACCCTGGCCGCCTCCGGCGCCACCTCCCTGCGCGTGCGGCTCTCGCCGCGCGGCGACGACGCGGTGGAACTGCTGGCCCTCGACCCCGACGGCCGGACGGTCCTGACCGTCGGACACGTGACCCTGCGGCCCCTGGCCGCGGACGCGCCGTCCGGCGCCGCCGCCACACGGCCCGTGCACCGGGTCGACTGGGTTCCGCTGCCCGAACCGGCGTCCGAGCCCGTCACCTGGTCCGTCGTGGGGCCCGACCCGTTCGGCGCCGCCGACGCGCTCACGGCGCTCGGGACCGACTGCGCCCGGGCCGCCGACATCGCCTCCGCCCCGGCCTCGGCGGACCTGCTGCTGATCACCTCCGCGCCCGGCGACACGGACGGCGGCCTGGACGACACCGAGGCGCGGGTCTGCGCGACGCTCGCCGCCGTCCAGGACTTCCTGGCCCGCGCGGACGTCGACGCCACCCTCGTGGTGCTCACCCGCGGAGCCGTCGCCGCCGACCCGGGCGACGACCTGCCCGACGTGGCGGGCGCCGCCGTGCGCGGCATGGTCCGCAGCGTGCAGTCGGAGCACCCCGGGCGCGTGCTGCTCGTGGACGTCGACGCCGACCCGTGGGCCGCCCTGGCCACCGTGGCCGGGGCGGACGAGCCCGAACTCGCGGTCCGCGGCGGCCGGTTGTACGCGGCGCGCCTGGTGCCCGTCACCGACCGCACCCTCCAGGCCCCCGAGGGGGCGTGGCGGGTGGGGGTGTCGGTGCGGGGTGCGGTGGAGAACGTGGGGTTGGTGCCGGCGCCGGATGCGGTGGCGGTGCTGGGTGCGGGTGAGGTGCGGGTGGCGGTGCGTGCGGCGGGGGTGAACTTCCGTGACGTGCTGAATGTGCTGGGGATGTATCCGGGTGAGGTGGCGGTGGGTG
>NZ_JBSFVZ010000043.1:0-24981 GCF_053592575.1 Streptomyces sp. NPDC002640 | reverse complement strand
ACCCCCCAGGTCATCCGTTCGACAGGGGGCAACAGTCATGCCGGGCCCGGAGGCCAGCGGCCCTCTTGCAGGACCGCGAAGAAGATAACGGGGGCACCGCCCCGTCCTACGCCTCCCGGTCCTCACGGGAACGGCGGGCGGCGCGGCGGCGCAGGCGCAGCGGCAGGACGTACCAGCACAGGCCGAACCACAGCATCACCGCCCCGACCAGCACCTCGGCGAGGACGCCGGGGAGCACGAAGCGCAGGAGCAGCAGGAGCGTGCAGCCGATGGTCAGGGCCAGCAGGACCATGCCGCACACCATCAGCCGGCCCGCCGCCTCGACCACGTCGCCCTTCATGCGCTGGCCGGACAGGAACCGGTGGATGGCGACGGGTGCTATCAGCGACGCCGTGGCCGCCGCGCCCAGCACCACGGTGACCACGTAGATGCCGCGGTCCAGCGTCTCCAACTCCCGGAACGTGGGGGTGAACGCGACGCTGAGGAGGAAGCCGAAGAGGATCTGGACGCCCGTCTGGGTGACCCGGGTCTCCTGCAGGATCTCGTTCCAGCGGCGGTTGACCCGCTCGCGCGGCGACTCCGGCGCCTCGGCGGCGGGCCGCGTGCCGTGGCACTCGGCGTGCGCGCGGCAGGCCGCGTCGTCCTCCCGCGCCGCACGGGCCGGCTGCTCCGTCATCGTCATGGTGTCGTCCTCCCAGTCCCAGGCCGACCCGTCTGCCCGGTCCGGACGCTTTTATGCAGGTCAGCAGGTCGGGGGAGGAGCCGGCCGCGGGGCCGTGGGCGGCCGGCGGGGACCGGTGGACGTTCGCGGGGCGCCCGCCGTCACCTGACGCGCTAGGGTTGCCGCCCGCGGGACGCCCACCCGGCCGGGGACCACCGGCCGGGGAGTCACCGCGCCGAGGACGCAGCGGAGCGTCGGGCATCGGGGGCCCGCTCCGCACCGACAGCCCGGGGGGGGCTTGCCATGACCAGGACTTCGACCGACTCCTTCGACGCCGACAGCGCCGACGCCGCCGCGGCAGCAGGGGACGCCGCCGCAGCCGCCGCCGCGGAGGACGCCGCCGAAGAAGCAGACGACGGCGACCGGGAGGCGGTCGAGCACGAGCGGGACGAGCTGCGGACCTTCGTCGCGGGGCTGAGCGGGGACGACATCAAGTCGGGCAACTGGTTCGTCAAGTTCAGCGCCTACGCCATGAACTCCTACACCACGAAGGTCGACTGGCAGTACTTCCAGGACCGCTACGCGGGAGTCCCGGTGGACGCCGTCGTCGAGCAGCGGATCAAGATGGCGGCCCGGTACGCCGCCATCGAGGGCGGCCTCTCCGCCGGCGCGTACACGGCGGCCGTCGCCGCCACCATCGGAAGCCTCGGCGGCGCCTCGCCCGCGACCGTCCCGGCCGCCGTGACGACGATGATGATCGACCTCACCTACGTCACCCGGCTCCAGCTCCGCCTGGCGTACGACATCGCCGTCCTGCACCGCATACCGATCGACCTGTCCGACCCCGAGGAGCTGTGGAAGTTCTACCGGGTGGCCTTCATGATCAAAGGCGGCGAACTGCTCCGGGGCAGCCTCGGCAAGGCGGTCCCGGCCCTGGTGCGGCCGCTGGTCAAGCGCATCTTCACGGGGGCGACGCTGCAGGCCGCGAAGGGCCTCCCGGTCATCGGCCGGCACCTCCTGCAGCGCAACATCATCAAGCTGGGCATCCCGGGCGTCGGCGTCCCCCTCGCGATCCTGCTGAACCGCTACACCACCCTCCTCGCCGGGCGGCACGCGCAGGCCGTCTACCGCAACGAGGCGCGGATCGTCGAACTGGCCGAGCGCCTGAGCGCCCGCAGTACGCACCCGCAGCTGATGCTGTGGGTCGCGTGGCTCGTCATCACGTCCGACGACAAGATCCACGACGACGAGACGCTGCTGATGCGCCACCTGGTGCGGGTGGTGCGGGAACGCCACCAGGTGGTCGACGACGAACTCGCCGCGCTCGTCGACCTCGAGCCGGCCGAGGTGTGGCGGCGCGTCGACGCGGAGCCGGGTGACCTGAGCGACGTCCTGGACGCGGCCGAAGTGGTGGCGGCGGTGGACGGTGACGTGAACAAGCGGGAGGCCGCCGTCCTCGCCGAGCTCGCGAAGCACTGCGTCCGGGGCTGACCCGGCGCGCCCGGGCATTGCGTTCGGGCGGAGCGTACTGGCGGTCCGTCCGGGCGGACCGCCGGAGCGGTCCGTGCGGGCGCGCAGCCGCCGCGCCGCGCGCGGGCCGGCGCGGTGTCCAGGGGGTCGAGGAGGGCGCCGCCCGCCGGGACGACGCCGTCCTCGCCCAGGACGGCGTCGAGGCCCGCCGCGTGGATGGCGCGGACCAGGCCGGGCTGCGCGCCGGTGACCTCGCGCGCCGGGAGCCGGCCCGGGGGAGGCGCCGTCCTCCAGCGGCCGTCGTCGCCGCGGACGAGCGCGGTGCAGCGGGCTTGCCGGGCCGCCTGCCCCGGATCAGCTCACCGCCGACGACCAGGATCAGCCCGCCGATCACGGGCATCGGGATGCGTTCGGCGAGCGGGGCGCACAGGACGACCACCAGGGCCGGCGAAACGCCGGAGATGACGCCGAGGGCATCACCCGCCGTTCCACCACCCCTCGCTCAGCCGGAGAAGACCTCGCGCAGCTTCGCCTCCTGCTCGGCCGCCAGGTTGGAGCGGATCAGCTCCGCGTGCCCCGCGGGGAACGCCTCCTTCACCCGGTCGACCACCGCGTTCTCCGAGAGCAGGAACAGGGCGGAGGTGCCCGGGGTGACCTGGGTCTTGACCGAGTCGATGAAGTCGTCGTCGATCCCGACGTCGGAGAGCTGGCCGCCCAGGGCTCCCGCCGCGGCGCCGATCGCCGCCCCCAGCAGCGGCACGAAGAAGATCAGGCCGAACAGCATCCCCCAGAAGGTGCCCGACAGCGCGCCCACGCCCATGAGGTCGTGCAACTGCTTGGTCTTCGGCTTCTTCGCGTCCTCGGGCCAGGTGACGACCGCGGCGTCCTGCACCTGGATCAGTTCCTGCTTCTGCAGCCGCAGCAGCGTGGCCTCGGCGTCCTCCGCGGCCTGGGCGGTGTCGAACTTCCAAACGGTCAGGGTGGCCATGGCCGTCCTCCAGTGCGTAGCCGTCGGCGGCAGGGAGCGCGATGTCCGATGCCTCCACTGTTCGCCCAATATGCACCGTCGGTGCGGGACGCGCGAGCCGCCGGGGGCCGTCTGCCCGAGCCGCCGGGTCCGTCTGCCGGGGACGCGCCCGGGCCGGCGGGCGCACCGGGGGTGGTCTGGACGGGGGAGTGGATCTCCCCCATGATGTCGGGCATGGCCAAGACTGTCATGGGCACGCTCACCAGGGCGGGGCTCGCCTCCGCGGCGTCCGTCCTCCTGCTGATGGGTTCCGCGGGCACCGGCGGGGCCGCGCCCACCGTGCCCGAGCACGCCGTCATCGTCTGCGACAGCGCGAGCTTCTACGCCAACTACGACAGCTCCTCCGGCCCGGCCGGGCTCAAGCGGGTGCTTTACCGGGGCGACAAGGTCGGTCACACCCGCGGCGCCCACCCCGTCTACAACGGCTGGGCCGCCACCTTCGACTTCGGTCCCAACGACTGGGGCTACGTCCGGCAGGAGTGCCTGGGCGGCTTCGGTTCCTGGTGAGCGGGACGACCGCACGACGCGGGACGACCGCACGACATGGAGGAATCCTGATGGCACGCACCGGCCGAGTCGCCGCCCTGTCCCTGGCCCTGGCCGTCGCCGCGACGGCCGCCGTCTCGGCGACCCCCGCCGCAGCCGCCGACGGAAGGGCCGGGGTGCGCGAGACCGTCTGCGCCCAGGACCTGTTCGTCCGGACGACCGCTCCGCACGGCGCGTGGATGGGCACCCTCTACCGCGGCCAGACCTTCCTGGTCGAACAGGCCGGGGGCGAGTGGGTCTACGGGTTCGCCTACGGCGACATCAACCGCCGCGGCTGGGTGCAGAACGGCTGGTTCTGCTGAACCCGCCCGGCGCGGTCCGGGCGAACGTCGCGCGATAGGCGGTGGGCGTCGTCCCGAGGGCGCGGCGGAAGTGCAGCCGCAGGTTGGAGGGACTGCCCAGGCCGCACCGGTCGGCGATGTGGTCGACGGCGAGCCCGGTGGTCTCCAGCAGCTCCCGGGCACGGTCGAGCCGGGCGGCGAGCAGCCACCGCAGGGGCGTCGTGCCGGTCTCGGTGACGAACCGCCGGGCGAAGGTCCGCGGCGCCATGTGCGCGTGCGCGGCCAGCCGCGGGACCGTCAGCGGTTCGTGCAGACGCTCCAGGGCCCACGCCCGGGTGGCCGCGAGGGTGACACCGAATTCTTCGAGGGCCAGCGGTCGTCCGATGTACTGCGCCTGTCCGCCGTCGCGGTGCGGCGCCGAGACCAAGGACCGCGCCACCTCGTTCGCCGTCCGGGCGCCCAGGTCACGTCGCACCAGGTGCAGGCACAGGTCGATGCCGGCGGCGACGCCCGCCGAGGTCAGCACCTGGCCCTCGTCCACGTAGAGCACGCGCGGGTCCACCGACACCGCGGGATGCCGCGCGGCCAGTTCCGCGGCGTGCTTCCAGTGGGTGGTGGCCCGGAGGCCGTCCAGCACCCCGGCCTCCGCCAGCGCGAACGCGCCGGTGCAGATGGACACCAGCCGCCGGCCCCGGGCGTGGGCCTCGGCGAGCGCGGCGAGCACCGAGCGCGGCAACTCCCGCCGGTGCGGGGCGTACCCCGGGACGATCACGGTGTCGGCCTCGCGCACGGCCTCCAGGCCGGCCGCCACCGTGACCGCGAAGCCCGCGGCGGTCGTGACCGGGCGCGAGGTCCGTCCGCACAGGGTCAGCCGGTAGGGATCACCGGGCACCGCGATGAAGACCTGGGCCGGGATGCCCAGGTCCAGCGGCAGCACGTCGTCCAGGACCAGTACGGCCACGCGGTGCGGTGGTGCAGGGGTGGCAGCTTCCTCGCGCACAACGGCAATTCTGCCACTGTCGGCGGCAGTTGGCACCGACGACCATCGATGCCATGAACGACGAGATGATCGCCGGCGTCCCGCCGCTCCCCGACACCCCCCTCGCGCGCCGCGCGCTGGCCCTGGTGCGCGAGACGGAGTCCACCGCGACCGCCAACCACAGCGTCCGCAGCGCCCTGTTCGCCCGTCTGCGCGCCGACCACGAAGGCGCGGAGCCGGGGCGGGACTACGACCCGGAGCTGCTGTACCTGGCCTGCGTCCTGCACGACATCGGCCTGACCCGGGCCGGTGACCGGCACCAGCGGTTCGAGGTGGACGGCGCCGACACGGCCGCCGAGTTCCTGACCGCGCAGGGTCTGCCCGCCGCCGAGGTCGACGCCGTGTGGGAGGCCATCGCCCTGCACACGACACCGGGCATCGCCGAGCGCCGCGGCATCCTGTGCGCCCTGGTGCACCAGGGGACCGGCATGGACTTCGGCTGGGACACCGACTGCGTGGACGACGCCGTGGGCGCCGCGATCCACGCCGCCCTGCCGCGGCTGTCCATGGCCACCACCCTCACCGACGAGATCACCGGCCAGGCCCGCAACCGACCGGAGAAGGCGCCGCCCTTCACCCTCGCCGCCGAACTCCTGCGGGAGCGGTCGCTGCCGCCGCACAGGACCCGCATGGAGACCATGGCCGACGCCGGACGCTGGGGCAACTGAGCATGACCAGGTACGGCATCCTGCTGTTCGACTCCGTGCAGGAACTCGACTTCGCCGGCCCGTGGGAGGTGTTCACCACCTCCTCCGGACTGCGGGACGGCGCGGACGACGTCGTGCTCCTGGCCGAGCGCTCCGCCCCCGTCCGGTGCTCCCAGGGCATGCGGGTCCTGCCGGACCACACGCTCGACGAGCATCCGCCGCTGGACGTCGTCCTCGTACCGGGCGGTCGCGGCGCCCGGGAGGAACAGACCCGCAACGAGCGGGTCACCGGCTGGCTCGCCGGCACCGCGGAGCGCGCCACCTGGGTGGTCGGCGTCTGCACCGGGTCCTTCCTGCTCCACGCCGCCGGTCCGGCCCGGTCCCGCCGGGTGGCCACCCATTGGCAGTACGAGGACGCGCTCGAGATGCGCGGTGACGTCACCGTCGTGCGCGACGCCCGCTATGTCGTCGACGGCCACCTGCTCACCGGCCAAGGTGTCTCCGCCGGCATCGACAGCGCCCTGTGGCTCGTCGGCCACCTGCACGGTCGCGAGCACGCCCGCGCCGTGCGCCGTGCCCTCCAGTACGACCCGGCGCCTCCCTTCCTGGCCGACGAGCCGATCCCCGCGCCCATGACCGACCGAGGAAGCGAGTACCCACCGAGATGAACCGCCGGACCCTTCTGCACGCCACCACCGCGCTCGGCGCCGCCACCCTGACGGCCGGCGCCGCCACCCGAGCCGCCGCCTCCGGCGGCCCCGGACCCGACGGATCGGATGGACCCCTGCGCGTCCACGTGGTCATGTTCGACGGCGTGGAGGAACTCGACTTCTCCGCCCCGTACGAGGTCCTCTCCGCCGCCGGCCACTTCACCGACCGGGAGGTGGAGACCCGCTACGTGACGCTCGGCGGTCCGCGCACCGTCAGGGCCGCCTACGGCACCCGGCTGCGCGTCGATCACGGATGGGAGCCCGAGCGGGCGGACCTCCTCGTCGTGCCCGGCGGCGGGTACCGGCGCCGGGAGGATCCCGGTGTGTGGGCCGAGATCCGGCGGGGCGCACTGCCGCGGGCCCTGGCCGCCGCGACCCGTCCGGGCCTGACCGTCGGCGGCCTGTGCACGGGCGTGATGCTGCTCGCCGCCGCCGGGCTGACCTCGGGGCGCCCCTGCACCACCCATCACCGGGCGCGGGCCGACCTGGAGCGGCAGGGCGGCGTGCTGAAGAACGCCCGCGTGGTCGACGACGGCGACCTGGTCACCGCCGGCGGGGTCACCTCCGGACTGGACCTCGCCCTGTGGCTGGTCCGCCGTGAGCTCGGGGCGGACGCCGCGGTCGGTCTGGAGGAGATGCTCGAGTACGAGGCCCGCGGCACGGTGTGGAGCGCGCAGAGCGCCCGGTGAAACGGGGAGCCTGACCTGCGTACCGCCGCAGGTCAGGCTGTACCGCCGCGCCGACTGCCGGGGTGCGTGTCACTCGCTCCCGTAGCCGTAGCCGTACCCCGGCTCGGGGTGCGGCGGATGCGGCTTCGGCGGGCGCGGCGTCGGGTGTGTGTGACTGGGCCCCGGGGTGGGGGAGCCGGAGCCGGACGGGCTGGGGGACGGCGGGGGTGATCCGGTGCCCGAGGGGCTGGGGGACGGTGAGGGGGACCCGGAGTCCGAGGGGCTGGGGGACGGTGAGGGGGACCCGGAGTCCGAGGGGCTGGGGGACGGTGAGGGGGACCCGGAGTCCGAGGGGCTGGGGGTGGCGCCGATGTCGGAATCGCACTGCAACTCGGCGGCGAACGGATGGTAGTGGATCTCGCCGGCGTTCACCGCCTCGCCCGAGGGCCCGGACAGCGGGCCCGCCACCAGGGTCTTCACGATCACGTCGCCCTCGATGTTCGACGGGTCGAGGTCGACGAGGTCGGCGCGCGGAGCGAAGATCGTGCCCTCCACGGAATCCCCGGTCGCGATGGTGATGCTCGTCGCGTCCGCGAAGTTCCACAGGATGTAGGGCGCCTCGGCGTTGGAGATGCCGGCCGGTGTGGGGGTGTCCCAGGTGAAGACCCCCGCCGTGGCCGTGGTGTCGACGTTCACGAGCAGCGGCGTGTCGGCGGTCGGCCGGTCGAGGAAGGTGATCTCGGCGATGTCGTTCAGCTGTTCGCCGGTCAGGCGGAGCACGTTGGTCCGGCCGCTGGTCAGCGAGACCTGCACGTCGGTGCCCGGCGTGATGTCGTCCGGGTCGAGCGGGTTGCCCTCGCCGTCGAGCAGCGTCACGTCGGTGGCGCATCCGGCCATCCGGTCGGCGCGGTCGCGGTACACGGAGAACAGCGAGGGGAAGTCCATCAGGCCGGACTGGAAGACCGAACCGACCGGCTGCTGGACGGTGAGTTCGATGCGCGGCGTGGAGTTGTAGGCGCTTCCCTCGGCCACCACCTGCGTGTTGACGCTCGCGCCGTTGGGGTCCTGGTTCAGCGCCGTGCTGCCGGACTCGTCGCCGATCTTGACGTAGCCGTCGTCCAGGACCCGGAGGACACCCCCCGGATCGCTGCCCGCGAAGTCGACCCTCCCGCCGACGAGGAGGGCGGTCGGCCGCGCGTCCCCCGGGGCGGTGAAACCGCCCGCGGTGTTCAGGGCGACGTTGTAGCCGGCGCCGAAGGTCAGGTCGCCCCCTACGACCACCGGCCCCTCGGACTCGGTGCTGCCCAGCGTGGCCTCCTCCTCGGTGACGACGCCGAACCCGTTGCTCCCCTCCACGGGGTTGCCGATGACGATCGGTACGCGGGCCGCGACGCCCGCCGGCTGACCGGTCAGCGCCACCGCGGTCAGGGTGCCCGAACAGGCGGCGCCCGCCGCGACCAGCAGGGCCATGGGCGAGGCGAACACGGAACGCCCGGGCGGGCGCTTCATCAGATGTCTCATGAGCTGAAGGTATGCTTATGTCCGCTTATGGGCACCGGCTGATACTCCTGATCGCCGGGCACGGGGCCGGACGGGGCAAGCGTTCGGCCGTCCGTGCCACGGGGCGACACCAGGCCGCGCTCCTCGCCCGCGACGCGGGGCTCGCCTGACCGAGGTCGTCGGGGCCGCCGATGGGTGCGCCCGCCGCCGTCGGGGCCCGGACTCGTCCGTACGGAGGCGTCCGCGGTCCGCGGGGAACGTAACCGGCCGACCCTGGTCGTACGAGGTGACGCCGGCCGTGCCGATCGCCGGAATGCCGGCCGTGCTCCGACCGGGACCGCAGTCGAAGGAGACAGCCGCCGATGTCCGAGGACGGCGCCCCCGAGCGGGACGCCCCCGCCGAGGGCGGTACGTCGTCCCGCCGTGCGAAGAGGCGGCAGGGAGCGGACGAACGGACCACCCTGGCGAACGAGCGCACCCTGCTGGCGTGGTTCCGGACCGCGCTGGCCCTGCTCGCCGCGTCGTTCGCCGTCGTCAAGCTCACCGACATCAGTCCCGACCCCCTGCGCCTGGCGCTCGGCGTCTACCTCAACGCGCTGGCCGTCGTCATGGTCCTGGCGAGCTACGTCCAGTGGCGCACGCGCCAGCGGCGCATCAGCGGGCCGGAGCCTCCCTCCCGCCGTCCGGGCGCGCCGCTCCTCACCGTCGCGCTGCTGGTCCTCGCCGGCTTCGTCACCGCGGTGACGGTGCTGGCGCCGTGAGGCCGCCACGCCCGAGCGGGGGCCCGCCGAGGCCGCCGACCGCCGACCGCCGGCCGGCGGA
Source organism: Streptomyces sp. NPDC002640 (assembly GCF_053592575.1). Classification (NCBI taxonomy): domain Bacteria; kingdom Bacillati; phylum Actinomycetota; class Actinomycetes; order Kitasatosporales; family Streptomycetaceae; genus Streptomyces; species Streptomyces sp. NPDC002640. The sequence goes on along the minus strand of NZ_JBSFVZ010000043.1, from coordinate 15,610 downwards.
GCAGCCTGAGCAGCCGGAGAGTGAACACCGCCATGCCTTCCCCGCGCCCCACCGTCCGCCGTCGCCGCCGCAACGCGGCCTGGCCCAAACGCGGCCTCGCGGTCGCGCTCGTCGGAGGCGGCGCCCTGCTGGGCTGGTGGCTGCCCCACACCGAGCACTCGCGACAGCTCGGCGGACTGTCGTACGACCCGGCCACGGCGCAGGCCACCCTCGGCGCGATCGCCGCCGGTGTCATCACCCTCACCGGCTTCGTGCTCACCGCCGTCACCCTCGTCGTCCAGTCCGTGCAGGCCATGTCACCCCGGCTGGTCGGGGTCCTGGGCTACTTCGAACGCTCGCTGGTCCTCTTCGGAGCGCTCACCGGCACCGCCGTCTACGCGCTCGTCGTCCTCGCCCAGGTCCGCGAGGACCACGTGCCCAAGCTCTCCGTCACCCTGGCCATCGTCTTCGTCGTGCTCTCCACGGGAGCGATCCTGCGGAGCCTCGCCGCGCTGCGCGAGATGGTCACCGGCGGAGGTCTGGTACGCGTCGTCGCCCACCTGGTCCACGCGGCCCTGGAGCAGGAACGGCGGGACGCCGAGCCGCCACCCGAGTCCCCCGAGCCGTCACCCGCGCCTCCGGAACCGGCAGCCCCACCGCGGGCGGCGGGCCACCAGGCCGGCCGGGCGGACGCCGCCGACGTCCTCGCGCCCGACGGAGGGATCGTCCAGTACGTCGACGGCCACGCCCTCGCAGCGCTCGCCGCACGCCTCGACGCCCACGTCACCTGTGAGGTCGCCGTGGGCAGCCCCGTCCACCCCGGGGTTCCGCTCCTGCGCGTCACCGGAGCCGCCACGGCCGAGGACGCGCGGCTCCTGACCCGGGCGGTCCACGTCGGCCCAACCCGCCGTGTCGACCACGACCCCGCCTACGGTGTCCGCCTCCTCGTCGACATCGCCGTCCGTGCGCTGTCCCCGGCCGTCAACGACCCCACCACCGCCGTCCAGGCCCTCGACCAGATCGAATCCGTCCTGCTGCGCCTGGCGCGGCACCCGCTCGGCCCCGTCGTCGTCCACGACCGGGAGCACATCCCCCGCGTCACCGTTCCCCGCCCCGACTGGCCGGCCGTGCTCCAGCTCGCCCTCGCCGAGATCGTCCAGTACGGAGCCGACTCGCTCCAGATCCACCGCCGGCTGCGCGCCCTCCTCCGCGCGGTGGGCCGCGTCGTGCCCCCGGACCGCACCGCGCCACTGCACCGCTTCCACGTCGCGCTCGACGACGCCGCCCGCTCCCGGATCCCCGCGAACTTCCGCCCCGTCGCCCTGACGGCGGACCCGCAGGGCCTCGGCGGCCCCGGCCCGCACGACGCCCCGCCCACCGCCCAGGACGGCTGAACACCGCGAGGACCGACGGCAACGGCCCGGCCCCGACGGGCCGCGGCCACGCCCCGGAACGCCCGACGTGCGGGTTCACCGCGCACTTCCTAGCATCGGGAGAGCACCACGTTCAGGTCGCCCCCGCCCCCCGCGCCGCCATGGGAGAACCGCACACCGTGGACCCGAGACGAACGCCGCGACGGACGTCGCAGAACGGGGACGAGGACCCGTGCGAAGGCGTGCTCGACGCCCTGGCCGGCGAACCCCTCGTAGGGCTGCACACCATCGCCCAGGATCTCCGCAGCGTCCGCTTCCGGCCGGGCCGTTCCACGGGCGCCGGGCCGGAGAGGGCGAGGCGTCTCTGGCTCGGCCGGGGGCTGTCCGACCCGCGCGTCGAGAGGACCCTGCGTGCCGTCCTGGCGTCGGGCGAACCCGCGTACGACGTGGTGTGCCACCTGGACGGAGGCGGAGGGGAGACCGGCGTGACGTTCGGCCTCTCCGTCGTGCCGCTGCGGGACGCGGGTGGCGAACCCGCCGGACTGGCCGTGGCCGTGACGGACCGCACCTTCCAGGAGCAGGCGAGGCGCCGGCTTCTCCTGGACCGGGCCAGGGCGGGCCTGGGCAACCACCTCGACGTCTTCCGCGCCGCTCAGGCCTTGGCGGAGACCGCCGTACCGGCGCTGGCGGACGCCGTCACGGTGGACGTGCTCGACTCCGTCACGCTCGGCGAGACGCCGTTGCCGGGGCCGCTGACGGATCCCGCCACCGTGCGCCGGGCGGGCTTCGCCTACGCCAACGGCACACGGGTGCGGCTGCCCCACGAGGTCGGCAGCGTCCGCCTGCTGCACCCGGGCACACCGTTCTCCTACGCCCTCGCCGACCTGCGGCCGCACGTGGTGCCCGGCATCCCGGACGACGCCGTGTGGCTGTCCCAGGACCCGGCGCGTGCGGAGGTCTTCCGCCAGGCCGGTGTGCACGCGATGGTCGTCGTGCCGCTCCTCGCCCGGGGCACGGTGCTGGGGGTCGCCGGGTTCTACCGGGCGAGCACGCCCGAACCCTTCTCCGCGGAGGACACCGTCCTGGCCGCCGAACTGGCGGCCCATGGGGCGCTCCACCTCGACAACGCCCGCCTGCACACCCGTGAGCGCACGGTCGCCAAGATCGCCCAGCGCCAGATGCTGCCGGTCCGGCTGCCCTCGTCGGTGGCACTGGACGTGGCCCACGCCTACCTTCCGGCCGCCGCCGGGGGCTGCTGGTACGACGTCATCCGGCTGTCGGGCGCGCGCGTCGCCCTGGTCGCGGGAGAGGTCCACGGCACCGGGCTGCGGGCGGCCACCGCCATGGGGCAGCTGCGCACGGCCGTGCACGCCTTCGCGGACCTCGACCTCGATCCCGCGGAACTGCTCAGCAGACTGGACGAACTGGCCGCCCGGCTGGCACTGGAACACCTGGGGCCCGACTTCCCCGCCACGACGGCAGGTGAGCTCACGGCCGGGCCTCTGTCGGCATCGTGCCTGTACGCGGTCTACGACGCCGTCCACGGACACTGCGAGGTCGCCTCCGCCGCGCACCCGCCGCCCCTGCTGACGGTGCCGGGCTCCGCACCACAGGCACTGGAGGTCGTCGAGGGTCCCGCCCTGGGGGGCGGCGCGGGTCCCTACCGGGCGGTGCGGCGCCGACTCCCCGAGGGGAGTCTGCTGGCCCTGTACAGCCAGGGTCTGCTCGCCGGTGGAAGCAGCGGCCAGGACCTGCTCGCGCGTCTGCTCGCGGAACAGGGCGCACATCCCCTGGACGTGGCCTGCGACAACATGCTCAGCGGCCTGCTGCCCCAGAACGTCACCGAGGACAGCCTGCTGCTGCTCGCCCGCACCCGGATCCTGACACCGCACCAGAAGGTCAGTGTCCACGAGCTGCCCGACGACCCGCGCAGCGCCAAGGACGCCCGCCGGGCCGTCGCCGAGGTCACGGCGCGATGGGGCCTGGAGGAACTGGCCCCGACGGTCGAACTGATCGTCAGCGAACTGGTGACCAACGCCGTGCGGTACGCCCACGGCACCATCACGCTGCGGTTCATCCGGGCCGAGACGCTGATCTGCGAGGTGTCGGACAGCAACACCGCCGCCCCGCACCTGCGGATCGCCAAGGAGACCGACGAGGGCGGACGGGGCCTGTACATGGTCGGGCTCATGGCCCGTAGCTGGGGCGCGCGACAGACCACCGACGGCAAGACCATCTGGGCCGACCTCACACTGCCCGACCGTCACTGAGGCTTCCGCACCACGGGTCGGCCGGCCGCACTCCGTTCGGCCCAGGGCAGCGCGCGGGACGACCCCGCTCGTCGTTGGATGAGCGTCATGGCCATGTGCACGGGAGGGAAGCCGCCGGGACCGACGCCCGCGCCCGTGCCGCGCTGCCGGGTGGGAACGGTCCGATGACGGCAGCCGGCGGTGAGGGCGCAGGCGCCCCGGACCAAGCACACGGCCGGGCGCCCGGCCAGGCGCCGGGCGCGTCCGCCCGGGACCTGCTGCTCGGAGGACGGTACCTCCGCGTGCTCCTCCTCTCCGCCCTGCTGGGCATCCCCGTCGCGATCGCCTGCTACTTCTTCGTGAGCGGCCAGCACTGGCTCCAGCACCAGGTGTGGACGTCGCTCCCCGAGGCCCTGGGACACAGCGAGGCACCCTGGTGGTGGCCGCTGCCGGCGCTGGCGCTCGCGGGCCTGATCCTCGTCCCGATCGTGACGCGCGTACCCGGTCACGGCGGGCACCTGCCGGTGAACGGACTGGGAGGCCCCCCGGTGGGCCCCCGCGACCTGCCGGGTGTCGTCCTGGCCGCGCTGGCGACCCTGCCGCTCGGTGTCGTGCTCGGACCGGAGGCCCCGCTGATGGCCGTGGGCAGCGGGCTGGCCCTGCTGGCGCTGCACCGGATCCGCGGGGCCGAGGACCCGCGGACGGCCAAAGTCGTCGCCACCGCCGGTTCCACCGCCGCCATCTCCACCATCCTGGGCGGGCCACTGGTGGCCGCGGTGCTCGTCGTCGAGATGGCCGGGCTCGCCGGCGCGCGCCTCGCCGTGCTCCTGCTGCCCTGTCTCACCGCGAGCGCCGTGGGCGCACTCGCGTTCACCGGGTTCGGGCAGTGGACCGGCCTGTCCATCGGCGCCCTCACCCTGCCCACGGTGCCGGCCACCACGGGACCGGACGCCGGTGACTTCCTCTGGGGCGTCCCGCTCGCGGCCCTCATCGCCTACGTCGTCAGCCTCGTCCGGCGCCTGGGGCGCCGTACCGCCCGCTGGACGGAGCAGCGCAACACCGGACGGCGCACCTTCACGTGCGCCGTCGCCGTGGGAGGCCTCCTCACCCTCTACGCCCTGCTCACCGGCCGGTCCCCCGAGGAAGCGGCACTGTCCGGCCAGGCCGAACTGGCGGAACTCGCCCGATCCCCCGGAGCGTGGTCGGTGGCCGCACTGCTGACCCTGGTGGCCTGCAAAGGCCTGGCCTGGGGCATCAGCCTGGGCAGTCTGCGCGGCGGCCCCATCTTCCCCTCCCTGCTCCTCGGTGCCGCTGCCGCCGTCGCCTGCGCCGGACTCCCGGGCCTGGGAGCGATGCCGGCCCTGGCGCTGGGCATCTGCGCCGCCGCGACCGCCGTACTCGGCCTGCCCCTGTGCGGCGCCGTGCTCACCGTGCTGCTGCTCGGCAGGGCCGGACACGACCAGATGCCGCTCGTGGTGCTCACCGCCGTCGTCGCCCACCTCACCGCACGGTGGGCCGACCGGCGCTCCTCGGAGTGACGTCGGACGGTCCACGCCTCTCACCGTGTTGCGGCAGTTCCCCTTCGACGACGACCAGGACCTGCGGGACGCACGCCGCGGCTTCATGGGCACGGCGCGGGAAGGGATGCGGCGCGTGCCGTGGCAGCCGGCCCCTGGAGGAGCGGCCCGGGGAGTCGGCGGACGCCCGCCCGGAAGGGCGCGCGCCCGTCGGGCAGGACGACCGGTAGGGTCCCGCGCATGATCGGGATCATCCGGAACCTGCGCCTCTGGTTCGCGCCGCAGCGCATCAGCGAGGAGGGCGACACCCCGGACTACCGCTTCTCGCTGGCCAACGAGCGCACCTTCCTCGCCTGGCTGCGCACCGCTCTCGCCCTGATCGGCGGAGGCTTCGCGGTGGACCAGTTCCTTCCCGACCTCCGCTGGGGCTGGCGAGTGGCGCTCGCCTGTGCGCTGCTGGCCGCCGGCACGGTCTGCGCCCTGCGCGCGGTCGACCGCTGGGTCCGCTGCGAACGGGCGATGCGGCGCGGCGAGGACCTGCCGCCCTCACGCTTCCCCGCACTCCTCAGCCTGGTCGTGGCGTCGGTCGCCCTGCTGATGACCGTCGTGGTGATCGCCGGTCCCGGCCGGTGAACGGCGGACCCGAGGCCGGGCGGCCGGTGTCCGCACGGGACCCGGGGCTGCAGGCCGAGCGGACCCAGCTGGCCTGGCGGCGCACGATCCTCTCGGCGACGGTCGTCGCCGTGCTCGCCGTCCGGGCGGCACTGCGGGACACCGACCCGGTCGGCGCGACGGTCGTGGGCACGGCGTGCTGCGTGCTGTGGCTGGCGCTCGCCGCTCTGGGCCGCGCACGCGTGCGGGAGATGCGAGGAGCGCGTACGCCGGGGCAGCATCCGCCGACGCTCGGACGCGGCCTGGCGGCGGCGACGGCGCTGTGCACCGTGGCCATGGCCGTGGGTGGGGGCTGGCTCGTCCGGTGAGCGGTGCGAGGCGGGACCGGCGGACGCCCCCTGCGACACCGTGAGTATTTCGTTATGCCGGGCGGGGACGGGCCGCGGGACCCGGCGCGTTGAGGGGGTGACATCGGGCGAACTCCCGGAAGGCGGGGCGGAGATGGAACGCGTGCGGAAGACGCTGGGCAGGCCGTGGGTGGTCGGGGCACTGGCGATGGCGGTGATCGGAGTCGGCGTCGGCCTGTACTGGTTCCAGCCGTGGCGGCTGTGGCAGGACGGCACGGTCGAGGAGGCCCTGCCCGGGGCGTCCGTCCCTCCCGCGACGGCGGCCCCCCACGGGGCGACGCCGTCCGCGCCGTCCGAGCCGCGGACCCTGGCGAGCGGCGAACTCATCAGCCACGAGCACACGACGTCCGGCACGGTGAAGCTGGTCGAGCTGGCCGACGGCTCGCACGTCGTCCGGCTGGAGAACCTCGACACCAGCAACGGGCCGGACCTGCGCGTGTGGCTGACCGACGCGCCGGTGAAGGAGGGGATCGCCGGCTGGCGCGTCTTCGACGACGGGGAGTACGTCAGTCTCGGCCGGCTCAAGGGCAACAAGGGCAGCCAGAACTACGCCCTCCCCGAGGACGTCGACCCCGCCCGCTTCAGCAGCGTCAGCATCTGGTGCGACCGGTTCGACGTGTCCTTCGGCGCGGCCGAGCTGGCCCGCGTCTGACCCGGGTCCCCGGGTCCCGAGGGCAGGTGCGGGGTGCGCCCGCGTCGTCGTCCCGGCGCGGGCGCACCCCCGACCGCCTAGCCGGCCGGGTCCTCCGGGTGGGGGCCGGTGGCGTAGGGGTTCGGCTCGCCCTCCGCGAGGACGCCGACGAAGGGGTCACCCTCTCCGGCGAAGGTGTACGCGCCGCCCTCGATCCGGGAGATCAGGCCCCGCGTCCACGCCGCCTCGCTGTCGGACGAGTGCAGCCACATGTGCATGATCTCGCCGATGTGACCGAGCTGTTCGGGGCCCTGCTCCGGTGTGTAGTACTCGGTGACCGACTCCCGCCACCGCTCGAGCCCCTTGATCCGCTCCTCCAGGAGGGCGACGGCCTCGTCCCGCGGGAGGTCCACGATGAAGCCGATGCCGGCGGACAGGACGTCCATCTTCTGGTCGTACGAGGTCAGCGCCTGGCGGAGCAGGGCGAAGTACTCCTCGGTGCCGCGGTCGGTGATCTCGTACTCGACGCGGGGCGGACCGCCGGCCGTGCTGGCGGCGAGCTCGTGGGCGACGAGGAGGCCGTCCTTGGCCATCTGCTTGAGGGCGTGGTAGATCGAACCCGGCTTGGCGTTGGACCACTCGTGGGCGCCCCAGAACTCCAGGTCGTTGCGCACCTGGTACCCGTGCGCCCGCCCGTGCTGGCGGACCGCGCCGAGGACGAGCAGTCGGATCGCTGACATGGGCGTCTCCCTTCGGAACAGCGCTCACCAGTCTAGCTGCTGGCCAAGTTTGACTAGTGAGGGCGGCGGTCCGGCCGCTTCCTCCTGTAATCAAGTTTGACTAATCGCCTCGGACGGCCTACCTTCGACCCCGGTAGTCAAACTTGACCACTGGGATGGAGGGCGCGTTGCCCCACAACGATGCGGCGATCACCGTCGAGGGACTGCGGAAGAGGTACGGGGACAAGCGGGCCCTCGACGGCCTCGACCTCACCGTCCGGGCCGGCACGGTCCAGGGGATCCTCGGCCCGAACGGCGCCGGCAAGACCACGGCCGTGCGGATCATGTCCACCCTGCTGCGCCCCGACGAGGGGCGCGTCGAGGTGGCGGGACACGACGTACGCACCCGTCCGGACGAGGTGCGCTCGCGGATCGGGCTGCTCGGCCAGCACGCCGCCGTCGACGAGGAGCTCAGCGGGCGCCAGAACCTCGAGATGTTCGGACGGCTCCACCGCCTGGGCGCACGCCGGGCGGGAGCCCGGGCCGACGAGCTCCTCGACCGGTTCGGGCTGGGGGACACCGGCAGCAAGGCCGTCCGGCAGTACAGCGGCGGGATGCGACGGCGGCTCGATCTCGCGGCCTCCCTCATCGCCCGGCCGCAGGTGCTCTTCCTGGACGAGCCCACGACCGGGCTCGACCCCCGTGGCCGCGCGGAGGTGTGGAACGCCGTCCGCTCCCTGGTGGACGCCGGCACCACCGTCCTGCTCACCACGCAGTACCTGGAGGAGGCCGACCAGCTCGCCGACCGGATCGCGGTGATCGACCACGGCAAGGTCATCGCCCAGGGCACGGCCGACGAGCTGAAGTCCGCCACCGGCGGCGACCGCATCGACGTGGTCCTGCGGGATGCCGGGCACCTGACCGCCGCCGCCGCGCTCCTGCCCGGTGAGCCGGTGGTGGACGAGGACCGGAGGCTGGTCAGCGCCCCGGTCACCGATCGGATGGCCGCGCTGACCGGGACCGTCCAGGCACTCCAGGCCGCCGGCATCGAGGCGCAGGACATCGCCGTACGCCGCCCCACGCTCGACGAGGTGTTCCTGCACCTCACCAAGGAGGACACCGCATGACCGCAGCACTCGGCGTGAGCACGGCGCAGGCACCGCGGCCGGCCCTGTCCTGGGCCGCCGCCGACTCCTGGACCATGACCCGGCGCGAGCTGTCCCACTGGGCGCGCCGGCCCGGCCAGGTGGTGGTGGGGCTGCTCTTCCCCGTGATGATGCTGCTGATGTTCGGCTTCCTCATCGGCGGCGGACGCGGGATCGACGGCGACTTCATCGCCTACCTGGTGCCCGGCATGCTCACCATGACCATGGCCTTCGGCCTCGACGCGACGATGACGGCCGTCACCCAGGACCTCGGCAAGGGCGTCGTCGACCGGTTCCGCTCCATGCCCATGTACTCCGGCGCGGTCCTCGTCGGCCGCAGCATCGCCGACATGCTGCAGTCCGTGGTCGGCCTCGCCGTACTGATCGCGGTCGGTCACGCCCTGGGCTGGCGCTGGCACAACGGCGCCGCCGCCTTCCTGGGAGCGGTCGGGCTGCTGTTGCTGCTGCGCTTCGCGATGCTGTGGGTCGGCATCCACCTGGCGCTGGTCGCCGGCAAACCGGAGATGGTGCAGGCGGTGCAGATCCTCGTCTGGCCCGTCACCTTCCTCTCCAACGCCATCGCCGCCCCTCAGGCGATGCCCGACTGGCTGGGCTTCGTCGTCGAGTGGAACCCGATGTCGGCGACCGCCACGGCGGTACGCGGCCTGTTCGGCAACCCGGGGGGAGGCGGTGACTCCTGGGCCGCCGCCCACGCCGAACTCCTCGCCGTCGCCTGGCCCGCCGTGCTCGTCGCCGTGTTCTTCCCCCTGGCCGTGGCACGCTTCCGTGGCCTGAGCCGGTAGCCCGACCGCCCACCGGCGCCCGCGTTCCCCGGGCCCGGTCCGGACCGGTCCGTCCAGGGCCGCCCACGACCGTCCACGACCGTCCACGACCGTCCACGAACGACCTTTGCTCCGTATCACTTCGACGCGAACGAGGGATCACCTTGCCGCTGCCCCAGAACCCTTCCGCCGAGGCCGTCGAGGTCGCCGACACCTCCGCCGCCCCCTCCTCGCTTCCGTTGCCGGCCCTCGCCGCGCAGGCGGAGCGGCTGATCGAACTCGGCGTCCACGACATCGCCGGGCTGTCCGCCGCCGAGATCCGCGCCTTCGCCGGGCGCGCCGGCGACCGGGACGACGTGCTGCTCGCCGTGCACCCCGACCGGGCCCCCGCCTCCGCCCTCGCGCCGCTGCTCCACCGGGACGGCAAGTCCGGCTTCGTCGTCGTCGACATGGCGGACGTCGACCGATTCGCCCCCCAAGGCATCGATCTGCCCGCCGGCCCGCTCTACCTGCTCGCCCGGCCCGACCGCGGCGACCGTCTGGCCAACTGGAGCCCGGAGGAGGCGCTTCCCGCGCTGGTCCAGGACGGCCGCAGCCCGCTCGTCCTCACCGAGGGCATCCACTGGATCCTCCAGCAGCCCGCCGCCCTCGAGCGCAACCACTGCTTCATGACCATCGCCTCGCGCCTGCGCAAGCCGAACGGCGCCTTCGACGCCCGCACCCCCGCCATCTGGATCAGCAACGGCACCGGCCGTGACGGCCGTGAGCGGCGCAACGCGCCCAAGGTCGGCTGGTGCTGGTGGAACAACCGCCACACCTGGCTCAGCTTCGCCTCCACCACGGAGCGCACGGCTTACGACCATGGGGGCGATTGAGATTGGGGAGAACCCGGACAGGGCAGGACGGGAACAGGTCGTACGGGCCCAGGTCAGCTGCACAACTCACCTGACTCATACGACCCTTCCCTTGTCACGACCCGACTTGCCCCGCTCGCATTCCCCCAGGACGCTCACGTGAATTCGTCTCACGCGATGCCTGCTGCGAGCTGAACCGTGGGACCCCGCACCAGAAAACGTGATGGCTGCCCCTCAGGTTGCATGTGAGGATCGAACGATGAGCAACCCTCGCTGTGAGCTGCTGCGCTGGCAGTTCGACATGAGCTGGTCACTGTTCGAGTACCACCTGGAGCGGCTCGCGCCCGATGACTTCCTGTGGGAGCCCACCGATCTGTCGTGGACAGTGCGCCCGGACACCGCCGGAAACTGGCTGCCGGACTGGGCCGATACCGAGCCTGACCCCGTTCCCGTTCCCACCATCGGCTGGGTGAGCTGGCACATCGGCTGGTGGTGGAGCACTGCCATCGATCACGCACAAGGACGTACGCCCCGGGAGCGTACCGACATCACTTGGCCAGGCAACGGACCGGCGGCCGTCGCCTGGCTCCAGGATCTGCGTACCCAGTGGCTGGCGGTCCTCGACGAACTCACCGACGCCGATCTGGATGCCGCCTCCACACTGCCGTGGCAGACTCCGCCGGACAACACCATCGGACACATGCTCGCCTGGCTGAACGCCGAGCTGATGAAGAACGTCGCTGAGATCGGGCAGCTGCGGCTGATTCGGGCGGCATCGAAGCAGTAGGGCTCAGGAGTCTCGTCGTCCAGCACGGCCGCCACGACCTCGAGCCCCATTTCTCCCCAGGTCGTCAGGGGAAGGAAACGGTGTCGCGGCGCGGGTCACGCGAAGGGGAACGCCAGCGTGCGCCCGTCCACCGCGAACCCTGGAGCGCCCGCCATGAAGTACACCGTCTCGATCGAGATCGACCTGCCGAGGGAGGAGGTGGTGCACCTGCTCGCCGACCCGGCGCAGATGCCGAAGTGGCTGCGGGGCCTGGTGCTCCACGAGCCGCTGGAGGGCGTGCACGGGCAGGTCGGCACCAAGTCCCGGGTCGTGATGCAGATGGGGCGTCAGAAGATGGAAGCCACCGAGACCATCACCCGCCGCGAGCCGGCGGACCTGCGGGAGATCCCGCCGGGGAGCGTCGTCCACTTCGACCGCGAGATCGTCGGCGGGGGCATGTGGAGCGCCGTGCGCGACCGGCTGACCGAAGCCGGTCCGCGGAAGACGCTCTGGGCGAGCGAGAACGAGTACCGGTTCGGCAGCGCGCTGATGCGGCTGGTGGGTCGCCTGATGCCCGGGGCCTTCCGCAAGCAGTCCCTGCGGCACATGCGGGACTTCAAGGCGTTCGCGGAGCTGGGGCGGGACGTCCGCGAAGCGAAGGACTGACCGGGTCGCCCCGCGCGCGGGCGGCGTGTCCGGCGGTTGCCCGCCGGACACGCCGGGCGCCGGACGCGATCAGCCTGCCGCCTTCACCGGCGCCGCCACGGGCTGCGTCTCCTCGGCCGGGGTGTCCGTGTCGGCGAGCCTCTTCTCCGGCAGGGCGAAGGCAGGCCAGGTCGTCGGCATCCTCTCCGCGGAACCGCGGCGGCCCGTCGTCCACCGCGCGGCCCGGCGGGGGAACCCAGCCGCCGCCGGGAGGCCGTCCACGTCCTCAGCGGCGGCCGTCGCACCGCGGCGCGATGGCGGAGGCGGGGTCCAGGGCGTTGCGCGCCAGGCGCAGGACGACCGGGTCGTAGGTGCCGGCGAAGTGGCCGGTCCGCCGGTCGGGGCAGACGTCCTGCAGCGTGAGGTTGGTGACGCTGTCGCCCGGGCGGGGTGTGAGGTACTGGCGCCGGTAGGGAGTGGCGATCCGGTCCGTCCGGGTGACGACGGTGGTGTACCGCACGCCGGCCATCGTGTCGCCGCCCCTGTCGAGCCGCACGTTCACGGCCGATCCGATCGTCTGATCGGCCAGCGACTGCCCGCCGAGTTCGGCGGCGGGGACCAGCAGGCCCGTCTCCTCGGCGAGGGTGGCCAGGCCCGACAGGGTGCTGCCGTGGTTGCTCGGAGCGATGCCGACCAGGTGGCCCACTTTGTTGCGCCGGGGATCGGCGGGGTCCGCCCCGCCCGCGAACTTCAGGTACCAGCGCGGCAGGACGCCGCCGCCCTGGGAGTGGCCCACCAGGTCGACCTGGGCGGCGTCCGTGCTGTCGAGCACCCTGTCGACGAACCGGGCGAGTTCCCGCGCGGACTCGGGGATCGCGGCCCTCCCCTTGAGCGCCTCACCCCGCGGTGCGCCGAAGTTGACGGCGAAGACGCAGTAACCGTCGGAGCGGAGCAGGGGAGCGAGATCGCGCCAGGTGCTGTAGGCGTTGGCGTAGGTGCCGTGGACGAGGACGACCGGGCGCGGATGCCGGACACCCGGGCGGCACGTCCAGTCGTCGGCTCCGGGCGGGGAGGCTTCCGGCTGGTCCAGGGAGTCGAGGACGGAACGACGCCAACGGCCGTGCGGTGTGTGGGTGCCACGCGCCTCGCTCGGCGGCCGGGCGGAGCTCAGGTCGTGGTCGTGGACCCGCGCGTGGATCCGTTCGCCGTGCGGGGGCGGCGCGGCCGCGGGAAGCGCGCAGACCAGGACGCCCGCCAGCACGGCTCCCGCGAGAGTCACGGGGCGGCGGCGGAGGCGGCCGGCGCGGCCGGAGCCGTTACGGGGGCGAGGGCCGGAGGGGCGGACGGGGGGAAACATCGAAAGCCGCATACAGGGCCTCCTCGGGAGGATGACGGTCGTGCCGGGGTGGCGGTGGCCGGGTGGCCGCCGCAAGGAAACGTGTGGTGGCAGGGCGAGTTCGCCGGTGAGGGTGGCCGGCCCGCGGTGGCGTATTTCACTGATCGTCACTGTGGCGGTACGTTGAGTGATGTCGCCGGGTGCGTCGTAGCGGCCCGGCTCTCGTTCCTCGGCAGACGTCATGTCGTGCCCGGCCGTTAGGAGATGGCATGCCCGCGAGGTCGATCGTGTTCGGTGCCGGAGGCTTCATCGGACGTGCGCTGGTGCGGGAACTGCTGAGCAGGGGAGAGGAAGTCGTGGCCGCGGCCCGCGACGGCGGCGAGGGACTGCGCAGGTGGCTCGGCGCGCGGAACGTGGACACCGGAGGTCTGGTCGTGGTCCCCGCCGACCTCACCCTCCCGGGACTGGGCCTGCCGAACGACGACTTCGACGACGTACGCGACGTATACAACACCGCCGCCCGGTTCGCCTTCGGCATGGACCCGGCCCAGGCGCGGGCGGTCAACGTGGAGGGCGCCGTACGCGTCGTCGAGTGGGCCGCCGCCCGGCCCGGGCTGCGCCGTCTGGTGCACATCAGCGGCTACCGGATGGCCGCCGCGGGCGCGGACTCCCCCGACTACCGGCGTGACGGCGCGTACGAGGCGTCCAAACGGGAGGGCGACGTGGCGGTGCGGGCGCGGGCCCGTGATCTCTCCGTCCCCCTGACCATCGCCAATCCGAGCACCGTCATCGGGCCCGGCCAGTACGTGGGACTGGCCGAACTCGTCGGCGAGCTGTGGCGAGGGCGGCTGCCCGCCCTGCCGGGCGATCCGGACACCTTCCTGCCCGTGGTCGCCCTGGACTACTTCGTGCAATTCCTGGCCTCCCTCCCGCAGAAACCGGAGACTGCCGACGGCACCTACTGGGTGCTGGACGACGACACCCCCGAACTGCCGCGCCTCGTCTCACTGCTGGCCGAGCACATGGGCGTGCGGGCGCCGAGCCGGCTGCTGCCCGTCGATCTGGTCAAGCGGCTGCCGCGTGTCCTCACACGGGCCGACCCCGAGACGCTCTCCTTCCTCTCCTCCGACCGCTACGAGACCGCGCCCGCCCGCGAGTTCGCCGAGTCGGCCGGGCTGAGGATGCCGCCGGTACGGGACGTGCTGTGCTCCTGGACCGACGACCTGGTCGCCACCCGCTTCGGCAGGGTCGGCCCGCCGAAGGCGCCCTACGGGTTCCAGAACGTGGGCCCCGACCGGACCTGGGTGGTGGGCGAACGCGCCCGGCCCGGATACGTCTTCCTGCACGGTCTGCTCGTCGACGCCGACTCCTGGAGTCCGGTCGTCGAGCTGCTGGACGAGCCGGCACTCGCCGCCGACCTGCCCGGTTTCGGCCGGTCGGGGCCTGCCCGGCAGTCCCACGACACATGGCTCGACGCGTTCCTCGCACCGGTCGGCGGCAAGCCGGTCCTGGTCGCGCACTCGTACGCGTGCGGCCCGGCGCTGCGCTTCGCGCAGCGGCATCCGGAGCGGATCGGCGCGCTGGTGCTGGTCTCGCCCGCGTTCCTCCAGCCGGCCGCCTCATGGGTGGTGCGCTCCCCCCTCGCCGTCCCCGCGCTGCGGAACATGTCGGCCCGGCGCCTGGCCGACACCCTCGGCATCCCGGACGACGGTTATACGGAAGGCCCCGCGGCGGACCTGCGACGGGCGGGGGCTGCCGGACGGGTGGTCGGCGGCCTGCGGGCGGCATACGGGCAGCGGGCGGCGCTGCGTGCCGCGGTGCGCGGTGTCCGGGTGCCGGTGGAGCTCATTTACGGGTCGGAGGACCCGCTGGAGGAGCGGACCGGCCTGCCGGCCACCGAGGTCGCCGGCGCCGGACACTGCCCGCAGCTCACCCATCCCCAGGTGCTCGCCCGTCGGCTGGCGGAGGTGCGGGCGCGGGTGGCGGCCGGCGAGCCCTCTCCCGGTACTCCCGTCACGACGGATCCTCCTTCCTGATCCAGGTCAGACGGGGTGCCTGCGTCCGCAGCCCCGCGAGCGTCAGGCCCACCACCTCGCGCAGCAGATCGACGATGCTCTGTTCCGGCGGTGGCGCCTGCCGCTGCGGTTTGCCCGAACCGGGGCCGGGGCGGGGCTTCTCTTCCTGCGTGTCGTTCGTCGCGTGCACGTGTGTCCTCGGCCTTCTGTGTGCCGTTGTCGTCTCGGATGTCGTCCCGTAAGTCGTCCGGGAGGGGCCGCAGTTCGCGCTGTGGACCGGCGGCGGAACGTCAGACCGGTGCGGTTCCGCTCTCCTCCTCCCGCTCCCGCTCCCGGGAAAGGGCGGGCAGCGGTCCGGTCACCGCGGCGAGACCTCGTCGTCGTGGAGTGGCCAGTACGGCGAGTGCGCCGGTGGCGATGAGGGCGGTGCCGGTCCAGAGGGCGGGGATCATGCCGTGTTCGAAGTCGGTGGGGGTGGTGAGGCTGCCGTGTGCGGTGAAGACGGAGGCGAGGACGGCGACGCCCAGGACACCGCCGAGTTCGCGCAGGGCGTTGACGGCGCCGGAGGCCATGCCGCGGT
>NZ_JBSFVZ010000042.1:0-32337 GCF_053592575.1 Streptomyces sp. NPDC002640 | reverse complement strand
GTGTACGTGCTGCCCAAGCACCTCGACGAGAAGGTCGCCGCGCTGCACCTGGACGCGCTCGGTGTGAAGCTCACCAAGCTCCGCCCGGAGCAGGCTTCCTACATCGGCGTCGAGGTCGAGGGCCCCTTCAAGCCGGATCACTACCGCTACTGAGCATCCGGCGGCACTGGCGTCGTCATCGGTCCTCCCGGCGTTCGCGCCCGGAGGACCGATGACGAACGCCCGCCGACTCCGGAGGGGGACGGAGCGGGGCCGGCGGGCGGTCCAGTGCCCTGGGAGACCTCGCAGCAGGCCGTCCCGAAGCAAGCCGAGCCTCCCGCCCGCACCTCGACGGCGGCTCGCGTGACGCCGGAAGGCACCCACGCGGTCACGCTTCGACCGGCGCTCCGACCGGCTTCGAGCGGGACGGCGCAGACTCGGGCCTTGTTGGCCCACACGGCCGGAAGGGGAGCCCCATGACCGCCCTGCACGACAAGCCGGTCCGGCAGCCGCGTGGCACGGTCGCCGAGCTCGCGGCCATCCGCGACACAGTGAGCCGGGGCCCGAGCGAGAAGGCCACCCAGGCGCAGCACGCCAAAGGCAAACTCACCGCCCGGGAGCGGCTGGCGCTCCTCTTCGACGACGGTGCGTTCACCGAGGTCGAAGGGCTGCGGAGACACCGGGCGAGCGGCTTCGGCCTGGAGGACAGACGCCCGTACACCGACGGCGTGGTCATCGGCTGGGGCCGGGTGTTCGGCCGTGTCGTCTTCGCGTACGCCCACGACTTCAGGATCTTCGGCGGCTCCCTCGGCGAGGCGCATGCCGAGAAGATCCACAAGATCATGGACATGGCCGCCGCCGCTGGAGCTCCGGTAGTGGGCCTCTGCGACGGTGCCGGAGCGCGTATCCAGGAAGGCGTGACCGCTCTCGCCGGCTACGGCGGCATCTTCCAGCGGAACGTCCGCAATTCCGGGGTCATCCCGCAGATCAGCGTGATGATGGGCCCCTGCGCGGGCGGGGCGGCCTATTCCCCGGCGCTGAGCGACTTCGTGTTCATGGTGCGCGGCACCTCACAGATGTTCATCACCGGGCCGGACGTGGTGAAGGCCGTCACCGGCGAGCAGATCAGCCAGGACGAACTGGGCGGGGCCGACACCCACGCCTCCCTCTCCGGCGTCGCCCAGTTCACCTACGACGACGAGGACAGCTGCCTCGCCGATGTCCGCTACCTGCTGTCCTTCCTGCCCTCCAACAACCGCGAGCTGCCGCCCGTGCAGCCCAGTGCCGACCAGCCCGACCGGCTCACCCCGGCACTGCGCGACATGGTGCCGGCCGACCCGAAGAGCTCGTACGACATCCGCGCCGTCATCGAGGAGTTCGTCGACGCCGGTGACTTCTTCGAGGTGCACGAAGCCTGGGCGCCCAACGTGGTGTGCTGCCTGGCCCGTCTGGACGGCCATGTGGTCGGCATCGTCGCCAACCAGCCCGCCGCGCTCGCCGGTGTCCTCGACATCAAGAGCAGCGAGAAGGCGGCTCGTTTCGTCCAGTTCTGCGACTCCTTCAGCATCCCGCTCGTGACGCTGGTGGACGTGCCGGGCTTCCTTCCCGGCGTCGACCAGGAGCACGAGGGCATCATCCGGCACGGGGCGAAGCTTCTCTATGCCTACTGCAACGCCACCGTTCCCCGCATCCAGCTGATCCTGCGGAAGGCCTACGGGGGCGCCTACATCGTCATGGACTCACGCTCCATCGGCTCCGATCTCTCGCTGGCCTGGCCCGGAAACGAGATCGCCGTGATGGGCGCGGAAGGGGCCGCGAACATCATCTTCCGCCGCGAGATCGCTGCTGCGGCCGATCCTGACTCCGCCCGCACGCGGCACATCAAGGAGTATCAGGAACAGCTCATGCACCCGTACTACGCCGCGGAACGCGGCCTGGTCGACGATGTCATCGACCCCGCAGAGACGCGCGCGAGACTGATTGACGCGCTTGAGGTCCTGCGCACCAAGTACGTGGAGCAGCCTTCTCGCAAGCATGGCAACCAGCCTCAGTAGCGCTCTGACCTGGAAATATAGGTATCTCTGTAGGTAGAGATATAGGTAGACGCATAGGTTGTCTAGAAGGCTGACGCATAGCTAGACAAGTAGGCAAACGCATAGCTAGACAACAAGGTACACAAGTAGCCAGGCGAGTAGCTGACTCAATAGGCGGGGCGGTATCTAGATAGCTAGCTATATAGGCAGCTAGAGAGGTAGCTAGCTATCTAGATATCTAAGTAGCCAAGTAGCTAGCTAGCCATGCATGCATCTAGCTCACCATCCAGCTTCTTCGACTACTCTTCCTCTAAGCAGTCATTGCATCACTGCACTCACCCTTGCCTCCATCTGCCCTTCGGCCTTCTCGCCAGTCAGTCATCTACTCGACTCACCCTCGATCGAGTCATCTCCTCCTGCGTCTTGCCCATCCAGCACCTCGCTTTTCCTTCCCTCCACCCGCTTGCCTGTTGTCCCTGCCTTCAGCAAGCTCTCTCACATGCTCAGTCGTCATCCCGTCTAGCCTCCATGCGGCTCGCCAACGACCGCTTCACCCACCTCTGCGCCCACCCCACTCTCCGCGCGACCGTCCCGTCGCCCACTCCTCCGTGGCACCACGGCATGACTCCACCCGTCAGCCACTCCACGGATCTTTCTTCTGCTCGCCGACCCCGTCTGCGTGTCGTTCGCCGACCTACCGAGGTCGTCCCCTCGCCTCGCATCCCTCTCGGGAGCGATGCCTGCGTCCTGCCGACGCGCTTCTCAACTACGGTTGTCTTGCGCTCACTTGGCCTTTTGCGGGCCTGCGCGACCATCCTCTGATCGAGGAGCTGAAAGAGCCGTCGGACTGCTTTCACGCCGTGACGACTATCGACCAGGCATGTCGGACTTTCTCCGCCACTCTGGCCGCCTAAGCCTCTCTTTCAACATCACGACGTAGGATGTCGCCCAATCGCAAGGACACCAAGGAGGAGCAGATGCTCACACTCGCCATTCCTTCTCAGAAGGGAGGCGTCGGCAAGACGACCACCACGGTCAATCTCGGCGCCACGCTGGCCCTCAACGGCCAGCGGACCCTGATCGTCGACCTCGAGCCCCAGGCTCAGGCCGGCTCTGCGCTGGGTGTGAACCTGACTCCCGACCAGGGCGAGCACTCTCTCGGATGGCTCATGCAGGCGGCGCTCCAGGGCATCGGCAAGCCCGACGTCCTCCCGCACGTGCAGGACGTCTCCGCCATGCTGGACCCGTTCGACGGTGCCGGCACCCTCGGCGTCCTCGCATCGCTCGAGCACACGATGACGCGGGCCCAGGAGATGTTCGTGACGTCCGACAAGCAGCACATGGGGCTGCTCCGGGACCTCCTGGCCTCCGCGGCGTCGGAGTACGACATCTGTCTGATCGACACGCCGCCGGCCGTCTCCTCCCTCAACCTGGTCGGCCTCAAGGCCGCCGACGCCGTCGTCACCTTGTGCAACCCCGAGTACGCCACGGTCAAGGGAGCGCTGGTCCTACGCGCCGCCGTGCAGCGTCTGTCCGAAGCCGCGGACGACCACAAGCCCGTCTTCCTGGGCGCCTTCCTCAACCGGGCCAACCCGCCCGCTTCCGAGGCCATCGAGGACCTGCACGTCCAGGACATGATGCTGAAGGGCGGGCTCTTCCCCTTCAAGAGCCGCGTCCGCAAGAACCGGCTGATCTCGCGGGCCTACGCCGACGGCGTCCCGGCCGCGGTGTCCAACGCCGGGGGAGTGGGCCGCGTCTACGCGGCGCTGGCCAACGAGCTCCTGACGCGCCTGCGGACTCCGCGGGACCAGTGGGACCTCCCGGCGCCGCGTGTCGAGGACGACCAGGAGGCGGCGGTGACGGCCAATGCCTAGCGCAGGCAGGAAGCGCAGGCAGGCGCCGGCGGTCGACGCGCTGATGGCCGGCCCCGCCTTCGCCGGGGCGGAAGACCTCATCAGCAACTCGGTCTTCGGCAACGCCACGGCCCCTGCGGCCACGCCTCCCGCAGCGACGCCCGACACCGTCCAGAAGCCCGAGCCCCAGACGGACTCCGCCGAAGAGCTCTCCCAGGAGAAGGTCGAGGAGGACGCCAAGGCCGCTGCTCCCGCACCGGCGCCGACCGCGCCCGCGCCCGCGCCCACCGTCCCGGAGCAGGCGGCGCCTCCCGTGCCGCAGCCGCCGGCCGCGGCGCCGGTGCTCGAACAGGCCGCCGCGCAGCCCCCGCAGAGGCCCCGCGAGCCCCAGAAGCCGCTGGAGCCGCAGGCCGTGACGCCGCCGACGCCCGCGCACCCGGCGCCCGTGCAGCCGGCACCCCAGCAGCCGTCCCGGCCGGAGCCGGAGCCGATCCCCGCCGAGGTCGCCCCCACGGAGGCCGCCCCCGCCGCGGAACAGGCCCCCGCGGAAGAACCCGTGCAGCACAAGTCCGCCGCGCCGGCCCGCAAGGCGAAGGACGGCGAGCGACGCCGGAAGGCGAAGCCGGAGGGCAGCGAGGCCCACCGGGCGGTGGCGACCTCCTGGAAGGGCTCGATGCTCGACCTGCAGCTCGGCACGCGGAACTGGCAGGCAGTCCCCGTACGGCTCGCCGAAGGCCTCGCCGAGGAGCTGACCCGTCGCGCGGTCGACGACACGGACGCCACCGGGAAGCGGATGACGCAGGCGCACTACGTGGACGCGGCCTTCCGGCGCCACCTGCCCGAGACGCTGGACGAACAGGTCAGTCTCGCAGAAAAATACCTGACCGAAGGCAACGTCGGTTCGAAGGGCAAGCAGTCCACCTACCGACTCGGCCCCGATGTGGCGTCAAAAGTGCGCGCGTTGCCGCACGAAATGAAACGAGCCGGTCGCCCTCGCACCGCCGTTCACGTGTCCAGCGCGGTGGTCCAGGCGCTGTTGAAGGAGCTCGAGAACGACGGTCCACTGGCCTTCCCGGACGAGTAGACACGAGCAGATACCCCCTTGAGGGCCCCCTGGCGGACAGCCAGGGGGCCCTCTGTCATTGCTCTGACCTGCACTCATAGGCAGACAGGTAGGCAGCTCGATAGGCAGACCGATAGGTAGATAGCTAGCTATCCACCTATCTACCTAGCTAGCTACGCAGCTATCCGTCCATCCCCCCTTCGCCCCGTTGATCGAATCGATCCTTGCATCATCCACGGATCTATCAACACGGCGTGACACTTCGAACGAACGACTGAAAGGTGAGAAACGCACAAAACGCCCAATCAGGGGACTTGGCTCAGGAGGGCGTTGATACGGCGTAACATCTGGCTACGTCAGGCCTCTGTAGGTCTGACGCACCACCGCCGGCCAGACAGGAGAACCAGAACCATGGGTGCACCGACCGAGACACGACGCGGACGCTCGCCCCACGCGGTGTCCACCGCGGCGGACGTCAACGCCCGCTGGGCCCGCCTGGCCATAGAACGAGGTCTCCTCGACCCGCACGCGCTCGAAGGCGAGGACGTCATCGTCGTGAAGGCGTTGGCCTTCCTCAACCAGATCGTCTGGCCCGGCCAACGACGCGACCCCAAGGACGTCAAGGAACTCGACCTCTGGCAGATCCTCGCCCTCAACACCGTCAGGGACGCGCTCGTCGGCGGCGAGGCCAACCCCCACACCACCGTGTGGGTCGACTCCAAGGGCTCGTTCGTCACCCACACGCAGCAGGAGGCAGCCGCCTACGCGGCCCGCTCCACCGGCCACGACCTGACCGCGGTACGGATCCCGGTCGGCGCCTGGGCGGCCGCGCTGCCCCACCCCTTCGAGATCCGGCAACTCGGCGACTCACCGGCGGTGCGACTCGTCGCCCAGGCGGCGGGCGCCCCCGTCTCGCTGCTGCACCGCCTGGCGGACGCCGACCTCGCCGACCTCCACGACCTCACCCACCACGACGTCATCCTGCTCAAGGTCGCCAACAGCCTTCAGGGCCTCTGGCTGACCGAAGACGTCGGCGGCCACCCCGAACGCAACTTCCCCAGCTGGCTCGCGCACGCCATCACGACCGTCCGCACGGCCCTGGAGAGCGGGGACTGCACCCCCGAGAGCAACGTCTGGGTCGTCCCCAACGCCACCCACGTCACCCACACCCTCGGGCAGGCGGCCCAGTGGCTGGTCGACAGCTCCCACGGACCGCACCACATCTTCAAGCTCCCGCTCGGGTCGTGGATCACCCGCATCCCGGACCCCTTCGTCCAGTGACCGGGGCTGTGCCCACAAGCGGGTCTGTGCCCACGAGCGGGCCCTCAGGCAGCCCCACAAGCAGGCCCGTGCCCACAAACAAGAACGGCGGCCTCCGCAAGGAAGACCGCCGCTCTCTCCCGCGCCGGATACGCCGGCGCGAATCGCAAGGACCCCACCAGTATGCACGCCGTCCCGGCCCGCCCTCCGTAATGGTGCCCGCGCGGCTCAGCCCGTGCCTGATTCCGGCCGGAGGCACACGCCTCGACGAACACGGAACGAGGCGCGGTGTGATGCGGACATCGCCCGGACCACACCGCGCCTACGCGAGGGGAGACGAGGCCAGTTGACCTGACATCTCCGTGCGCCCAGCCCTCACTCCAAGCTTCCCGGCCGGACGGGCTGAAGCGCTGGGTTACCCCTCATTCCTCACTCTCATTATGGAGCATGCGCCACCGTGATCGTCCCTTCCATGGCTGACGTCGCGCACCGACCGGCACGACGAACCCCTCAGCCGCCCCCCCGCACCTCCGCGAGCAGGCCGCGGAACACGCCGGCCGACCAGCCCGGCCCCCCTCCCCAGGCCGCCCCCGGACACCCGCTCTGCCTCGGCCGCTCCATGCGCACCGCCCTGCGCACCGCGATCCACGCCCTGCTGCGGCACCCCACCTTGAGCGACGCCCCCCACTCGGCCCGGGCGGCCGCCGTGGTGCTCCTCGCGAAGACCAACGCGGGCAGCGGGCACGCCTCCCTGACCACGTCCGAGCTGGGGCGCTGGCTGGGTTGCAGTGCCTCGCACGTCAACCACACCGTCCTGCCCGAACTCCGTGACGGCGCCGCCGAGGTCGAGCCCCAGCGCGGCGCGGACGGTTTCGTGGAAGGTCTGCTGTGGCGCCTTCTGCCCTTCGCCGCCGCCCGGAAGCTCGGCGGCCCGAGCGACCCGCTGGCGCTCTCCCGGGCCGAACTCGCCACTCTCCTCCGCCTCTGCGAGGCCTTGTTCGGCCCGGGCTGGGCGCCACCGGGCAAGTCCCCGGTCCCGGCGGGAGAATTGGCTCGTTTCCGTGGTCACGGCGCGTCCGCGTTGCGGCTGGCCGGGTTGCTGCTCGCCCTCGAGGCACGGAGTGACGGCTGGGTCCGCATGCGCGCCGGACGCCTCCCCGTCGGCCCGACCGGCGTGGCGGGACGCGAGGACGGCTGGCTGCGGGCGGACGTGACGGTCGCCGGGCTGCTGGGATGCGCGGTGCCGACCGCGGCCCGCATCGTGGACCGGCTGGTGACTGCGGGGCTGCTGGAAGTCGTCGCTGGCGGCCGCCCGGGCCGGGACCGTCTGCGTGTCCTGCCGGTGGCGGCCGCGTACGCCCAGCTGCGTAGGGAAGCCGCCTGGGAAAAGACCGCGGTCGAGCCGGAACCGGAACCCGAGCCGAAGCCCGAGCCGGAGCCGAACTCCGCGCCACCCGCGTCCCCCTGTGGTTGTTCCTGCGCCTGCGCTGCCGGGGACGACGAGGAGACCGTGCGGCTGTCGGGGCCCGGGTGGCAGCAGTTGGGCTTCGACACCTGTGTGACTGACGATGTCTCTGCATCCAGTGATTCGAACTCCCCCGAGAACGCGTTTCCCCAAGTGCCGCACGGAGTCCCGGATTCCGGAGCCGCCGACGGACCTGCAGAGTTCCACACTCACCACGCTCCTGTGACCCCCCCGTCCTCGTCGCCGACCAGGTTGTCTTCCGGTTTTTCCGGCTCCGCCGTCAGGGGCGGAGGCCGTCTGCGGGAACGCGCACCCGCACGCGAGGATTGCCCTCCCGCCGCTCCCGGGAGCCGGACCGCGAACCGTGGCCCTGGCGGTGTCCCGCTGCGCGGGGAGAAGCCGACGACCGGCACCAGGCACCACACCTCGGTAACGGCGGCTGAGCTCCGTCTCCCCGCAGGTCTCGAGGTGGCCCTGGCCCCCGTGGCCTGGCTGTGGGCCGGGCTCGCCGCTGGACGGGTGCGGTGGCTGACCGGCATCGTGCGGGCGGAGCTGGTGCGGCTGGAAGGCCTCCTGGGCTCCGCCGCGGCCGCACAGCACGCCCTCGCCGCCCGTCTGCAGCGCAGGCTCAACGCCCAGGGCGGCGTGGCGGTCCGCGACTTCGCCGCCTGGCTGATCGGACGGGGCCTGCCGCAGCGGGCCGGATGCTGGTCGGTGCTCTGCGACGACGGCCTGCGGCTCGACGTCGGCGCGGAGTGCGAGAGCTGCACGTGCCTGGTCGCCGATCGACGCGGTGCCCGGCGGGCGGCTGCCGCGGAGGTGAACCGGCGGCACCCCGGCGCGCCCGCGCCGGAACGGCAGGTCCTGGTGGACACCGAGCTCCGGGACCGCTGGCAACGGCAGCTGACCCGGGACCGAGCACGCCACGAGGCGGCTGTGGCCCTGAGGGAACGACGTGACCGTGCCCTGGCCGAGCGCAAGGCGGCGGCACACACCGAGACCGCGCCTGCTGGTGCTCCCTGCGTGCACTGCGGGGCCGAGGACGTGGGCGGGGAGTGCCTGCCGTGCGTCCTCGCCGCCGGAACACGTCGTGGCGTCACGGAGGCCGTGGAGCTGGCCCTCACCCGGGTCGCCGACGAAGGGCCGGACGCCGTGCGGGCGACGGTCGCCGAGACGGAGGCCGAGGTCCGGGCCGCTGTGCGGGAAGCAGGCACCCAGGCGGTCGCGGATGCTCCGGACGGGCCCGGCGCGGCGCTTGCCCGCGCGTTCGCGGAACGCGAGCGGGCCCGTGCCCTGGTCGACGAGTACCGTGCGCGGGTCGCCGCCGAACTGGAGGACTCGCCCGTCGTGCGGGCCGAGCTCGAGCAGCTGCGCCGCGCGGTACTGCGACGTGTCCGGCCCGTGACGGAGGCCGCCCTCCGCCGGGCGGACGACGTGGCGGCGGACGCCCGCGGCAGGGTCGTCGAGGACCTCTTGCGGCGACGTCTGGCGGTGGTGCGGCAGGCCCGGACGTCCGGGCCGGAGGAGGGCGACCGGCAGGCATGGGCCGCCCGCCTGGAGGAGCTCGCCGCACGCCCGTTGTGCGAGCCGGTCGCGTGACGGCCGCGTGCAGCGACCTCACGACCCCGCGATCCCGTGATGCCTCGCCACCGATGGCCTGGCATGCGCCAGTGCCGGCCGACTCCCTACGTATACCTGCCCACGCCGTTCGGCAGGGTGAAGCGGAACGCGCCGCCGCCACTGCCGAGCTGGACCCAGAGATGGCCGGGCTGGGCGACGGCACGCAGGGCGATGTCGGCGCAGCCGGGGCAGCGGCCCGTGAGGCCGGGTTCGGGCCCGTAGACGTGCAACTGACCGAGCGTGGAGGGCATCCGGCACCGGGGGCACAGGCGCCAGGCGGTCGTGGGATCGACGGCGAACACCTCGGAGAGCGGCCCGGCCAGAGCGTTCCCGTCGAGGTAGGAGGGGCGGTGCTGGGTCACGTCGGTCTCCTCTGTGTCACGTTCGGAATGGCGGGTCAGCCGTAGCGTTCCGTGCGGATCAGGTCGGCCGGGTGTCCCGCGGCGAGCAGCAGGTCGCTGGTGTGCTCCACGAAGCCGGTGGGCCCGCAGACGTAGCAACGACTGCCCGCGGGCGCCGGCAGACCGTCGAGGTCCGCGGCCCCGATCCGCCCGACGGGGCGAGCGGATCCCGGCGGCGCCTCGCGGGTGTGGAGGACGCGCACCGACACGAAAGGCGGCGCGGCGGCCAGTTCGTCGGCGTACCAGAGCTCGCTTTGGGTGCGGACGGAGTACAGCAGGGTGCACGGCGCGTCGGAGCGCACCTGGCGGCGGGCCCGCAGAATGGCCATGAGGGGCACCACCCCACTGCCGCCGCCGGCGAGCAGCAGCGGGCCGTCGAACGTGCCGTCCCACACGAACCAGCCGCCCAGCGGGCCCTTCATCTCGACCCGCGCGCCCACCGGCAGAACCTCGGCCAGGTACGGGGAGACCTCTCCCCCCGGTGTGGACTGCACCCCCAGTTCGACCGTCTCGCCGTCGGCGGGAGCCGCCAGGGAGTAGCTGCGCACGGCCTGGTAGCCGTCGTCCGCGGTGAGCCGGACGTCGACGTGCTGACCCGGCAGGTGGCCGGGCCAGCCAGGCACGCGGAAACGCAGGGTGCGTCCGGTCGCCGTCTGGTTCTCGCGCTGCTCCAGCCGGGCCGGCCGCCAGCCGCCCGAGGCAGCCGGCCCGGCCGTGGCGGTAGGGGCACCGGCCATCAGTCGCTCCAGGTGCGCTGTTCGCGCCAGGGGTCGCCGTAGTCGTGGTAGCCGGCCGCCTCCCAGAAACCGGGCTCGTTCCGGTCGGTCAGGCGCACGCCCTTGACCCACTTGGCGGACTTCCAGAAGTACAGGTGCGGGACGAGCAGACGGGCCGGTCCGCCGTGCTCGGGGGAGAGGGCGAAACCGTCGAAGGAGTGGGCCACCCAGGCCTTACCCCCGGTGACGTCCTCCAGGGGCAGGTTCGTGGTGTAGCCGTCGTAGGACTCGGCGACGACGAAGCCGGCGGCGGTGTCCACCCCGTCGAGAAGGACGTCCAGGGACACGCCCTGCCAGCGGGTGTCGAACTTCGACCAGCGGGTGACGCAGTGGATGTCGACGACAGGGTGTTCCTGGGGCAGGGCCATCATCTCGTCCCAGCTCCAGGACCGGGTGCCGCCCGCAGCGTCGGTGACCGTGAAGGACCACCGCTCCGTCGCCAGGTGCGGGGTGGGGCCCGCGGACAGGACGGGGAAGGACTCGGTCGGGTACTGGCCGGGAGGCAGCCGCCCTTCGAACGCGTGGGTCTTGCCCCGGAAGCCCGGTGAGAACTCCGTCATGCGTCAGATCCTTCCGGTCGAGGTGCCACTCGAGGCGGCCACAGACCCACGCAGACCGTCCGGTGGAACAGGGCTCCCCCTCTCCGGCCGGATCGGAACCGCGCAGACTTGGGCACCGCGTGCAGGCAGCAGATCCGGGGCGTTCCGTGCAGGCGTCCGCTCCCGGTTCCTCCCTCCATGGTCACGACGGGCACCGTGGCCGCAACCGGAGGCCGACTCCCGCACCGGGTCGGAAGGCCCCGGCCGGCGCCCCAGCAGCAGGGCAGCCGTTCGTATGCTCTGACCATGCACGCCCGCCCCCGCCCCGCGACCGCTCGATGACGAACGACGCCCCCGGACCGCTCACCCTGCGCCGCCTGCTCGACTACGACGAGGACGGCATCCTGCGCCTGGTCCTCGCCCCGCACGGCTTCGACGTCGAGGTCGCCGGGGTGGTCATCGGCGACGAAGGCCCCGACGCGGTCCACCACGGCCGGGTCCTGCTCGCCACCGGCCTGGACCCCGACGCCGCCGGGGCCCCGGAGACCGTACGCGAAGCAGCCCGGCGCGGGGCCGCCGCCCTGGTGCTGCGCGCCCCCGGCGAGCAGCCTCCGCAGGCCCTCGTCGACGCGGCCCGCACCGGCGGCATCGCCCTGTTCGCGCGCGCCGACTGGGCGGACTGGAACGACACCGTCGAACTGCTGCGCGCCGCCGCCGCGTTCGCCGAGGCGGGCACCGCCGACCCGCTCGCGCAGCACGCCGCCGCCGGCGGGCTGCACCGCCTCGTCACCGTCGCCGCGGGCTACTGCGGCGGCTCCATCACCGTCGAGGACAACCAGTTCCGGGTCGTCGCCCACTCGGCGACCAGCCCCGACGCCGACGGACTGCGGCAGTCGACGATCCTCGGCGGCCGGGTCCCCGAATGGCGCGTGGCCGAGATGCGCCGCAGCGGACTCCTGCGCGCCCTGTGGACGTCCCGCGACGTGATCCACCGGCCCGCCCGGGGCGAGGAACCGGAACGGCTGATCGTCGCCGTCCGGCGCGGCGGCGAACTGCTCGGCTCCCTGTGGGCCGCGGCCGACGGCGGGCAGCTCTCCGAGGACGCACCCGAGGTCCTGCGGCGCGCCGCGGAGATCGCGGTGCCCTACCTGGCGCGGCACCGCCTGAGCGCGGACACCGGCCGCCGCCGGGAGAACCACGCCCTGCGCGGACTGCTGCGCCAGGAGGGCGACGCACGCACCCACCTGTGGACGCTCGGTCTCGAGCCCGACACCCCGTGCGCGGTCGTCGTCGCCGCCCACGACGCCCCGCCCGGCCCCGTGCCGGACCGCACCCTGATGGCGCTCGCCCTGCAGGCCGTGGCCCACCGGGCGAGCGCCCGCACCGTCCGCGAACGGCACCACCTGACCGTCCTGCTGCCGGTGCCCGACGGCGATTCCCAGGAGGCCCTCACCCTCGCCCGGGAACTCGCCGCCCTCGCCGCCGCCATGCCCGACGCCCCCGCCGTCTGGGCCGGCGCGGGCGACGTCGTCGACTCGCCCCTGGACGCCGCCCGCTCCCAGGACGAGGCACTCCTCGTCGCCCGGGTCCTGCGGGAGCGCGAGGGACGTGAGGGGCGCGACGCACGGCCGGGCGGCCCGGCACGGCACGAAACCGCCACCCCGGCACCGTCCCCGTCCCCGACCTCGGCACAGGCCCCGGACGGACTGCCGCCGGTCCGGCACGCGGGACTCGCCACGACCGCGCAGGCCGTGACCGCGCTGCGCTTCCTCGACGCCGCCCGGCCCGTGTGGCGTGAACACGGGGGAGCGGTCCGCGACCTCCTGCGGGCCGACCTCGCCGCCGGCGGTGACCTGCTCCGCTCCCTGGCCGCCTTCCTCGACGCCTCCGGCGACATCCCGCGCGCCGCCGCACGGCTGACACTCCACCCCAACACCCTGCGCTACCGCCTCCGCCGGGTCCGCGAACGCTTCGGCATCGACCTCGACGACCCGGACACCCGCCTCCTGGTCACCCTGGCCGTCCGCCTGGAGGCCACCGGCGGCGATTCCTCCGACGATCCACTGATCTGACCGGTTCCGCCCGCCCTTTGTCCTCTGGCACAACAAGCCCACCCCCCTTCGGCCGCACGGACAAAGACCACGGCCCATACTCCGGTCCACCCTTTTGTCACCCGCCACCCCTCCCGAAGGCCGTGACCGTGACCCTGCTCGCGCACCCCCACGCCGACCACCCCGACCACGCCCACCACCCCGACCTGCCCTGCGCCCCTCCGGCCGCGACCACCACCGCCGACCGGACCGGGACCGTCCTGCGCCACGCCCTCGACCACGGACTGCTGTCCGACGAGCAGCCCGTCGCCGGCTTCCTCGACGTGGACCACATCCGCCGGCAGGTCGCCTCCCTGCAGGCCGCGTTCGCCGACGCGCCCGACACGCTCCACACCTTCGCCGCCAAGGCGTCCTCGCTGGTGCCGGTCCTGCGCCTGCTCGCCGAGGACGGCATGGGCTGCGAGGTCGCCAGCCCCGGCGAACTGCGCCTGGCCCTCGACGCCGGCTTCCCGCCCGCCAGGATCGTCCTCGACTCGCCCGCCAAGACCCGCACCGAGATCACCGAGGCCCTCCGCCTGGGCGTCGCCCTCAACGCGGACAACCTCGACGAACTAGAGCGGATCGACGCCCTCCGCGAGCCCGGCTGCTCCTCCGTCATCGGTCTGCGCGTCAACCCGCAGGTCGGCGGCGGCGCCATCGGCGCGATGAGCACCGCCACCGCCACCTCCAAGTTCGGAGTCGCCCTGCGCGACGAGGGAGCCCGCGCACGCGTCGTCGACGCCTTCGCCCGCCGCCCCTGGCTCACCCGGCTGCACGCCCACGTCGGCTCCCAGGGCTGCCCGCTCGAGCTCATCGCCGAGGGGATCGCCGAAACCCACCGCCTCGCCGAGGAGATCAACACGGTCCTCGGCCGCCGTCAGATCACCAGCCTCGACATCGGCGGAGGGCTCCCGGTCAACTTCACCGACGACACCGTCCGCCCCACCTACCAGGACTACACCGCGGCACTGCGCACCGCCGTGCCCGACCTCTTCGACGGCCGCTACGCGCTCGTCACCGAGTTCGGCCGCTCACTGCTCGCCAAGAGCGGCTTCATCGCCGCCCGCGTCGAATACGTCAAGGAGGCCGGCGGCCGCCGGATCGCCGTCACCCACGCCGGTGCCCAGACCGCCACCCGCACCACCCTGATGCCCGACGCCTGGCCGCTGCGCGTCGGAGCCTTCGACGCCGACGGGCACCCCAAGCGGACCCCCCTGCGCGCCCAGGACGTCGCCGGCCCCTGCTGCTTCGCCGGTGACGTCGTCGCCACCGACCGCGAACTGCCCCTGCTGGAGGAGGGCGACCACGTCGTGCTGTACGACACCGGCGCCTACTACTTCTCCACCCCCTGGGCCTACAACAGCCTCCCCCGCGTGGGCGTCCACGGCTACCGCGCCGACGGCGACCAGGTGCACAGCACCCCCGTCCGCGACCCGCAGACCCTCGACGAGATCGCCGCGGAGAGCGGCGCCCGCCACACGTCAGGCCTCGTCACCCTCGCCACCCGCCCCGCGACCACTCCCGAGGCCCGGTGACCACCATGGGAGCGGACGCGGACGCCCCCGCCCCGCGGGCCAGGCCCACGCGCCCCCTGCACCGCACCCCGGCCCCCTACCTCGCCGTCCCCGCACTCGCCGTCAGCGTCACCGTCGGCCTCTCGACCGACGCGCCGACGCTGTGGGGCCTGCTGCCGGTCGTCCTCTACGCCGTCCTCGCCCTCACCGGCGCCGACCTCGCCCTCGCCACCGCGGTCGCGCTCCTCAGCGCCCTCCTCCTCGCCCTGCCCGCCCCCGGCACCGCCGTGGACGTGCTCGGCGGCACCCTCACCGACCCGGTCACCCTCATCGGCCTGATCATCGTGTTCGGCGCGGCCGTCGGCGAGGTGCTGCGGGTCACCGGCGTGGCCGACGCCCTCGTCCGCGGCATTCTGCGGACCGTCGAGGGCCGCGGCACCACCGCCCTGACCTACGCCATGATGGGCGCCTGCCTGGTCCTGGTGGCCGGGCTCGGCACGCTCGCCGGCGCACTCGCCATCGCCGCGCCGCTGCTCATCCCCGTCGCCGCCCGCGCCGGGCTCACCCGCTCCACCACCGCCGTCACCATGTTCCTCGGCGGCTGCGCGGGCCTCGCCCTCGCCCCCTTCGCCGGCTCCAACATCGCCATCATGCAGACCGCGGACGCCGACTACCCGACCTACCTCGCCGTCGGCGCCGGCCCGCTCGCCCTCCTCTCCCTCGCCCTCGCCGCCGTCGTCGTGCCCTGGGTGCAGCGCCACAGCGCGGCCCGCGGCGACTTCTACCGGCCCGAGGAAGTCACCCGCGCCGACCCCGCCGGCACCATCGACCCCGCCGGCACACGGCCCGACGCCCGCACACGGCGGGCCACCCGCGCCTTCCTCGCCACCCTCGCCGTCACCGTGGCCTACGCCGCCGTGACCCGGGCCGGCACCGTCTTCCCGCTCGTCGCCCTGCCGCTGCTCGCCCTCGTCACCGCCACGGCCGCAGGGCTGTCCCCGGCGCGCACGGCACGCGCGGCCCTGACCGGAGCCCGCCGCATGCTGCCCATGCTGCTGCTCTTCTGGATGCTGGCCGCCCTGTTCGGGTTCGTCGACCTCCTGCGGCCCTACGACGTCGTCCTCGACGCACTCGGGCCCGACCTGCGCGCCATGTCCGCGCTGCCGTTCGCCCTCGCCGTCGCCGCCCTCGGCTGGGTCGGCGTACCGGGGGCCACCGCCGCCCAGGTCATCCTCATCGGCGAGGTCTTCGGCCCGATCGGCGACGAACTCGGCATCGGCCCGGCGGCATGGGTGATCGTCCTCCTGTGGGCGTCCAAGGCCGACACCTACGGGCCCCTGCCGAACGCCAACATGGTCGGCGCCATGGGTCTCGCCCGCGCCGGCCGGCTGCCCTACCTGCTGGGCACCGGATGGGCGCTGCTCGTCCCGGCGTGCGCGCTGTACGCCGTCCTCCTGAACGTCATCCTCTGACCCTCCCTCACCCTCCCTCACCCGCCCCACCCGCCTCACCCGCCCCACCCGCGCCGCCGGGCGGAGTGCGCACCCTCCGTGAAACGAGCTGCCATGCCCGAGACCCCCCGCCACGTCGACCACGACGACGCCCTCGACCTGCTGATCACCGGCGGCACCGTCGTCGACGGGACCGGCGCCGCACCCCGGCGCGCCGACGTCGCCGTCCGCGACGGCCGCATCGTCGACGTCGGCGCCCTCGACCCGGCGGCGCGCGCCACCACGGTGATCGACGCCGCCGGCCTGACGGTCACCCCCGGCTTCATCGACCTCCACTCCCACGCCGACTTCACCCTCCTCGCGACCCCCGACGCCGAGGCATGCCTGCGCCAGGGCGTCACCACCGTCGTCACCGGCAACTGCGGCCTGTCCCCGTTCCCGCACGCCCCCGGTCCGGACGCGGCCCCGGGCGTCACCGCCGACAGCCTCGGCGCGGGGCAGTGGCAGGACGCGGCCGCCTTCGCCGCCGCCGTCCACGAGGCCCGGCCCGCGCTCAACGTCGCCCTCCTCGTCGGCCACGGAGCGCTGCGGACCGCCGTCATGGGCACCGCCCGCACCCAGGCCGACCCGGCCCAGCTCGAGGCCATGCGCGCCCTGCTGGCCACCGCCGCCGAGCAGGGCGCCTTCGGCCTGTCCACCGGACTGATCTACGCCCCCGGATCGTTCGCCGACAACGACGAGATCGTCGCGCTGGCCGCCGAGGCGGCCCGGCACGACCTGCTGTACGCGACCCACATGCGCGACGAGGGCGACCACCTCGTCGAAGCCCTCACCGAGGCGCTCGACACCGCCCGCGCCGCCGGCGTCCGGCTCCAGGTCTCGCACCTGAAGGCCATGGGCCCCGCCAACCACGGCAAGGTCCGCCAGGCCCTCGCACTGATCGAAGCCGCCGCGTCCGACGGACTCGACGTGGCCTGCGACGTCTACCCGTACACCGCCTCCTCCACCCGGCTCACCTCCCGCCTGCCCGGCTGGGCCATGGACGGCGGCCCCACCGCCCTCCTGCGGCACCTCGCCGACCCCGCCACCCGCGCCCGCGTCCTGACAGGCCTTCGGCCCGCCGTCGGCCGCACCTTCCTGCCCGAAGGGGTGATCCTCGCCCAGCTCACCCCGGGCCGCTACAGCGACCGCATCGGCGACAGC
The DNA here is from genome assembly GCF_053592575.1 of Streptomyces sp. NPDC002640. Taxonomy (NCBI): domain Bacteria; kingdom Bacillati; phylum Actinomycetota; class Actinomycetes; order Kitasatosporales; family Streptomycetaceae; genus Streptomyces; species Streptomyces sp. NPDC002640. The sequence goes on along the minus strand of NZ_JBSFVZ010000042.1, from coordinate 15,090 downwards.
ATCGCCGACATCGCCCGGGACGAGCAGATCGAGCCCGCCGAGGCCGTCCTCAACGTCCTCGCCGCCCACCACGGCGAGGCCATGATCGTCAACCACGCCATGGCCGAGGACGACGTCGACACCGTCCTGCGCCACCCCTCCACCGCCGTGGCCAGCGACGGCTGGGTACTGCACGCCCCCGGCGACGGCCACCCCCACCCCCGCAACTTCGGCACCTTCGCCCGCGTCCTGGGGCACTACACCCGCGACCGGGGCGTCCTCGAACTCGCCGACGCCGTACGCAGGATGACCTCCCTGCCCGCCTCCCGCCTCCCCCTGCCCGACCGCGGCACCGTGGCTCCCGGCCAGATCGCCGACCTCGTCGTCCTCGACGCTGCTCGGATCACCGACCGCTCCACCTACGCCGAACCGTGGCAGTACGCCACCGGCGTACGGGACGTGCTGGTGGCCGGCGAACCCGTCCTCCGCCACGGCGAACCGACCCACGCCCGCCCGGGCCGCGTCCTGCGCCGGACGCCGCCGACGCCGACGCGACCGGGTCCGCAACGCCCCTGACGTCAAGACAGGCGGCGATACGGCCGGCCGTCCGTACGGAGCAGCACCGGACGGTGTGTCGCCGCCGACGAGATCACGATGAGCATGCGGCGATCACGTCCCGATCGCCTTCCCCCTCCGAGCCGGAAGGCCCGCATGCCTACGCACCACACCCGACGGAGACGCCCAGGACGTCTCCTCCGTGTCCTCACGGGGGCCGCCGCCCTCGTCACCCTCCTGGGCGCCGCCCCTCCCGAGGTACCCCCGGCCGAACCCGGCACCTCCGTGGTGACCGTGAAGACGGGAGGCGACCGGGTCGCCGACTCGGCCGTGGGCCCCCTCGCCGGCGTACGGCTCGCCCTGTTCGCCTCCGAGGACGCCGCCACTCCCGTGAACACGACCTGGGCGGTCTGCACCTCCGACGCGGACGGCGACTGCAACTTCGTCGTGCCCGACACCGGCACCGGCGGCGCCAACGAGGGCGCGCGCTTCTGGGTCCGCCAGGTCGACGCCCCGGAAGGCTGGTACACCAACCCCACCCTGCGCACCGGCGCCGGCAGCGGCTCCGGCTCCTTCGCCTCCCCGTACCGCTTCCGGACCCCCGCGCTGGAGGACGGCGAGGTCTACTCCTCGACCAGCGACTTCATGTACAGCACGGACTACGCCACCAGCCCCTACCTGGCGTCGGGCGGCATCTGGCAGCAGTCGCGGATCAACCCGGAGCTGCCCGAGGACTGCGGCCTGGACATCGCGCTGGTCCTCGACCTGTCCGCCTCCGTCGGCAGCGCCCTGCCCGACCTCAAGGCGGCGGCCGACGGATTCACGGACGCCCTCACCGGAACGCCGTCCCGGCTGGCGCTGTTCTCCTTCGACCGGACATCGCCCAGCACCGGCACCACCAACCACCCGGAACTGGTACCGGTCTCCACGGAGGCCGGCGCCGAGGAGTTCAAGAGCCTCTACGCCGACTGGACGCTCGGGTCCGGCACCAACTGGGACCAGGGCCTGTACGCGGTGGCCAAGGCCGAGCAGCACTACGACGCCGTCGTCGTCCTGACCGACGGCAACCCCACCCGCTGGAACAACCCGGCCACCGGTGACGGCTCGCACACCCACTTCGCGGACGTCGAGGGCGGCATCTTCGCCGCCAACGCCGTGAAGGCCGAGGGAACGCGCGTCATCGCCGTCGGCGTGGGCCGCGGCGTCGAGGGGGTGTCCGGCCTGAACCTGCGCGCCATCTCCGGCACCGAGGCCTTCGACGGCACCAACCCGACCACCGCGGACTACTACCAGACTGCCGACTTCGCGGGCGCCGGCGACGCGCTGCGCGACCTCGCCCTCGGCCACTGCGACGGCACCCTCACGGTCGTCAAGCAGATCGTGCCGCCCCAGAACACCGGCGAGGACGTCACCGGCGCCACGGTGGCGGGCGCGGGCTGGGAGTTCACCGCCACGACGACCACCCCGGGCATCGGCGGGCTGCCCGCCACCGAGGAGACGACCGGCGACGGCACCGGCGCGGTGGTGTTCCAGCCCACCTACCCGGGCACCGTGGACAACGCCGCCGTGAACGTCGCCGAGGCCCAGCAGGACGGCTACACCGTGGTCACCCAAGGCGGGCGCAACGCCGTCTGCGTCAACCTCGACGACGACTCCCCGGTGGAGGTCACCAACACCGGGGCGCCCGGCGGCCCCGGCTTCACGGTCGACCTCCCCCGTCAGGCCGCCGTCAGCTGCACCGTCTACAACCGGGCGCAGGAGGACGAGGAGGCCGACATCACCGTCGACAAGGAGTGGTCGATCGACGGGACCGTGTACCGGCACGCCGACCGCCCCGACGGCTTCGACGCCGCACTCACCCTCACCGGTCCGGGCTCCGCCGGGGCCACCGGCCAGGACTGGGGCGTGACCCGCGAGGGCTACGCGGTCGGCGACACGGTGACGGTCGCGGAGACCACGGACGTCCCCGACGACTGCGCCGTGACCGGCCGACGGATCGTCATGGCGAACGGCCGCCCGGTCGACGCGCCGCTGCCCTACCGCGCCGAACTGACCCAGACGTCCAACACCTACACCGTGCGCAACACCGTCACCTGCGACGACGACTCCGACACCGACCTCACCCTGGTCAAGCGCGTGGTCGGCAAGCACGGCGACGCCGATCCGGAGGACTGGACCCTGACCGCGGACGGCCCGGAACGCCTCGCCGGCCCCAGCGGCAGCGAAGCGGTCACCGGTGTGGCGGTGCCCCCGGGCACCTACACCCTCGGCGAGTCCGGCGGCCCCGCGGGCTACCGCCCCGTCGGCTGGGACTGCGTGACCGACGACGGAGGCCGACTGCCGGTCCGCAACGACCGGGTGACTGTCCCCGAGGGGTCCTCGGTGACGTGCACCCTCACCAACAAGAAGAAGTCCGGCCACCACGACGGCCACGGCAAGCCCGGCCACCACGGACCCGGCCACGGACCCGGCCACGGCCACGGGGACGGCCACGGGGACCGGCCTGACACCGACGTGTGCCGCTGGCTCCCCCTGTTCGGCGAGACGGACATGATGTCCTGGCTCTGCCGCTGACCGCACCTCAGGGCGAGGTGCCTGCCACCACCGCCTTCCACGAGCATCCCGGCGGCGGCGCGACCGTCCCCGCGCCGCCGCCGGGTTGCACTCCGATCGGCGTTTGAGTCCGATCACCAAGCGGTGGTTGTCATGACGACCCCCACTCCGTGCGTAGATCGTGAACGCATGCTTCCTCGCTCAAGCCGCCTCGTCGGCAGTGCGCTGCTGCTGCTCGCCGTCTCCGTCATTCTCTGGCGGGTCTTCGGCAGCCCTCGCCCGCCGACGCACCCGACAAGCCAAGCCGGGGAAAGAGGCCGACGGAGAGGCTCCGGCCGACAAGGCATGAGCCGGATCCGTCCACCACCGGCGTGACGTGACCCCGCACCCGCACCCGCACCCAAGGGCGGAGAGCTGACACGATCCACCACGTGACCACGACCCCACCGCGCTGGCTGACGCTCGTCCTCGACACACCCCACGCGCACCACCCCGCCGCACGCGCCTTCTGGCAGGCCGCCACCGGCTACGAACTGTCCCCTCCCCGCGGAGACCACGACGCATTCGCGATGCTGCTCCCACCGTCCGCAGACGCCCACCTGCGGATGCAGCGAACACAGCAGGGCACGACCGCGGCCCACCTGGACCTGCACGTCCGCGACCTCGACGCCGCCACCGACCACGCGGTGCGAGCCGGCGCCGACGTCATCGCGCGCCCGGGCCACATCCTCATGCGCTCCCCGGCCGGTCTCCGCTTCCGCCTCGTCCCCGCCCACCTCGAGACGACGCCCGCCCCACCCGGCGACTGGGGCACCCACCGCTCCCTCGTCGACCAACTCACCCTCGACATAGCCCACGACGCCTGGGACCGCGAGAAGACCTTCTGGTCCCACCTCACCGGCTGGACCGTCACCCAGTCCCCCCGCCCCGCATTCGCCCGCCTCCACACACCGCCGTCACTGCCGGTCCGCGTCCTCCTGCAACGCCGCGACGAAGGCGGCACGTCCAGCCACCTCGACATCGCCACCGACGACCGCGCCACCGAGGTCGAACGGCTCATCAGCCTGGGCGCCACCACGACCGGCCACGGGCCCACCTGGACGGTGATGACAGGCCCCGACACCAGGGTCTTCTGCGTCACCGACCGGAACCCGGCCACCGGCCTCCTGCCCTGACGGCACCCGCGACCGCGCCCCGCGGCGACGGCGCCCGCTGGGTGAGACGCCCGTTGTGCGGCCACGGCTCCGTCGGTCACACTCGCCGCATGGATCGCCACACGCACCTGAGCCGTCGACTGGACGTCGACCTCGCTCACGTGTCCTCGGCGATGTGTCACCGCGCCTCCTGAGCGCGGTGTCCCCCCGCCCGGCCGTCGCCGGGCCTGGCTTCCCCCCTCCAGCCGGGCGGAGTGTGCACCGCTGTCCGCGTGCTCCCACCTCTCACCCCGATGGACGGATACCCATGCGCCTCGCGCCCCTCTCCCGCGCCGCCGTCGTCGCCGCGTCGACACTGCTGGCCCTGACGGCAACACCGGCCACCTCCGCCACGGCGGCGACACCGACCGGACCGCTGCCGCCGGCCAACCCGTACGCAGGCCCGCTGGGCACCTCCACGATGCACGGTGACACGGCCTCCTCGGACGCCACGCCCCTGCCGGGGCCCGCCGCGGGCACGCTGTCCTCGCACCGCACCGCCCTGCAGTCCGCCTGCCCGACCGTGCTGGTCGGCGGTGACGGCTTCCCGGTGGCACTCTGCACCACCATCTTCGGCCGCACCCCCACCGTCCACCTGCTCGACCCCGCCACCGGCGACTCCCTCGCCGAACTGCCCCTCGCCAAGGGCTCCTTGCTCGGCGGCGTGTACGCCTACCTCGACAACAGGGACCGGCTCGTCGCGGTCGACGGCAACCGGGACCTGCTGCGCGTGGCCCACCGCAGAAACGCCTCCGGCGACTGGGAGCTGTACGTGGACAGCCGCCTCCCGCTCGCCGGCGCCGTGCCCGACGGCGACTCCGTCACCGGCGTCTCCCCCGACTGGCAGGGCCGGGTCTGGTTCGCCACCGGCAAGGGCGTGGTGGGCACCGCGGACGACCGGACGGGCGTGGTGCGCTCCCTCGCCCTGCCCGCGGGCGAGGAGGTCGCCAACTCGATCTCCACGGTCCCCGCCGGAACCGCCGTCTCGACGACCCACGCCACCTACCTGCTGACCGCGGCGTCCGACGGCACTCCCCGGATCGCCTGGCGGAAGACCTACGAGCGCGGCCCCGGCCGCAAGCCGGGACAGCTGAGCTGGGGCACCGGCTCCACACCCACCTTCTTCGGCCCGGGCTCCGGCACCGAGTACCTCACCATCGTCGACAACGCCGCGCCGACGGTGAACCTCCTGGTCTACAGGGTGAACGACGGCTCCCTGCTCTGCTCGGTGCCCGTCCTGAAGGCGGGCGGCAGCGGCAGCGAGAACTCCCCGGTCGCCCTGGGCACCAGCGTCTTCATCGCCTCGACGTACGGCTACCCCTACCCCCAGCTGCCGGAGGGCGCCGGTACCAGCGTGCCGGCCTCGGACGACTTCAAGGGCGGCCTTTCACGGGTGGACGTACGGCCGGACGGTTCGGGCTGCGACCTCACGTGGGACAACCGGGTCCGCTCCGCCGCGGTACCCCGCCTGTCCACCGCGGACGGCAAACTGCGCACGGTGCTCCGCGAACCGGTGATCCCCGGCACCACCTCCACCTCGATCGTCGACCCGTACCACTACGCGGAGATCGACCCGGAAACAGGCACGGTCACCCGCAGCAAGTGGCTGGGCTCCGGCTTCATCTTCGACACCCTGCAGATGGTCGGCTCCATCGCCCCGGGCCGCGTCATCCTCCAGGGCACCACCACCGGCGTCCTACGCATCACAGCCGACTGACCAACCCGGTCCGCAGGGGCAAGGGCCGCTGCCGCTTCCTCACCGCGGCCCTTGCCCCCGAGTTCTGGTAGCCGCCGCGCGATGCGACAGTGGACCGCCACATCAGGCAACCCTTCCCGCCGGCCACGAGGTGCAACGGATGGAACGCATCACTGACGACCAGATCGACCGGCTGGTCCGCTTCGTGTCGGAACGCATACCCGACACGGCCACCCTCGAAGGCGAAGCCCGCCGCACCGCGGCAGCCTTCCGTCGTGCCGCGCTGAATCAGATCGCCGCGGTGCGCTACCACCGTGCCTCTCCCCCTGGCAACGGGGCAACAACCGATCTGGCCGCCGCAGCATGGAATCTCCTGGTCGCCTTCGCCGAGATCTGGCACGACCATCCGGAGTTCCCCGCCGACGCCGCGAGGGAAACCTTCGCGTTCGACTCCGACGCGCCCCTCTGAGTGGATGCCGCAGGCCGCGGTGGAACGGAGGTGTTCAACGCGCCGGCAGCGACCCCAGCAGCTTCCGCGCACCGCTCACGATCGCCCCGTCGGCCGCGTCGCCGAGCTCGACGACCTCGTCGAGGAACTGGCGGGCCTCATCCCCCCTGCCCAGCTCGATCATGGCCTCCCCCACGCCCAGCAACGCGCTCGCCTGCATATGAGGCATGCCGATGCTCCGGAACTGGCCCAACGCCTGACGGTGACACTCCAAGGCGTCGTCCCATCGACCCAGAACGGCGTGGTCGAGCCCGAGGGCGTACGTCGTATGGGCACGCACCATGCCCGCCAGATGCTCGCCGACCGGCCGGTCCGGTGCGTCGAGGAACGCGATGATGCGCAGGTTCTGCGCGTGCGCGTCCGCCACCCGACCCAGCGCGCGCAGACAGGCCCCCCAGGTGACCATGGCCCCCAGCCAGCCCTCACGGTCGTCGGTGCCCTCGTAGAGCTCCACGGACGCACGCGCCTTGTCGGCGGCCGCCTCCCCTTCCCCCAGCTTCCGGTGCGCGACCGCCGCGTGGGAGAGCGCGGACGCCTGCTGGGCGACGTCACCGACCAGACGCGCGTGGTGAAGGGCCGCATCGGCCCGCTCGACGGCCTCGCGATACCGGTGATCACACGCGATCAGGGCCCAGGCGTGCATGTTGAGGTGGAAGGCCTGAATGTCGGGGTCACCGAGCGCCGCCGCGGAACGACTGGTCAATGCGTAGACCTCCGACCAGTGCCCCCAGAACACCCACAGATCACAGAACCACTCCATCGCGTCGCCGACCTCGACGACCCGCCCGTGTTCGCCCTTCCCCGCGGCGGCGCGCAACGCCGCGAGCCAGGCCGCGGCCTCGCTCTGCAACCACCTCTTGGCCTCCTCCGCGTTCCGCAGCGGAACGAGCCCCTGCCAGGAGGCCGGCGGAGCACCGTACGCGGACTTGTACCAGCGGCCGGCGACGACGGCCGTCTCCAGCAACCAGGCCCGCAGACGGCTCTCCGCCGCCTCCCGCTCCTCCGACTTCTCCTCGAGGGCCAGCCGCGCACGAGCGAACAGGCGCACCAGGTCATGCAGCTGATACCGCCCGTCCGAGGTGGCCTGCACCAGCCCGGACTCGACCAACTCCTCCACGACGTCCTCGGCCTCGAAGACACCGACACCGGCCAGCGAGGCTCCGTACTCGATCGTCATGTCGGGCCCCGGGACCAGACTCAGCAGGCGCAGCATCCGGGCGGCCTCGGCGGACAGTTGCCGGTAGGACAGCTCGAACGCCGCCTCCACGCGGGCATCCTCCGCGGACAGCGCCCTGAGGCGGCGTTCCTCGTCGGACAGGCGGCGCACCAGCCGCTCGACGCTCCACGCCGGCCTGCCCGCCAGCCAGTTGCCCGCGACCCGCAGGGCGAGCGGCAGACGACCGCACATCTCCGCCACCCGGGCCACCGCCTCGGGCTCCGCGCCCGCCCTCTCCTCGCCCAGGATCCGGCACAGCAACTCGACGGCCTCGCCCTGATCCATCTCCGTCAAGGCCAGCCGGTCGACGTCCTCCAGCCCGGACAGCGGCCGCCGGCTGGTGACGAGGACAAGGCTGCGCCCGGCCGCCGGCAACAGGGGACGCACCTGATCCTCGTCGCGCGCGTTGTCCAGCACCACCAGGCAACGGCGCTCGCCCAGCAGCGCACGCAGCAGCCCGGCCTGCCCCGCAGCGCCCTCCTGCCTCAGCCGCCGGTCCGTAACGCCCAAAGCCTTGAGCAGCTTCACCAGCCCCTCACCCGGCTCGACCGCTCCGTCGACACCGTGAAGGTCCACCACGAACAGCCCGTCGGCAAACGCCTCCCCCAGGTCCGCCGCCGCCTTGAACGCCAACGTCGTCTTCCCACACCCCGGCGGCCCCGATATCACCGCCACCGACACACCCTCGTCGACCCGTTCCGCCGCCCCGGCCAGCCAGGCCAGATGCGGCGCCCGCCCGGTGAAGTCCCGCACCGACCGGACCTGCACCCCCGCGCCCGCGAGCGCCACCGCACGCGTGGGACGCCCCGCCCGGCTCGCCGCCAGCAGACCCTCCCGCTCCGACTCCCCGAGCCGCAGCCCCTCGATCAACGCCACCACCGTACGGCGTTGGGGGACAAGGCTCTGCCCCCGCTCCATGTTGCTGATGGCCCGAACACTGACCCCGGACGCCTCGGACAAAGCCTCGATCGTCATCTGTCCCTGCTGACGCAAAGCCCGCAGCACCACCCCGAAGGGCCTCTCTCCGGCCATCTCTCCCTCACCGTTCTCCTCGACGCCGAGCGTATGCCGACGTCCGGAACGCAACGTCCCCGCACCCGCACCCGAACCCGAACCCTTACGCTGACGCAGGAGTCACACTCGTGCACATCATGCGTCTCGGGTTGCCCGGCCGGGCCAACGCCGTCGACACCGTCACCGCCACCCCGTCGACCGTCACGGCCGGCAAGACCTTCACCATCGACGTGCCCCCCAGCCCCAACGGACGAGTGCTGTTCAGCCGAAGGAACTCCACACTCGGGAAACTGCCGGACTTCACCTCACTCGTCTTCTGCACCGCCCTCACCTCCCTCGTGGTCCTCTGCTGAATCGGCCGGCCTGGAGCTACGGGGCGGCGGCACAAGCTACCGACGTCGCCCCACGGTCTGCCTCCGGTACCGAGCGGATCTCTCCGTCCTCCACCGGCACGGACGGCGTCCCATCGTCCGCGACACGGGTTGCGGAAACCTCGGCGGGCTGCCACAGACCGGACGTGCTCCCTCGGCCGCGAGAACACCGCCCGCGGCCCCGTGTACGCGGGAAGGCCGCATTGCATTGCGCACCCCGTGTGTACGCGGCGCGCCTGGTGCGCACGAGCGGGGGACGTGCGTGCGCCCCCCTGATGAGCCATGGAAGCGACGGTGCGGCGAGCACAGGATGCTGCTCATCGACCACAGCCCCACCGGGCACGGGCCGGCCGCAGCCCGACATTGCAGCTCAGGCGGCGGCCTGGCACCACCTCCCGCCAGAAACGAGAAGAGGAACTGGCCATGAAACTCACCGCCATACGCCGCGTCGCAGCCCTGCTCACCAGTGCCGCGTTGCTGAGCGTGGTGCCGCTGTCGGCCGCGCAGGCCGCACCCGTCGCCGTGGACCAGCAGCAGACCACGCTGCTCGAGTGCCCCGGATACGAGACGACCTCCTACAACCCCGGTCTTACCTTGACCACCCGTCAGGTCACGTTGAACGCGAGCGGCGCCATCGGGCCGTGCCTCGGCCTTCCGCTGGACCACACCAATGGCACCATCGAGTTCACCGGCAACGGCCAGCTGTCCTGCCTGAGCGGCAGTTCCTCGGGCAACGGGCGCATCGACTGGCAGAACGACCAGACTTCCTCCACGACGTTCGACTACACCGCTGGGGTCGGCGTGCGGCCCGGTGGCGTCTCGGTCCTTGTCCTGACCGGCGAGGTCAAGTCCGGCGACTTCCAGGGCTCGCAGATCATCATCGAGATCGTCCTGGTCCCCGCCCCCGCCCAGACGCTGCAATGTCTGACCTCGGGCGGCCTGGACACCTCCTCGGGCCTGGTCAACCTCCAGATCATCTGATCGCCCCGCCCAGGGGCACCCTGCCCGGCGGGCTCCAGGGGCGGTACCGCAACGACCGCTGTACGAAGCGGCCGGGTGCGAGCGTCGGGCGGGGTTCGCGCGGGGCGCGGACCCCGCCCGACGCTGTGCAGGGACGGGGGCACCGGCCGTCGCTCCCCAGCCCGGAGGCCGTCACGGTGCCGGCGGGGCCGTCACTACCTCGCGGTAGATGCCCAGCATGCGTTCGCCGGTCCTGCCCCGATCCCGTCCGGCTGCTTCGGACCTGCCCGCCGTGGCGAGCCGGGAGGCCAGTTCAGGACGGCCCAGCACCTCGTCGAGTGCGGCGGCCAGGGCCACGGGGTCGCCGGGAGATACGAACAGTGCAGCCTTGCCGTTCGCCGCGGTCTGCCGGATGCCCCCGACGTCCGAGGCGACCAGGGGAACCCCGAGGGCCATGGCCTCGACGGCCACGGTGCCGGCTTCCTCGAAGAGCGACGGCAGGACGACGACATGGGCGTGCGCCATCGCCGCGGCCGCGGTGCGGTGGGGTACGAAACCGCTCACGCTGACGTCCGCTCCGATGCCCAGCCGCCGGATGTCGGCCTGGATGCGGTGACGTTCCCGGCCGTCGCCGATCAGCAGCAGGTGCGCTGGCCTGCGCAGCCGGGAGAAGGCGTCCACGAGGACCGCGGCTCCCTTCTCGGCCGAGAATCGGCCGACGAACATGATCCGCGGGTGCGGCACGTGGGGGAAGGGGTCGTCGAAGTGCCCGGTGAACGTCTCCCGGTCGTAGGGCTGTGGCAGTACGTGGACTCGTGCGGGGTCGGTGCCGGACGTGATGACGAGGTCGCGGGTGCGGGCGGTGAGGGTGACGACCGCCTCCGCCCGCCGCAAGGTGATCGCCTCCGACAGGTGGCCCAACACCTTGAGAGCGGCGAGTCGGGCGTTGACGGCCCGCATGTGTGCAGCGCGCTGCTGTGCAAGGTCACGACGAGCGGGGCTCGATGGCGGCGCGCGGCCCACAGGGCGATCGGCAGGGCGGCGAGATCAGCACTGGGATGGGCATGGACGATGTCCACCCGCACGGTCGTGTCCACGGCCGCGCGTGCGGCAGGCAGCGCCCACAACTGCCGCCACCGGCGGACGGGTACGCCGTATCGGCGCACCCGTATGCGGTCGCCCTGATCCTGGTCGCGGGGCTCGCCGGGCTTGTAGGAGGTGATCACGGTCTGGCTGATCCCCTGACGGTCCAGGTGCCGGACGAGCGCGCCGACATGGACCTGGACACCGCCCATCGGGCTGTAACCAGTTCCCGCCGCGCTCACGACGGCTTTACTCGACTCGAACACGGAGCACACGTGCAGCACGCCCGTGCGCTCGGAACGGGGTGCGGAAGACGGGTGATCGGGTGAGGGTGAAGCGCTCATGCGGCACCTTCCGCCGTGGCGGCCATCACCTTCCAGTCTCTTTCCGAAGCGGCGGCCGACGCGCCCCCCCCAATACAGACATCGCTTCTCAGACTCTGCCGACTTCCGGCCGTCTCCACAGCATCCACGCGGAATCGTTCTGCTGGGATCCGCTCAGTACTTCCCACAGCGGGCTGCCAATCCGGCGCAGGCGTGATCTGACCATGCCCGCGGGGATACCGAGGGCCTGGGCCGCCTCCTCGCAGCCGAGATAGCCCCGGGCCACCAGCAGATCACGCTCGGGAGGATGACTGGCGATCCCGGCCGGTCGCCGCACTGTTGCACGTCGGTGTGGGCGGCGGTGCTGGGGATCAGCCTCCGTGGACGGTGAGCTGGTACCCCTCGGGACCGGTGAAGGTGAACGTCGGCCCGAAGGGACTGTCCCGTACCGGGCCGGCCACCTCGACGCCTGCCGCGACGAGCTGCGTGTGCAGCTGCGTGGCGTCGTCGGTGCGCAGCCACAGCGCAACACCCCGGCCCGGTGCCGAGCTGCCGGTCAGGTCGGTGTCGGGCAGTGGCTCACGGACAGCGAAGGGAATCGGGTTGGTGGCGAAGACCACCGCGTGGGGCGGTGAGACGGGGGCGCGGCGCAGGCCGAGGTGTTCCTCGAAGAAGGCCGCGGCGGCGGGCAGATCCGTGACCTGCAGAGCGATGAAGTCGGGTCCCGCGACGGTGGCGGTCATGGTTCCTCCATGCAGTAGATGTCAGAGTTTTGACATGAGGGACTGTAAGTGGGGCTCCCCGGCATGTCAAAATGCTGACATGAAGGATCGGAATCCCATTCCTCTGCCGCACCCAGCCCAGGACGTCACCGAGCACGTCGGATACCGCCTCAAGCGCACTTCAGCCGCGCTGCGCTCCGCCATGGACAAGGCACTGCGCGAACACGGCCTCACCGTCCCGCAGTACTCCTGCCTGGAACTCCTCGACGAACAGCCCGGTCTGTCCAACGCCGACCTGGCCCGCGGCACGTTCGTCACCCGCCAGTCCGCCAACGTCGTCCTCCGCGGCCTGAAGGACGCAGGCCTGATCACCCGCCCGGCTACAGCCGAGCACGGCCGCGCCCTGCCCGTACGCCTCACCCCAGCCGGCCAGGAACGCCTGCACGCCGCCCGCGGCGCCGTCTATGCCATCGAGCAGCGCATGATCAGCAAAGTCGCCCCGGACCGCCTCACGGCCCTGCTCGCCGACCTCGACACGATGACCGAAGCTCTCGGTGCCTGACGGGCTGACAGCAGAGCACCTGCCCACGGCTTGGGGCGTCGGCCCGGACCGCAAGAAAGGCGACGCGGACCAGGGCCGCTGCCGCTGGGTCGCTCCAGTCGCTGGGCGGATCGCTGTCTCCGTCCAGGGCGGCACTGCACAAGCGCTGGGCCCGCTGCGCGACGCGGTCTCCACGGCGACGTCGCCCGTGCCGTCTTCCCGGCCGCGGACGACGCCCTCACGTGGCCGTCCGCACCAGTGCGCACTCTCATCGAGAACCAATCCGCCTACCGCGTCGCGCCGTATTACCGGGAGGAGATCACACCAGCAACGGAGGTGGCGCCCATGAGCGCAAGCACATCTGCCGGACACGCACCCGGAGGCCGCGGCCTCCGGCGTCCCGCTTTCAACCGGCCTTCCCCGGCCCTGCTGGCACGCGCCGACCGCGGCTACGCCCGCTTCCTCGCCCGAACCGCCCTGGACGACCGTCCCCACAACCATGACCCCGACGACGCGGAGGGCCGCCACGCGGAGGGGCGCCGGTGAGCGACAGCCACACCGTGCTCCACGACCTCCATGGCCTGGTCGGCGCCGATCTGCCACTGGACCGTGCCCCGTACGAAGCGCTCGTCACCGCCGTCCTCGCGTGGCAGGACCCGGACCTCACGCTCGGTGACTACGAGCAGATCGCCGTCCAACTGACCGGGCACGCCCAGGCGGTCGCCGCCGAGGTCCAGCGCCACGCCGCCGCGCTGCCGAAGGACGACGGCCGCGGCGCCTTCGCCGAAGTCGTCCTCCGCGAAGCCGCCGACCGCCTCGCCCAACCGATCCAGGGCACCGCACTCTGTGCCCAGAGCCGCGCCCGGCTTGTTCGTGCCCTCTACGAACGGCTGGACCGCCTCACGGCTGGCCAACCTGCGCCTCCGTAACAGTGCCGCCCTCCTTCGGCGGCGCCAGCGGCCACCGGCCAACACACAGCAGGAGACGGCCCCCGCGCGGCTGCGGCTGCGACTGCTGATCGGCCCAGCGGCGTAGGAATGGCGGCCCCCAGCCAGACCGCGAGAGGGCGGCGCCCCGCCAGGGGAGCCGCCCTCTTCCTGCGTCCGCGCGCGTCAGCTGCGGTGACACCACCACCGGCGCCGTTCCCTGCCGGCTTCCCCAACCGGTTCCGGCTCCACCCGGTCCCGGCCCGACGCACCGGCGGACGCACCGACCCCACTACGCTCGGTGTGCTGGCCGCCGGGGTGGCGGCCGTCATCAGCCTGGGCGGGCGGTGACTACCGCGGGCGGGCGTCGGAGGCTTTTTCCGGTGCGTTCCACCGTGCCGGTGCGCTCCCGCCCGGTGCGGTGGTGCGGTCAGCGGTGCAGGGCCACCGCGTTCTCCACCACCGCGTCGGCCCCCCCGCGTCACCTGTTCGTCGCGCAGCTCCTGCAGAGCCGGGACGACGTCGGTCGGGCTGTCGGCGAGGACCTGGCCCACGAAGTGCGCGATGGTGCGGGCAATCCCCGGTCCGGCCGTCGCGGGGGCGTGCGCGGCCCATCCGCGGATCGCCATCAGGTAGAGGACGCCGACCTCGTCCAGGACGAAGGAGTCGGCGCAGGGCTCGGTGTCGTCGGACAGCGCGGTCACGGGGAAGACAACCAGTTCCGCGATGGCGGCAGCAGTCCCGGCAGCTGCTCCACCTCGAGCGCGAGCCGCGCCGCCGTGGCGTCGTCGCCGGCCGCCACCGCCAGGACGTAGTCGTCGAAGCCGAGCCGGAGCAGGTGCAGAACAGAAGCTGACCCACGACTATGGCTGGCCTCTCGAAGAGGGGTCGACTTCGTACGCGAAGACGAACCTGACATGGCTGGTTGCCTGCTCGCGCAACATATGCCGGCTGGGGTCCAGGTCCGCATTGTCATACGCCCAGGGCTGGCTGGCGAAGCCCGAGATACCTAGCCGCCTGGGCGTTGCAGCTCGTGGAACGCTTCATCGAGCACGGGCCCGAGAAACCCGAGTCCGATGGGTGGCAAAAGCGCAGCGACGGCGACTGGCAGCTGTGGCGGCGTGCGCACGACCTTCCACCTCTGAGCTGATGCTCCCACCGCAACGTTGCTCCACGACGCGGCGCCGGTGGCTGTGAAGTCGGTGTGCGTGCCTCGACCTCACAGCCACCCAAACCAGATCACCGAGCCCGGCCCCTCAGATCGTCCGCCGCGGCTGCACCGAACACGCACCGATCGCGGGCCCAGTTTGCTGGGTTTCGACGGCACCGAGCTCCACCACGGCCAAAGGCGAAGTGCCGGGAGCGCTGCGGCCGTGGTGATGGCCACGGCCGTCATGTCCATCGCATGCTGATGGTGGATAGCAGTTCCGTGCGTTGTGGTGTCAGTGTT
>NZ_JBSFVZ010000041.1:0-33292 GCF_053592575.1 Streptomyces sp. NPDC002640 | reverse complement strand
CAACGGCCCGATCACCGCCCACGACTCATCAGTCAGCTCATGACGACGCACCACGAACAGACCAACGACGCCCCCACTTTGCGGACACGACCTAGAGCGAGTCGAGGAAGCCGAGCGCCACCCGCCAGGTGGCCTCGGCCGCCTCGGCGTCGTGGTCCGGGAGCCCGGGGTCGGTGTAGAGGTGGCCGGCCCCGGGATACCGGAAGACCTCCACGTCCGCGCCGGCCCGGCGCATCTGGAGGTACCAGGAGCTCAGCCAGTCGTCCGTCTCGAAGGGATCGGGCTCGGCCACGTGGAGCTGCACCGGCAGGTCGTCCGCCGAGGCGTTCGCGGCGATGTCCGAGGTGCCGTGCAGGAGCAGCAGACCGCGGGCCTTGTCGTCGCCGAGCGCCAGGGTCTGCGCGGTGGCCGCCCCCAGCGAGAAACCGGCGTAGACCAGCCCGCGCTCGGAGTAGGGCGCGGCCGCCAGGACCGCCCGCTTCAGCAGCTCGTCGGCCCCCACGCTCGCATGGTGGTCCATGCCCTCCTCGACCGTCTCGAAGACCCGTCCGTCGAAGAGGTCCGGGGTCCACACCTGGTGTCCCGCGGCGCGGAGCCGGTCGGCGGCCTCGTGCACGGCGGGGCGCAGGCCGTAGGTCGAGTGGAAGAGCATGACGTTCATGAGTCAATGCTCACACGACCTTCGCGTTCGCATCTCCCCGGTTCCGGATAAGCGCGCCGAATGGAGAACGTCATGCGCCCGCTCATCGTCATCGGCGGCTCGGTCCTCCTCACCCTGGTCATCGGGTGGGCCACGGACAAGCTGCTCCGCAAGGCCGACGAGCGCCACCCGGAGACCCCGGCCTGGGGTCTGCTGCGGCGTGCTCGCATCCCCTACCAGATCGCCCTGTGCGTCGCGCTGATCCGCGCCTCCTGGGACGAGGCCCAGATCGGCGGCTCGTACCGGGTGCTGATCGGCCGGATCCTCACGCTGCTCCTGATCGGCGCCACCGCCTGGCTGCTGATCCGGATCGCCGGCGCCGTGGTGGAGGCCTCCTACGACCGGTACGCCCGGGTCCACCGCGATCCGGCCCGGGTGCGCCGGGTGCGGACCCAGGTCGAGCTGATCATGCGCGTGGTCACCGCGATCGTCGGCACGGTCGCCGTCGCCGCGATGCTGCTGACCTTCCCCGCGATGCGCGCCGCCGGCACCTCGCTGCTGGCCTCCGCCGGTGTCCTCGGCATCGTCGCCGGTGTGGCCGCCCAGTCCACGCTGAGCAACGTCTTCGCCGGCCTGCAGATCGCCTTCGGCGACATGGTCCGCATCGGCGACACCGTGGTCGTCGAGGGCGAGTGGGGCACCGTCGAGGAGATCACCCTGACCTTCCTGACCGTCCGCACCTGGGACGAACGCAGCTTCACCATGCCGGTGTCGTACTTCACCTCGAAGCCGTTCGAGAACTGGTCCCGCGGCGGCGCCCAGATGACCGGCGTCGTCTACTGGCAGCTCGACCACCGCGCCCCGGTGGAGGCGATGCGGGACAAGCTCCGCGACATCCTGCGCCACTGCTCCGCCTGGGACGGCCGCGCCCACAACGTGCAGGTCACCGACACCTCGCCGACGACCATGGAGGTCCGGGCGCTGGTCACCGCGAAGGACGCCGACGACATCTGGACGGTGCGGGTCACGGTCCGCGAGGAGATGCTGCGCTGGCTCGCGGCCGAGCACCCCTACGCGCTGCCGCGCATCGTCACGGCCACCCCGGAGACGCCGATGCACCTGCCGCTGCCCACCGCCGACCAGGCCCGGCAGCCCGCCCGCGCCGCCCGCGAGGGCATGCCGAAGCCCCGGCTCGAGAAGTGAGCCGGGGCGGCGGGCGGTCCCCGGGGGCCGTCCGGACCTGGAACCGGGACTGGACCCAGACCTGGAGGGGGCGCCGGCCCTAGAGGGAGCGCCGCATCGACCGGTGCGGGATGCCGGCGTCGTCGAAGACCGGGCCGTACGCCCGGTAGCCGAGCCGCTCGTAGAAGCCCATGGCGTGCACCTGCGCGCCCAGGTCGACGACACTCAGACCACGCTCGCGCGCCACGTCCTCGATGCCCCGCACCAGCGCCACGCCGACGCCGAGGCCGCGGGCCTCGGGCAGCACGGCGAGCCGCCCCAGCGAGCCGACGGCGGGATCGCCGCCGGTCTTCTTCGCGGCGACCTCGCCGTACAGCAGCCGGCCGGTGCCCAGCGGGGCGCCGTCCTCCTCGCGGACGGCCAGCACGTGGACGGCGTGGGCGTCCAGCGCGTCGTACTCGATCTCCTCCGGGACGCCCTGCTCGACGACGAACACCTGCTTGCGGACCCGGAAGCAGGCCTCACGGTCGTCCAGGTCCTCGACGACCCGGACCACCACGGGCCGCGCGGCGGGGGCGGTCACGCGTAGGTCTCCTCACGCACCTTGTCGAGGGCCTTGCTCAGGTCCTCCGGGTACTCGCTGACGAACTCCACCCACTCGCCGGTGCCCGGGTGCTCCAGGCCGAGGCGGACGGCGTGCAGCCACTGCCGGCTCAGCCCGAGCCGCTTGGCCAGCGTCGGGTCGGCGCCGTAGGTGAGGTCGCCGACGCAGGGGTGCCGGTGGGCCGACATGTGCACGCGGATCTGGTGGGTGCGGCCGGTCTCCAGCTTGACGTCCAACAGGGACGCCGCGCGGAAGGCCTCGATCAGGTCGTAATGCGTGACCGACGGCTTGCCCTCGGCGGTGACCGCCCACTTCCAGTCGCTGCTGGGGTGGCGCCCGACGGGGGCGTCGATGGTGCCGCTGGTCGGGTCCGGGTGGCCCTGCACCAGGGTGTGGTAGCGCTTGTCGACCGTGCGCTCCTTGAACTGGCGCTTGAGCGACGTGTACGCGTGCTCCGACTTGGCGACCACCATCAGGCCGGAGGTGCCGACGTCCAGCCGGTGCACGATGCCCTGGCGCTCGGCGGCGCCGGAGGTGGAGATCCGGTAGCCGGCCGCGGCCAGCCCCCCGATCACGGTCGGGCCGGTCCAGCCCGGCGAGGGGTGCGCGGCCACACCGACCGGCTTGACGATCACGATCAGGTCGTCGTCGTCGTGCACGATCTCCATGCCCTCGACGGGCTCGGCGACCACCTGCACGGGCGCGGGGGCCTGGGGCATCTCCACCTCGAGCCAGGCGCCGCCGGAGACGCGCTCGGACTTGCCGACGACCACCCCGTCGACCTGCACCTTGCCCGCCGCGGCCAGCTCGGCCGCCTTGGTCCGGGAGAAGCCGAACATCCGGGAGATGGCGGCGTCGACGCGCTCGCCCTCCAGGCCGTCCGGCACGGGCAGGGTTCGGATCTCGGGAATCGTGCTCACCCGTCGAGTATGCCGGACGGGTGACACGGCGCGTCCCGCGCCCTCGGGCGGCGGGCCCTTCCCGGTCAGTCCTTGTGGACGGTGCCGTCCGGGTCGAGGCCCTTGAAGGAGAGCAGCACGATCAGGATGCCGCCGCAGACGATCGCCGAGTCGGCGAGGTTGAACACCGCGAAGTGCTTCGGCGCGATGAAGTCCACGACCGCGCCCTCGAAGACGCCCGGCGTGCGGAAGATCCGGTCCGTGAGGTTGCCCAGCGCGCCGCCCAGCAGCAGGCCGAGGGCGATCGCCCAGGGGGTGCTGTAGAGCTTGCGGGCGAGGCGGAAGATCACCACGATCACGGCGACCGCGATCAGCGTGAAGAGGATGGTGAACGCCTCGCCGAAGCCGAAGGCCGCGCCCGGGTTGCGGATCACGTCCAGGCGCAGCCAGTCGCCGAGCAGCTCGACGGAACGGTTCCCCGGCTCCAGCTCCGCCACCACGATCAGCTTGGTGACCAGGTCGAGGACGTAGGCCAGCACCGCGACGGCGATCAGCACGGCCACCCGCCGCTTGCCGCGCGGGGGCTGCTGCTCCTCGTTCTCCTCCGGGGCTGCCGCCTCGTCCGGAGTCTCCGGCGTACCGATGATGCGCTCCGCCTCTGCCACGTGAGTCCTTCGGCCTGGTTACCTGACTGGAAGGAGAGCGTACGGCACGACCCCCGTGGCCGCTGTGGTCAGTGCCTCCGTTCCTGTTTCTGCTTGCACTCCACGCAGAGGGTGGCGCGGGGGAAGGCCTGCATGCGGGCCTTGCCGATGGGGTTGCCGCAGCTCTCGCAGAGGCCGTACGCGCCCTCCGCCAGGCGTTCCAGGGCGCGCTCGGTCTGGCTGAGCGTCTCGTGGGCCGCGGAGGCCAGGGCCAGCTCGTGCTCGCGCGTGATGTTCTTCGCACCGGTGTCGGCCTGGTCGTCGCCCGCGCCGTCGCCGGAGTCCCGCATCAGCCCGGCCAGGGCGCGTTCCGCCTGCGCGATCTCCGCGCGCAGCCGGGTCGCCTCGCCCTCGAGCTCGCCGCGGGCCTCCTCGACCTCCTCGGTCGTCCACGGGTCCTCGCCGGGGCGGACCGCCAGGTCCCCCGCCTCGACCCGTGCCTTGGGCACCGCCGCCGCCGAACTCTTCCTCGCCCTCACGCCCCTGCCTCCCGTCCGCGCGGCCACCGCCGCGGCACCCTGCCGACCCTCACCGGCCTCCACCGCGTCCGCGGCGGCCGCCTCCTCGCTCCCGGCCGTCCGCGCCGGGCCCTTCCCGCCCGGTCCGGCGGCGCTCCTCGACTGCGCACGCCCGGCATCGCCGCCGCCCGGCCGCGCAGTGTCCTTCCCCTCCACCAGCCGCTCAACCGCCTTCCGGCCCACCGACCCTCCGCCACCGGCCGCCGCGGCCTTCCCGGCCTCACCCGCCGGAGTCCCCGGCACCTCGCCCGCCACGGGCTTCCCAGGTTTCCCGGGCTTCCCGGCCTCGTCCGCCACAGCCTGCGGAGCCTCGTCCGCCGGAGTCCCCGGGGTGCCCGGGGTGCCCGGGTCCTGGTCCGCCGCGGTCTTCCGGCCACCCGGCCTCTTCGCCCCGGCCCCGCCGGCCCGCTTCCGCGCGGGCGCCTCGGTGCCTGGTCCGTCGCCCGCCGGGGCCGTCGCGCCGGTGGCCCGTTCCGCCGCCCTGCGCGTGCCCGGCTTCCTCGCGGCGGCGGGAGCCTTGTCCGGGCTCCGCTTCGCGGCGGCGCCTCGCGCGGAGCGGGACCCCGCGGCGCCGTCCGCCGTGCCCGACGCCGACTCACGTTCGGCGGTCCTCTTCGCCACCATGGCCGCGGCCCCTCACATGCTGTGATCCTGCTCGCGAATCGTGCTCGGACGATAGATCGGCCCGTAACCGGCGGCAACGGGGCACGCCGCTGCATGCGTTGTGCCCATCTGCCGCCCCGGTATGCGCCGGACCAGGGCCGAACGGGTGCGGCCCTGGCCGAATCCGCCCGCACGGCCCCGGGAAATCCCGTCACCGTCACCCGCCGTCGCCCCTTACACTGGCCCCAGCGACAAGGCGTGGATGGGACGAGTAGCGGCGCCCGCAGCCCAGAGCGACCCGGGGACGGTGTGAGCCCGGGGGCGAGCACGACGTGAAGATCACCCCGGAGCCGCCGGAAGAACGCCCGGGAGTTCCCGGGCCGGTAGACCCGGCCGTCGCGACCCGAATGAGGGGGTCACCGGGCGTGCGCGAGCGCGAGCCGGCGGCCAAGGAGGGTGGTACCGCGGGACCGCGCCGACGGCGCACGGCTCTCGTCCCTCCGACGGAAGGCAGCAATGTCCGTTGGAGGAAGCCGCTGATGACAGCGCCGACGTACCGCCAGGTGCCCGCCCAGGTCGACCTGCCCGCCCTCGAGCACGCCGTGCTCGAGTTCTGGGAGCAGCAGAAGATCTTCGCCAAGACCCTGGAGCAGTCCGAGGGCCGCCCCGAGTGGGTGTTCTACGAGGGCCCGCCCACCGCGAACGGCATGCCCGGCGCGCACCACATCGAGGCGCGCGTCTTCAAGGACGTCTTCCCCCGCTTCCGCACCATGCGCGGCTACCACGTGGCCCGCAAGGCGGGCTGGGACTGCCACGGCCTGCCCGTGGAGCTCGCGGTGGAGAAGGAGCTCGGCTTCACCGGCAAGAAGGACATCGAGAACTACGGCATCGCCGCGTTCAACGCGAAGTGCCGCGAGTCCGTCACCCGGCACACCGACGCCTTCACCGAGCTGACGACCCGCATGGGCTACTGGGTCGACCTCGACGACGCGTACGTCACCATGGACCCGGAGTACGTGGACTCCGTCTGGTGGTCGCTGAAGGAGATCTTCAAGAAGGGCCTCCTGGCCCAGGACCACCGCGTCGCGCCCTGGTGCCCGCGCTGCGGCACCGGCCTCTCCGACCACGAGCTGGCGCAGGGCTACGAGACGGTCGTCGACCCCTCGGTCTACGTCCGCTTCCCGCTGACCTCCGGCCCGCTGGCCGGCCAGGCCTCCCTCCTGGTGTGGACGACCACCCCGTGGACCCTGGTGTCCAACACCGCGGTCGCCGCCCACCCGGAGGTGACCTACGTGGTCGCCACCGACGGCGAGGAGAAGCTGGTCGTCGCCGAGCCGCTGGTCGCCAAGGCCCTCGGCGAGGGCTGGGAGCCCACCGGCGAGTCCTTCACCGGCGCGGAGATGGAACGCTGGACCTACCAGCGCCCGTTCGAGCTGGTGGAGTTCCCCTCCGAGGCTCACTTCGTCGTCAACGCCGAGTATGTGACCACCGAGGACGGTACGGGTCTGGTCCACCAGTCCCCCGCCTTCGGTGAGGACGACCTCAAGGTCTGCCGCGGCTACGGCCTGCCGGTGGTCAACCCGGTGCGCCCCGACGGCACCTTCGAGGAGGACCTCCCGCTGGTCGGCGGCGTCTTCTTCAAGAAGGCCGACGAGGCGCTGACCGCGGACCTGCAGGAGCGCGGTCTGCTCTTCCTGCACCTGCCGTACGAGCACAGCTACCCGCACTGCTGGCGCTGCCACACCGCGCTCCTCTACTACGCGCAGCCGTCCTGGTACATCCGCACCACCGCGGTCAAGGACCGGCTGATCGAGGAGAACGAGAAGACCAACTGGTTCCCCGCGAGCGTCAAGCACGGCCGCTACGGCGACTGGCTGGACAACAACATCGACTGGGCGCTCTCCCGCGCCCGCTACTGGGGCACCCCGCTGCCGATCTGGCGCTGCGAGGAGGGCCACCTCACCTGTGTCGGCTCCCGCGCCGAGCTCTCCGAGCTGACCGGCGCCGACCAGTCGGACCTCGACCCGCACCGCCCGTTCATCGACGACGTGACCTTCGCCTGCCCCGAGGAGGGCTGCGCGCACACCGCCGTGCGCGTCCCCGAGGTCATCGACGCCTGGTACGACTCGGGTTCCATGCCGTTCGCGCAGTACGGCTACCCGTACAAGAACAAGGAGCTGTTCGAGAGCCGTTACCCGGCCCAGTTCATCTCCGAGGCGATCGACCAGACCCGCGGCTGGTTCTACACGCTGATGGCGGTCGGCACGCTCGTCTTCGACAAGTCCTCGTACGAGAACGTGGTCTGCCTCGGCCACATCCTCGCCGAGGACGGCCGGAAGATGTCCAAGCACCTGGGCAACATCCTCCAGCCGATCCCGCTGATGGACCAGCACGGCGCCGACGCGGTGCGCTGGTTCATGGCGGCCGGCGGTTCCCCCTGGGCGGCCCGTCGCGTGGGCCACGGCACCATCCAGGAGGTCGTCCGCAAGACGCTCCTCACCTACTGGAACACCGTCGCCTTCCAGGCCCTGTACGCCCGCACCGCCGGGTGGGCCCCGGGCGAGGCCGACCCGGCCCCGGCCGAGCGCCCCATCCTGGACCGCTGGCTGCTCTCCGAGCTGCACGCGCTCACCGCCGAGGTGACCAAGGCCCTGGAGTCCTACGACACCCAGCGGGCCGGCAAGCTCCTGTCGGCCTTCGTGGACGACCTGTCCAACTGGTACGTCCGCCGCTCCCGCCGCCGGTTCTGGCAGGGCGACAAGGCCGCCCTGCGGACCCTGCACGACGTGGTGGTGACCGTCACCCAGCTGATGGCGCCGCTCACGCCGTTCATCACCGAGCGCGTCTGGCAGGACCTCGTCGTCCCGGTCGTCCCGGACGCCCCGGAGTCGGTCCACCTGTCCTCCTGGCCGGAGGCCGACCTGTCCTCCGTGGACGAGGAGCTGTCGCAGCAGATGGCGCTGGTGCGCCGCCTGGTGGAGCTGGGCCGCGCCACCCGCGCCGAGTCGGGCGTCAAGACGCGTCAGCCGCTCTCCCGGGCGCTGGTCGCGGTCTCCGGCTTCGAGCGCCTGGGCGAGGAACTGCGCGCCCAGATCGCCGAGGAGCTCAACGTGGCCGCGCTGGCCTCGCTCTCCGAGGTGGGCGGTTCGCTGGTCGACACGACCGCCAAGGCCAACTTCCGCGCGCTGGGCAAGCGGTTCGGCAAGCGCGTGCAGGAGGTCGCCAAGGCCGTCGCCGCCGCGGACGCCGCCGCGCTGTCCGCCGCGCTGCGGGAGACGGGCACGGCCACGGTCGACGTCGAGGGCGAGACGGTCACCCTCTCCCCGGAGGAGGTCATCGTCACGGAGACCCCGCGCGAGGGCTGGTCGGTGGCCTCCGACTCGGGCGCGACGGTCGCCCTGGACCTGGAGATCACCGAGGAGCTGCGGCGGGCCGGCCTGGCGCGTGACGCGATCCGCCTGATCCAGGAGGCGCGCAAGAACAGCGGCCTGGACGTGGCGGACCGCATCGCGCTGCGCTGGTCCTCGACGGACCCGGCGGTCGCCGAGGCGCTCACCGCCCACGCGGGCCTGGTCGCCGACGAGGTCCTCGCGACCGACTTCGCCCAGGGCGAGGCGGACGGCACGTTCGGCGCCCCGTTCACGGACGAGGGCCTCTCCCTGGAGTTCCGTCTCCGCAAGGCGTAACCCCTGCGGCACCCGAGGCCCGGTTTCCCCGCGCGGGGAAACCGGGCCTCGGCCGTTCCCGGGCGCCACGCGCGGCTCCTCCCCCACCCCTCCCGAAGCCATGCCCTCGCAGTACGGACGACCTGTTGCGGGCGGCTGGGCCGGCGGCACCGCCGGGCGCGGGCGGTCCCGTGTGCACGCCGCGGCTCGCACCGCGGAAAGCAAGTGCCGCACGGCGAAAGGGCGGTGCCCCGAACCCTGAGGTTCGGGGCACCGCCCTACTGAACGCCGACGACAGGCGTACCGCTAGCCGCGGGCCGTCAGTTGTCGTCCTCGTCGATCAGGAACCCGCGCATCGGCGAGGGAGCCTGGCCCATCGGGCCGGGACCCTGCGGCCGCACCGGCGCCATCGGCTGCGTCATGGCCGGCGACATCTGCGGCTGGCCGTTGCCGCCGCCGCCCGGGCCACCGCCGAAGGCGGAGGACGGACCGGGGCCGCCGTTCATGCCCTGACCGCCGCCGAACGCGGACCCGGCACCGGCCGGAGCCATCGACGGGGCCGGCGGCGGGGGCAGCGACGGCGCACCGGACGGAGCCGGCGTCCGCGGCGGCGCCAGCGTGTCGTCCGCCTGGGACTCCAGCTGCCGCAGCTGCGACTCCAGGTAGGACTTCAGCCGCGTGCGGTACTCGCGCTCGAAGCCGCGCAGGTCCTCGACCTTGCGCTCCAGCGTGGCGCGGGCGGACTCCAGGGAGCCCATCGCGACGCGGTGCTTCTCCTGCGCGTCCCGCTCCAGGGCGTCGGCCTTGGCCCGGGCGTCACGCTCCAGACCCTCGGCGCGGCTGCGGGCCTCGCCGACGATCTTGTTGGCCTCGGACCGGGCCTCGGCGATCGCCTGGTCGGCGGTCTGCTGGGCCAGCGACAGGACGCGCGCGGCGCTGTCGCCACCGGGACCCTGGCCGGGGCCGCCCATCGGGCCGCCGGGACCGCCCATGGGGCCGCCCATCGGACCGGGACCGTGCATCGGCTGGCCCATCGGACCGGGGCCACCCTGGCCCATCGGACCGGGACCCTGCGGGCCGTGGCCCTGGGGGCCGTGACCGCCGGGACCCTGGGGACCGTGGCCACCGGGGCCCTGCGGGCCGCCGGGGCCGGCGGGAAGCTGCGGGGCACCGCTCGGCAGCTGCGGCGGGCCACCCATGGGGCCGCCGTGCTGCTGCGGGGGTCCCGATATCCCGGCGGGGACAGGACCACCGGGACCGCGCATGCCGGGACCCTGGTCCTGGGGACCGCCCGGACCCTGCGGGCCGCCGGGTCCGTCGGGACCCTTCCGCATGCCCTGCTGCTGGTTCTGCGCGGCAGCACGGGTGGCCGCGGCCAGCTTGGCGCGGAGGTCCTCGTTCTCCCGGAGCAGTCGGGTCAGTTCGGCTTCGACCTCATCGAGGAAGGCATCGACCTCGTCTTCGTCGTAGCCTTCCCTGAGGCGGACGGTCGTGAACTGCTTGTTCCGCACGTCCTCGGGGGTCAACGGCATCTCTTCACCTCAACGTAGTCGTCGGCTTTCGGCAAGAACGTCATTCACATCGCGCTCACAGCCGGCTCACGACGGAGATCAGGATGTAGACGATGATCATCAGTACGAAGAAGGACAGGTCGAGCGCCACGCCCCCGAGACGCAACGGCGGGATGAACCGCCGCAGAAGCTTGAGCGGTGGATCGGTGACAGTGTAGGTGGCCTCCAATACGACCACCATCGCCCTTCCGGGCTGCCACGAGCGGGCGAACTGGAACACGTAGTCCATGACCAACCGGAAGATCAGGACGAGGAGGAAACACATCAGCGCGATGTAGACCACGTCCCAGAACACGCTCATGATCTCCTGCTTCCCTCTCCCCTGTGTCTTGCGTCACCCGGTACTTCTCAGCTCTGGTTGAAGAACCCGCCCTCTGCGATGCGGGCCTTGTCCTCCGCCGTGACATCGACGTTAGCAGGAGACAGCAGGAACACCTTCTGCGTCACCCGCTCGATACTGCCGTGCAGACCGAACACCAGACCCGCCGCGAAGTCGACGAGCCGCTTCGCGTCCGTGTCGTCCATCTCCGTCAGATTCATGATCACCGGAGTGCCCTCACGGAAGTGTTCCCCGATGGTACGGGCCTCGTTGTAGGTCCGCGGGTGGAGGGTGGTGATCCTGTACGGCTCCCTCTCCGACACGACCTTGGGCATGATCACCGGCGCGCTCTTCTCCAGACTCTGACGTTCCTGTGTGATGGATGCCACGGGGGCGATCCGCGCCGGCCGGCTCGTCTCCGCCGCTGGGGCGACGGTGGCGGGAGCCGGTTCGCGGGGCGCCGGGGGCTGCACCACTCGTACCGGTTCTTCCCTTTGCGGCTGGTGCGAACCATGTGCCGAGTGTGAACTGTGCGACGTGTGTGCTGACTCGTGTCGGTGACGGTCACGCTCCGGCTCAGGGTCGAGTTCCGGTTCGAAGTCGTCGTCGGGGTCGAAACCCCGGCCGTCGTACCCATCGTCCTCCA
The DNA here is from genome assembly GCF_053592575.1 of Streptomyces sp. NPDC002640. Classification (NCBI taxonomy): domain Bacteria; kingdom Bacillati; phylum Actinomycetota; class Actinomycetes; order Kitasatosporales; family Streptomycetaceae; genus Streptomyces; species Streptomyces sp. NPDC002640. Next base: position 21,941 of record NZ_JBSFVZ010000041.1, on the reverse strand, counting down.
CGAGGCCGAGGTAGACCGCCATCTTGCGCATCGCGCCGGCCATGCTCTGAGTCCTCCGCTCTGTGGTGGATCGGCTGACGACTGCCACGTCCCCGCGATCCACGAGGTCGTTCTGCCCGCCATTCGGCGGAAAAGACCATATTTTCTGTTGTGGTCCGACTCTTGGCGACGTTACCCGAGCCCGGGACGTACTCCGAGTACCGCACTGCCGACGCGTACGTGTGTCGCTCCGGCGGCAACGGCGTCCTCGAGGTCCGCACTCATCCCTGCCGACACCATGGTTGCAGTCGGATGGGCTCGGCGCAGGACAGTCGACAAATCCATCAGCCGGTCGAAGGCCGCCCGTTGACGCCCCGCATATTGTCCGGTGAGCGGGGCGACGGTCATCAGTCCGCCCAGCCTCAGGCCCTCCGACGAGGCGATCAGGGCGGCCAACTCCTCGACGCCGTCGGGCGCCACCCCGCCGCGCTCGCCCCGGCCCCGCTCCTCGGCGTCCAGCGCGACCTGGATCAGGCACCCGATCTCCCGGCCGGTCCGCACCGCCTCCTTGGAGAGGGCGGTGACCAGCCGGTCCCGGTCCACGGACTGCACCATGTCGGCATAACCCGCCACGGACCGGACCTTGTTGGTCTGCAACTGGCCGACGAAATGCCACGAAAGCGGCAGATCCGCACAGGCCGCCGCCTTCGGGGCGGCGTCCTGGTCGCGGTTCTCGGCCACGTGCCGGACCCCGAGTTCCGCCAGGATCCGCACGTCGCTCGCCGGATAGGTCTTGGTGACCACGATCAGGGTCACCTCGTCGCGCGACCGGCCCGCGGCCTCGCACGCCGCGGTGATCCGGCTCTCCACCCGGGCGAGGTTAGCCGCGAGTTCCTCGCCGCGTTCGTTCACAGAGCGTTCCGTCATGCCTCGTCAGTCCAGCCAGACGTACCCCGCGAGCCGGCCGGTGGCGCGGTCGCGGCGGTACGAGAAATGATCATGCGACTCCATGGTGCACGCCGGCGAACGCCGGGCGTCACCCACCCCCAGCCGCTCCAGCTGGGCGTGCACCCCGGCGGCCACGTCCACGGCGGGGGTTCCCCAGGAGGTCTCGGCGTGGGAGGCGGGTTCCACGGCGGCGACCTCGGCGCGCATCCCGTCCGGCACCTCGTAACACCGCCCGCACACGGACGGGCCGGTGAGCGCCGTGATCCGGGCGGGGTCGGCGCCCAGCCGGACCATCGCCGCGACCGCTGCCGGGACCACCCCGGCCACCATGCCCGGCCGGCCGGCGTGCGCCGCGGCGGCGACGCCGGCCACCGGGTCGGCGAGGAGGACGGGGACGCAGTCGGCGGTGAGGACCGCGAGGGCCAGGCCGCGGCGGGCGGTGACCAGGGCGTCGACGGAGGGGATCTCCGCCTCGTCGCCCCAGGGGCCGTCGACCTCGGCGACGTCGGCGCCGTGGACCTGGTTCATCCAGACCACCCTGCCGGGGTCGAGGCCGAGTGCCTGTGCGGTCAGCTTCCGGTTCGCCAGAACGGCGGCCGGGTCGTCTCCGACCGCGCCGCCGAGGTTGAGCTCCTCATACGGAGCGGCGCTCACCCCGCCCCACCTGTCGGTGAAGGCGAAGTGCGCGCCGCTCACGCTTTCGCGCTGATCTATCACTGGGGAAGTGTCACTTCAGGAAGTCCGGGACGTCCAGCTCCTCGGCCATGCTGTCCGGGTAGGTGCGGGACTGCGGGAGCGGGGGGATCACCGGCGGGACCGGCGCGGGGGCCGGGCGCTGCTCGGCCGCCGGCTCGGGGGCCGGGGCGGGAGCGGGGGCGGGGGTCTCCTCCTTGGGGGTCACGCTGCCGAGCGACCCGAAGGAGGGACGGGCGGTCTCGGCGGGCCGCGCCGGGGCGGCCGGCTCCTCGCGCTTGGCGGAGGCGGAGCCGAGGACGTTCTCCCGCTTGGCCGGCGGCTGGCCGCCGTCGAAGCCGGCGGCGATCACGGTGACCCGGACCTCGTCGCCGAGCGCGTCGTCGATGACCGCGCCGAAGATGATGTTCGCCTCGGGGTGGGCCGCCTCGCTGACCAGCTGGGCCGCCTCGTTGATCTCGAAGAGGCCGAGGTCGCTGCCGCCGGAGATGGAGAGCAGGACGCCGCGGGCGCCGTCGATGGAGGCCTCGAGCAGCGGCGAGGAGATCGCCATCTCGGCGGCGGCCACCGCGCGGTCGTCGCCGCGGGCGGAGCCGATGCCCATCAGCGCGGAGCCCGCCTCGGACATCACGGACTTGACGTCGGCGAAGTCGAGGTTGATGAGGCCCGGCGTGGTGATCAGGTCGGTGATGCCCTGGACGCCGGAGAGCAGGACCTGGTCGGCCGACTTGAAGGCGTCGAGGACCGAGACCTGGCGGTCCGAGATGGACAGCAGCCGGTCGTTGGGGATGACGATGAGGGTGTCCACCTCGTTGCGGAGTTCGGCGATGCCGTCCTCCGCCTGGTTGGCGCGGCGGCGCCCCTCGAAGGTGAACGGGCGGGTGACCACACCGATGGTGAGCGCGCCCAGCGAGCGGGCGATGTTGGCCACCACGGGCGCGCCGCCGGTGCCGGTGCCGCCGCCCTCGCCGGCCGTCACGAAGACCATGTCGGCCCCCTTGAGGACCTCCTCGATCTCCTCGCGGTGGTCCTCGGCGGCCTTGCGGCCGACCGCCGGGTTGGCGCCGGCGCCGAGTCCGCGGGTGAGTTCGCGGCCGACGTCGAGCTTGACGTCGGCGTCGCTCATCAACAGCGCCTGAGCGTCGGTGTTGATGGCGATGAACTCGACGCCCTTGAGACCGACCTCGATCATCCGGTTGATGGCATTGACACCACCGCCGCCGACACCGATGACTTTGATGACTGCGAGGTAGTTCTGCGGTGCTGCCACGTCGAAGGCCTCTCGCCTCGAGTTACGTGCCGGATGCCTCGCGGGTTCCCCGCGAAGCACCGGCTGATGCCGAATGGGACGGTCCGAACGCCGACCCGAACCCTAACGGTGAAGTTTAGGGTTACCAGTGTGTCTGTTCCCTGGACTCTTCCGAACAGGACACTAGGTCGACAAGTGGCGCACGTTCAACGAACACGCCGAACCTCCCGCTTTTCTTTTCACCCTATGTGATCAAGCGCGCCGGTGCCCAGTCCGGGTGCTGGCCTGCGCTGATGTGCGTCAACTCGCTGATGACGCAGGGGCGGAGGGAACGCTGACGTCGAAATGACGGGCCTTCGGGGTTGCCTTCATCAGGGCGCGCAGGGTACGGGCCTTGGCCTCGCCCTCCTCCGGGCTCCCCCACACCACCGTGCGTCCGTCCTCGAGTTCCAGCGAGAAGGCGTCGAAGGTACGGACCTTGACGGCGCGGGTGTCGCGGGCGATCGCGTCCGGGATGTCCCCCGCCACCCGCACCGCCTCGCCCAACAGCCGGTCGCGGCCGAAGCGGCGCAGCGAGGACCGGGCGGACTCCTCGGTGGAGGGGTCGAGTTCGAGCAGCGGGACGGACTCCGGCGCCTTCGGGAGGGTGGCGAACCGGGTGCCCGAGGCGTCGACCTCCACGAACCGCCCCCGCTCGGCGAGGATCAGGACGGCGGTGCGTTCGGTGACCTTCAGGGTGACGCCGTTCGGCCAGTCCCGGTCCGCCTCCACCGACTCCACCCGCGGCAGCTCCGCGCGGACGCGGGCCTCGAGCTCGTCGGTGTCCACCGAGGCGAGCGGCAGCGCCGGCGGGACGGCGGCGGCCCGGCGCACCTCGTCCTCGCCGAGGACGGTGGTGCCGGTGACGCGGACCTCGTCCACCCGCAGCCAGGGCGAGCCGTACAGCAGCCAGAGCACGCCGGCGGCCAGCAGCGCCGCGACGGCGCCGCCGGCCACCAGGGTGCGCGGGCGCGGCGGGGCGGGGAGGCGGTCGCGCCAGGAGGGCGCGGGCCCGGGTTCCCCGGCCGGCTCCCGGCGGCGTTCACCGCGTTCGGCGGTCGTCGTTCCGGCCACGCTCCCTGCCCTCCGTCGTGCTGCGCGTCTGGTACCGCGTCCCGGCGCCCCTGCCGGGCGCCGCCTCCGTCACCGGTCCGCCGTGCCGGTCAGGCGCGGCGGGCCTCCGCGATGGCCTCGTAGACCATGCCGACGAGCAGTTCGTCGGCGTCCCGGCGGCCGAACTCGGCGGCGGAGCGGGACATCTGGTAGAGCCGGTGCGGGTCGGTGAGCACGGGCAGGACGCTCTGCAGGACCCATTCCGGGGTCAGTTCCGCGTCGTCGACCAGCATGCCGCCGCCTGCCTTGACCACCGGCTGGGCGTTGAGCCGCTGTTCGCCGTTGCCGATGGGCAGCGGCACGTAGGCGGCGGGCAGCCCCACGGCGGAGAGCTCGGCCACGGTCATCGCGCCCGCGCGGCAGAGCATCATGTCGGCCGCCGCGTAGGCGAGGTCCATCCGGTCCAGGTAACCGACCGGGATGTACGGGGGCATGCCCGGCATCTGGTGGACCTGGGGCAGTTCGTTCTTCGGGCCGACCGCGTGCAGGATCTGGACGCCGGACTGCTGGAGGCGCGGGGCGACCTGCTGGATCACCTCGTTGAGGCGGCGGGCGCCCTGCGAGCCGCCGGTCACCAGCAGCGTGGGCAGGTTGGGGTCGAGACCGAAGGCGGCGCGCGCCTCGGGGCGCACGGCGGCCCGGTCGAGGGTGGCGATGGAGCGGCGCAGCGGGATGCCGATGTAGCGGGCTCCGCGCAGCTTGCTGTCCGGGGTGGCGACGGCGACGCGGGAGGCGTACCGGGAGCCGATCTTGTTGGCCAGGCCGGGGCGGGCGTTGGCCTCGTGGATGACGATCGGCACGCCCAGGCGCTTGGCGGCCAGGTAGCCGGGCAGCGCCACGTAGCCGCCGAAGCCGACCACGGCGTCGGCCTTGGTGCGCTCCAGGATCTCCTCGGCGGCCCGGATGGTGCCGCGCAGCCGGCCGGGCACGGTGATCAGCTCCGGGGTGGGCTTGCGGGGCAGCGGGACGGCCGGGATCAGCGCCAGCTCGTAGCCGCGTTCGGGCACCAGGCGCGTCTCCAGACCGCGTTCCGTGCCCAGGGCCGTGATGCCCACGGTCGGGTCCTGCCTGCGCAGGGCGTCCGCGAGGGCGAGCGCGGGCTCGATGTGGCCCGCGGTTCCTCCGCCGGCGAGTACGACATGCACCGAAATTCACCGCTCTCCGGACGAGCGCGCCGAGGCACGCCGTCGCATCGTGTTCCATCTACGGGGTTCCCGGACCGGCCGGTTCTTCCCCGCCCGCTTTTTACCAAAGCGGGGTTGGCGCATCGCAAGCGCCGCCCGCGCGGCGGGCTCGTCACGCGCGAACGCGATCAGCAGCCCGACGGCGAACATGGTCGGCAGCAGGGCCGATCCGCCGTAGGAGAACAGCGGGAGGGGGACTCCGGCGATCGGCAGCAGGCCGAGCACCGCACCCATGTTGACCATGGCCTGCGCCGTGATCCAGGTGGTCACGCCTCCCGCGGCATACCGTACGAAGGGATCCTCCGTGCGTCCGGCCACGCGGATGCCCGCATAGCCTAGAGCGGCGAACAGCGCGAGTACCGACAGTGTCCCCGCCAGGCCCAGTTCCTCACCGGTGACGGCGAAGATGAAGTCGGTGTGCGCTTCGGGCAGTTGCCCCCATTTCTCCACGCTCGCACCGAGCCCGGAGCCGAACAGGCCGCCGGAGGCGAGGGCGTAGAGGCCGTGCAGCGCCTGCCAGCACTGGTCCTGGGGGCCGGGGTCGGTGGCGCCGAGGCAGGCCAGCCGGGCCATCCGGTTCTCGCTGCTGGTGATGAAGTAGAGGCCTATGGCCCCCGCGACGGCCAGCACGCCGGCGAAGAGCCGGGTGGGGGCCCCGGCCAGCCACAGCAGGCCGAAGAGGATCGCGGTGAGGATGATCGCGGTTCCCATGTCCCCGCCGATCATGATCAGCGCGAGCAGCAGGAACGCCACCGGTACGAGCGGGACCAGCAGGTGCTTCCACTGGGTCAGCAGCCGCTTGTCCTGCTTGCGGGCCATCAGGTCGGCGCCCCACAGCACCAGGGCCAGCTTGCCGAACTCGCTGGGCTGGAGCTGGAAGCTGCCGCCCAGCGAGATCCAGTTCTGGTTGCCGTTGACCGCCATCCCTATCCCGGGGATCTGCACCAGGATCATCAGGCCGACGGAGCCGGCGAGGATCGGGTAGGCGAGCGCCCGGTGGAGTTTGACCGGCATCCGGGAGGCGGCGAGCAGCAGGAGCCCGCCGATGACGGCGGCGAGGAGCTGCTTGCGGAAGAAGTAGGCGCCGGGCAGCGAGTAGCGCAGCGCGGTGATCTGGGAGGCCGAGTAGACCATCACCAGGCCGAGCACGGTGATGAGCGAACTGCCGCCCAGGATCAGGTAGTAGGCGGTCAGCGGCCGGTCCCAGGCCTTGCGGGCACGCGTGACGGCCCGGCCCAGCGGGTTCTCCCGCACCGGTGCGGCGGGCCGCGCCGCGGCGGGCGCGGGCACGCGGGCGGCGCGGTTGCGGCCCGGGCCGGCGGGACGCTTCGTCCCGTTGCGTTCCATGGCACCCCTTCCGGTCGGCGACCGATCCAACCACGCGTTCCCCCTGTGCCCGGGGCAGACCCGCCGGACGCGGGTCTCCCGGGCGCGCGGGCGGCACGGCGGACGCGAAAGGGCGGCCGGGGGGTGGCCCCGACCGCCCTTCGGCGTCAGCCCAGTTCGCGTACGGCCGTCTCGAACGCCTCACCGCGGACGTTGTAGTTGGCGAACATGTCCATCGACGCGCAGGCGGGGGCCAGCAGCACCGTGTCGCCCTCCTGGGCGAGGGCGCGGGCCTCGGCGACGGCGGCGGCCATCGCCGCGTCGTCGGTGCGGTCTAGGTCGACCACGGGCACGCCGGGGGCGTGGCGCTCCAGCGCCTCGCGGATCAGCGCGCGGTCGGCGCCGATCAGTACCACGCCGCGCAGCCGCTTCGCCGCCCTGGTGACCAGTTCGTCGAAGGTGGCGCCCTTGGCGAGCCCGCCGGCGATCCAGACCACGGACTCGTAGGAGACCAGGGAGGCCTCCGCCGCGTGGGTGTTGGTGGCCTTGGAGTCGTCCACGTAGGCGACGCCGTCGACGTCGGCGACGTGGGCGATGCGGTGGGCGTCGGGCCGGAAGGCGCGCAGGCCGTCGCGGACCGCGGTGGCCGGGACGCCGAAGGCGCGGGCCAGGGCCGCGGCGGCGAGCGCGTTGGCGATGTTGTGCGGCACCGAGGGCTGGACGTCGGTGACCTCGGCGAGTTCCTGGGCGCTCTCCCGCCGGTTCTCGACGAAGGCCCGGTCGACGAGGATGCCGTCCACCACGCCGACCTCGGAGGGGCCGGGGGTGCCGAGGGTGAAGCCGATGGCGCGGCAGCCCTCCTCGACGTCGGCCTCGCGCACCAGGTCCTCGGTGGCCTTGTCGGCCACGTTGTAGACGCAGGCGACCTGGTTGCCCTCGTAGATCCGGCCCTTGTCGGCGGCGTACGCCTGCAGGGAGCCGTGCCAGTCGAGGTGGTCGGGCGCCAGGTTGAGGACGGCGGCCGAGTGGGCGCGCAGCGAGGGCGCCCAGTGCAGCTGGTAGCTGGAGAGCTCGACGGCGAGGACGTCGTACTCGGTGTCGCCGAGCACGGCGTCCAGCAGGGAGACCCCGATGTTGCCGACGGCGGCGGTGCGCAGTCCGGCGGCCTCCAGGATGGAGGCGAGCATCCGGGTCGTGGTGGTCTTGCCGTTGGTTCCGGTGACGCAGAGCCAGGGGGCGGGAGTACGGCCGTCCAGTTCGCGCAGGCGCCAGGCGAGTTCGACGTCGCCCCAGACCGGCACGCCGGCCTCGGCGGCGGCGGCGAACAGCGGCTTGTCGGGCCGCCAGCCGGGCGCGGTGACGACCAGTTCGGCCCCGTCGGGCAGGGTGTCCCCGTCGCCGAGGCGGACGGTGACGCCCAGCTCGGCGAGTTGGGCGGCCTGGGCCCGGGCGCGCTCGTCGTCGCCGTCGTTGACGACGGTGACGTGCGCGCCGAGCCCGGCGAGCACCTTGGCCGCCGGGACGCCCGAGACGCCGAGTCCGGCGACGGTGACGTGCTTCCCCCGCCACTCCTGGCTGTGGGTCACTTGTTGGCCGCCCATCCCGCGTAGAAGATGCCGAGTCCGACGATCACGCACATGCCCTGGATGATCCAGAAGCGGACCACCACGAGGACCTCGGACCAGCCCTTGAGTTCGAAGTGGTGCTGCAGCGGTGCCATCCGGAAGACGCGCTTGCCGGTCAGCTTGAAGGAGCCGACCTGGATGACCACCGACATGGTGATGAGGACGAACAGACCGCCCAGCAGGGCGAGCAGGAGCTCGGTGCGGGAGCAGATCGCGAGGCCGGCCAGCGCGCCGCCGAGGGCGAGCGAACCGGTGTCGCCCATGAAGATCTTCGCCGGCGAGGTGTTCCACCACAGGAAGCCGAAGCAGGCGCCCATCAGGGCCGCGGCGACCACCGCGAGGTCCAGCGGATCGCGTACCTCGAAGCAGGCGTTCGGGTTGGTGAGGGTCGTCGCGTTGGCGCAGGACTCCTGGAACTGCCAGACGCCGATGAAGGTGTAGGCGCCGAAGACCATCACCGAGGCACCGGTGGCGAGGCCGTCGAGGCCGTCGGTGAGGTTCACGCCGTTCGACATGGCGAGGATCATGAACAGCGCCCAGACCACGAACAGGACCGGGCCGATCGACCAGCCGAAGTCCTCGACGAACGAGATCCGGGTGGACGCCGGGGTGTTGCCCCGGATGTCCGCGAACTGCAGCGAGAGCACCGCGAAGGCGACGCCCACGATGAGCTGGCCGGCCATCTTCGCCTTGGCCCGCAGGCCCAGCGAACGCCTCTTGACGATCTTGATGTAGTCGTCGAGGAAGCCGACCAGACCCATGCCGGCCATCAGGCCGAGGACCAGCAGACCGGAGAGCGTGGGCTCGTAACCGGTGATCAGCTTGGCCGCGAAGTAGGCGACGATCGTCGCCAGGATGAAGGCGATGCCGCCCATGGTGGGCGTGCCGCGCTTGCTGTGGTGCTCGCGCGGGCCGTCGTCGCGGATGTACTGGCCGTAGCCCTTCTTGGCCAGCAGTTTGATCAGCAGCGGTGTGCCGATCAGGGTCAGGAAGAGACCGATGACTCCCGCGAACAGGATCTGCTTCATCATCGGGCGGCGACCTCACCCTCGAGCAGCGCCTCGGCGACCTTCTCGAGCCCCACCGACCGGGACGCCTTCACCAGGACGACGTCCCCCGGTCGCAGCTCGCTGCGCAACAGGTCGATCGCCGCCTCTGCGTCGGACACGTGCACCGACTCCTCACCCCACGAACCCTCGTTGTATGCGCCCAGTTGCAGCCAGCGGGCCTCCTGGCCGCCGACCGCGACGAGCTTGCCGACATTGAGCCGGACGGCGAGCCGTCCGACGGCGTCGTGCTCGGCGAGCGCCTCGTCCCCGAGCTCGGCCATCTGGCCGAGCACCGCCCACGTGCGGCCCCCCTTGGCCCGTGCGGTCTCACCCATGGCGACGAGCGCGCGCAGGGCGGCTCGCATGGACTCGGGGTTCGCGTTGTAGGCGTCGTTGACGACGGTCACGCCGTCCGGGCGCTCGGTGACCTCCATACGCCAACGGGAGAGGGAGCCCGCCTCGGAGAGCGCGAGGGCGATCTCTTCCGCGGACATGCCCAGCTCATGGGCGACGGCGGCCGCGGCGAGCGCGTTCGACACGTGGTGCTCACCGTACAGGCGCATCGTCACATCACCGCACCCGGAGGGTGTGTGGAGGCGGAACGCGGGGCGTCCGGTGTCCGTGAGTCGGACGTTCTCGGCGCGAACGTCCGCTTCGTCCGCCTCGCCGAAGAAGACCGTCCTCGCCGTGGTCCGGGAGGCCATGGCCTTGACGTACGGATCGTCGATGTTGAGCACGGCGATGCCGCCGTCCTCGGCGGACGGCAGCGCCTCGACCATCTCGCCCTTGGCCTGGGCGATCTGCTCGCGGCCGCCGAACTCGCCGATGTGGGCGCTGCCCACGTTGAGCACGACGCCGATCCTGGGCGGGGTGAGCCCGCAGAGGTAGCGGATGTGGCCGATGCCGCGCGCGCCCATCTCCAGCACCAGGAAACGGGTTTCCTCGGTGGCGCTGAGCGCGGTGAGCGGGAGTCCGATCTCGTTGTTCAGCGAGCCGGGCGTCCAGACCGTGGGCGCCTTGCTGCCGAGCACCTGGGCGATGAGGTCCTTGGTGCTGGTCTTCCCGGCGGACCCGGTGAGGGCGACGAGGGTGGCGCCGAGCCGGTTCACCACGTGGCGGGCGAGGGCGCCGAGGGCGGCCTTGACGTCGTCCACGACGATCGCGGGCACGCCGACGGGGCGGGTGGCCAGCACGGCGACGGCTCCCGCCTCGACGACCTGCGCGGCGAAGTCGTGGCCGTCGACGCGCTCGCCCGCGAAGGCGGCGAAGAGGCTTCCTGGCGTCACGTCACGGGAGTCGCGGACGACGGATCCGGTGACCATGACGGACGGATCCGGTATGTCGTGCGTCTGCCCGCCGACGGCTTCTGCGATCTCGGCGAGGGAGAGGGCGATCACTGGTTCATCCCTGGGTCTGCTGGGGTGCCTGGGTCTTCTGGATGGCTTCGCGGAGGACCTGGCGGTCGTCGAAGGGCCGGACGACGCCGGCGATGTCCTGGCCCTGCTCGTGGCCCTTTCCGGCGACCAGCACGGTGTCGCCGGGTCCGGCGAGGGCGACGGCGGCCTCGACGGCCGCCGCGCGGTCCTCGAAGACCCGGACCTCGCCGCGTTCGTGGGCGGGCACCGAGGCGGCGCCCTGGAGCATGGCGGCGAGGATCGACAGGGGGTCCTCGGAGCGGGGGTTGTCGGAGGTGAGCACGGCGGTGTCGGCTAGGCGGGCCGCCGCGGCGCCCATCGGGCCCCGTTTGGTGGTGTCGCGGTCGCCGCCGCAGCCGATGACGACGTGCACGCGTCCCTCGGTGACCTGGCGCAGCGCGCGCAGCACCGATTCGACGGCGTCGGTCTTGTGGGCGTAGTCGACGACGGCCAGGTAGGGCTGGCCGGCGTCCACGCGCTCGAGGCGGCCGGGCACGCCGGGCACGGCGGCGACGCCGTCGGCGGCGGCCTGCGGGTCGAGTCCGGCGGCGGCCAGCGCCACGATCGCGGCAAGGGTGTTGGCCACGTTGAACCAGCCCGGCAGCGGGGCGCGGGCGGTGATCCGCTCGCCCTTGGGGCCGACGGCGGTGAACGTGGAGTCCAGCGGGCCGGTGGTGACGTCCTCGGCGCGCCAGTCGGCGTCGGGGCTGCCGTCGGCGGAGTAGGTGACGACCGGCACGGTGGCCTCGTGGGCGAGGCGGCGGCCGTACTCGTCATCGACGTTGACCACGCCGAGGCGGCTGCGCTCGGGGGTGAACAGGGCGGCCTTGGCCCGGAAGTAGTCCTCCATGTCCGGGTGGAAGTCCATGTGCTCCGGGCTGAGGTTGCTGAAGACGGCGACGTCGAAGACGCAGCCGTCGACCCGGCCCAGTACCAGCGCGTGGCTGGAGACCTCCATGGCGACGGCCTCCACGCCGCGTTCGCGCATCACCGCGAAGAGGGCCTGGAGGTCGGTGGCCTCGGGGGTGGTGCGCTCGGACTTGATGCGCTCGTCGCCGATCCGCATCTCGACCGTGCCGATCAGCCCGGTGGAGCGGGCGGTGCGCAGGCCGCCCTCGACCAGGTAGGCGGTGGTGGTCTTGCCGGAGGTGCCGGTGATGCCGATCTGCAGCAGGGCGTCGCCGGGGCGGCCGTAGACGGTGGCGGCGAGTTCGCCCATCCGGCCGCGCGGGTCCTCGGTGACGAGGACCGGCAGGCCGGTGGCGGCGGCGCGGTCGGCGCCGGCCGGGTCGGTCAGCACGGCGGCGGCGCCGAGGGCGGCGGCCTGGGCGGCGAAGTCGGCTCCGTGGGCGCGCGCGCCGGGCAGGGCGGCGTAGAGGTCGCCGGGGCGGACCGCGCGGGAGTCGTGGGTGATGCCGGTGACCTCGGCGGCGCCCGCCGGGTCCGGGGCGCCGAGCGCGCGGGCCAGCTCGCCGAGGGGGGTCGCGGCGATCCGGGCGGGCCGCGGCGGCCCTGCGGGCTTCTGGTCGTGGGGGGACTGATCAGCTTGTGGCACGGCGGTGAGCGTACCGGGCGCGGGGGCGCCGGAGCGAAGCGAGGGGCCGGGCGGGGCGTGACCGGATCCGTCGGCGGGGCCGGGACCGGAGGTGATCGTCGTCACGGGCTTACCTGCTGTTCTGGGTCGTGCTGGCGGTGTGCTGCGTGCTCAGGGTTCGAAGGTGACGGGCAGTCGGGCCGGTTCCTCTCCGGTGGGCGGGACCTGGAGGGTCTTCAGGGCGAACTCCATGACCTGCTTGTGCACGGGGCCGCAGATCTGGCCGCCGAAGTGGCTGCCCTCGGTCGGGTTCTGGATGACGCAGTAGACGGTGACGCGCGGCTTGTCGGCGGGGGCGAACCCGGCGAAGGAGGAGGTGTAGCCGCTGTACTTGCCGGTGACCGGATCCACCCGGTTGGCGGTGCCGGTCTTGCCGGCCACCCGGTAGCCGGGGATGCGGGCCTTGGTGCCGGTGCCCTCGCCGTCGTCGACGACGGACTCCAGCATCCGGGAGAGCGTGCGCGCGGTCTTCTCGCTGACCACCCGGGTCTTCTTCGGCTCGTCGGCCGGGGTGAAGCCGCCGTCGGGGCCGCGCGTGCCGCGGACCAGGGTGGGTTCCACCCGGACGCCGCCGTTGGCGACGGTCGAGTAGACGGAGGCCGCCTGGAGGGCGTTGATGGAGACGCCCTGGCCGAACGGGATGGTGTACTGCTGCGAGGTCGACCAGTCCCCGGGCGGGGCCAGGATGCCGGGGGTCTCGCCGGGGAAGCCGAGTCCGGTGGGCTGGCCGAGGCCGAACTTGCGCAGGTAGGAGTGGAGGACCTGGTTGGCCTCCTTCTGCGTGTCGCCGAGCTGGCCGGTGGCCATGATGGTGCCGATGTTGCTGGACTTGGCGAGCACGCCGTTGAGCGTGAGGTGCCAGGTCTCGTGGTCGACGTCGTCGCGGAAGAGCCGGTCGCCGCGGTGGAGCCGGTTGGGGACCGTGACATGGGTGCCGGGGGTGGCCACGCCCTCGTCGAGGACGGCGGCCATGGAGATCACCTTGGCGGTGGAGCCGGGTTCGAAGGCGTCCTCCACGGCGGCGTTGCGCAGCGCCGCGGGGTCGGCCTTCGAGAGGTCGTTGGGGTCGAAGCCGGGGGCGTTGGCCATGGCCAGGATCTCGCCGGTGCGGGTGTCCTGGACGATGACGTAGCCACGGTCCGCCTTGGACTCGGCCACCTGGTCGGAGATCGCCTTCTGCGCGGCCCACTGGATGTCCCGGTCGAGGGTGAGCTCGACCGTGGAGCCGGGCACGGCGGGCTTCTCGCTCAGCCCGGCGGTGGGCACCTGGCGGCCGCCGGACTGCGCGTAGCGGATCTCGCCGTCGCGGCCGGCCAGGGACTCCTGGAGCTGCCGTTCGATGCCGCCGCCGCCCGCGCCGTCGGCGTCGACCCAGCCGAGCACCGCGGCGGCCAGGTCGCCGTTGGGGTAGACGCGCTTGCTGCTGGGGGCGGAGAAGACGCCGGCCAGCACGTTGACCACGCTCTTGTCCTCGCCGGCCTGGCGGGCGAGTTCGGCCTTGAGGTCGGCGATCTGCTGCCACTCCTGGGGCGTGCGCCGCCGGGCCAGCAGCACGTACATGGTGTTCTCGGTGCGCAGCTTGCGGGCGAACTCCGCCTGGTCCCGTTCGTCGCCGCCGAGGACCTGGGCGAGCAGTTCGGCGGCCTTCTCCGGGGCGTCGTCGATGCCGGTGGCCTTGCGGGTGAACATCGTGGGGTCGGCGGTGATGTCGTTGGCGTCGACGCTGCTGGCCAGGGCGACGCCGTTGCGGTCGGTGATGCCGCCGCGTACCGCCTCGACCTTCTGGTCGACGTAGCGGTTCTGCTGCGCCTTGGCGGTGTAGGTGCTCGCGTCCACGGCCTGCACCTGGAGCAGCCGCACCAGGAAGGCGGCCAGCACCAGGGTGAGCGCCACGCCGATCAGCCGGAGCCGTGGGCGGGGGCTGCCGAGCCGCAGGGGCTTGGCGCCGGACGGGCGGCGCGGGGGCGTGGGCCGTCCGCCGCCGCGGCCGCCGGCCCCGGACGTGCGGCGGCCCGCCGGTCCGGCGGGGCGGCCCTGCCGGGCCGGCGCGGGGACGCGGCGTCGCTGGGCTTGCCTGTCGGGCACTTCCGTCACCTGCCGGGGGTCGGAGAAATCGGGTCGGACGCCGCGGGGCCCCGGGACGACGCGGCCGCGGATCCCGGCCTGGGGGTGGACGCCGGGCCGGAGGCCTTCGGTTCCCCGCTGCCGGAGGGGGCCGCGGAGCCGCCCGGTCCGGCGGCCGCGGACGGGGACCCGGAGGGGGATCCGTCGGACGGGGACCCCGCGGACGGGGATCCGGACGGGTCGGCCGTCGCGGTCGGCGAGGGCGCGGCGCTGGCGCGGCCGGGCTCGCCGCGGACGGTGCCGTCGGGCTCCAGGAAGGCGGGGTCGCCGCCGGGCACCATGCCGAGCTCCTGGGCGCGGCGGGCCAGCGCGTCGGGCGCCGCGTAGGCGTCCACGTCGCGCTGCAGGGCCTGCTCCTCGTCGGTCAGCGTCTTGGTCTCCTGGCGCAGGTCGGAGAGGCGGAACGACCCCTCGCTGAGCGCCGAGTTGAGGAGCAGCAGGGCGATCAGGCCGCCACCCAGCAGGGTGACCACCAGCAGGACGAACGGGGTGCGGGCCGCCTGACTGGTCCCGGTGGGCAGCAGCGCCGCCAGCCGTGCCGCCCGCCCCCTGAGCTGCGGCTTCCCGCTCATCCGACCTCCTCGTGGCGACCGGTGCTCACCGGACGTCCTCCCTGATCCGCTCCGCCCCGCGGAACCGGGCGGGCGCGGCCCGGCTGTTCTCCGCGATCTCCTCGTCGGTGGGCAGCTCGGCGCCGCGGGTGAGCAGCTTCAGGCGCGGCTGGTACTCCTCGGGGACGACCGGCAGCCCGGGCGGCGCGGTGGTGGCGGCGCCGGCCGCGAAGACCTGCTTGACCAGCCGGTCCTCCAGCGAGTGGTAGGAGAGCACGCCGATCCGGCCGCCGACCGCGAGCGCCCGGACCGCGGCGGGGACGGCCCGCTCCAGCACGCTCAGCTCGCCGTTGACCTCGATGCGCAGGGCCTGGAAGGTGCGCTTGGCCGGGTTGCCGCCGGTGCGCTTGGCGGCCTGCGGCAGGGCGTCGCGGATGACCTGCACCAGGCGGGCGCTGTTCGAGAAGGGCTCCTTCTCGCGCTCCCGGACGACGGCGGAGACGATCCGCTTGGCCTGCTTCTCCTCGCCGTAGGCGCGCAGGATGCGCACGAGTTCGCCGGGCGGGTAGCTGTTGAGGACCTCGGCGGCGCCGATGCCGGTGGTCTGGTCCATGCGCATGTCGAGCGGGGCGTCCTGGGCGTAGGCGAAGCCCCGGTCGGCCTCGTCGAGCTGCATCGAGGAGACGCCGAGGTCGAAGAGGATGCCCTGGACGCCGTGCTTCCTGGGGATGCCGAGGCGGTCGAGGACCTCGGGGAGCTCGTCGTAGACGGCGTGGACCAGGGTGGCGCGGTCGCCGAAGGGGGCGAGCCGCTCGCCGGAGAGCCGCAGAGCCTCCTTGTCGCGGTCCAGGCCGATCAGCCGCACCTCGGGGAACCGGGTGAGCATGGCCTCGCTGTGTCCGCCGAGGCCGAGGGTGCAGTCGACCACGACCGCTCCCGGCCGCTCCAGGGCGGGCGCCAGGAGGTCCAGGCACCGCCGGAGCATCACAGGGACATGTCGGCTCTCGCTCAAGGGGCCCTCTCAGGTCCGCGCGGCGCGACGCGCAACCGGGTCCCCGCCCGCTCGCGAAGGGAAGGCCTGCCGGCGCCAGGAGCGTCGGCCGGCCGGGAGCGGGAGGAGGCCGAGCCGCACGTACGCGCCGCGCACGTGGGGAGGTCCCGGGCCGCCTCGGCCCGGGCTCTCCGGAATTCAGTCCAGCGGGGAGAGTCTCGCGTGTCTCGCCTCCCGCTTCGCGTCACTTTAGTCCACCCTGTCTGCCGGTCAATCAACTGCCCTGCGAGTCGCCCCGCGGCGGGACGATGTCGCCTCCGCCCGGCACGGATCACCCGTGCGGCGCAGCGCACTCCACCCTTGTGGGTTACCTCACACAGAAGATCGGCGGCTCTCTTTGTCCTGTTCCGCAACGCTCGGTGCGGGAAGCGGCCAGTAACGTCTTCCCCATGTCGACTTCTGCTTCCGCCGGCTCCCCCGCCCCCACCTCCGGTGCCGACTCCCGCAGCACCGTGACCGACCGCCTGGTCGAGGCGAACGAGCGCTACGCCAAGGCCTTCACCGACCCCGGGATGGACGCCCGTCCGGTTCTCCAGGTGGCGGTCGTCGCCTGCATGGACGCGCGCCTGGACCTGCACTCCGCGCTCGGCCTCGAGCTCGGCGACTGCCACACCATCCGCAACGCGGGCGGCGTGGTCACCGACGACGTGATCCGCTCGCTGACCATCAGCCAGCGCGCCCTCGGCACGCGCAGCGTGGTGCTGATCCACCACACGGGCTGCGGCCTGGAGACGCTGACCGAGGAGTTCCGGCACGAGCTGGAGATGGAGGTCGGGCAGCGCCCGACCTGGGCGGTGGAGGCGTTCCGTGACGTGGAGCAGGACGTCCGGCAGTCCATCCAGAAGGTGCGCACCTCCCCGTTCCTGCTGCACACCGAGGACGTCCGCGGCTTCGTCTTCGACGTGAAGACCGGTCTGCTGCGGGAGATCGACGCGGCGGCCTGAGGCGCCGCCCCCCGCCACTCGACGCCGCTCGACGCCGCTCGACGCCGCTCGCGTGTTCCGCCCGGTCCGAGGCCTTCCCCGGGCCGGGCGTTCCGTTGCGCCCCGCGCGTCGCGGGCGCGGGGCGCGGGCGGGCAGCTCGTGCGGGTAGCTCGGCGGGTAGCTCGTGCGGGTGACAAACCCTCCCGAAGCCGGTCGAGTTGTCCACAGGGCGCACGCGCTCCGGTCCGCTGTTTTCCACACGTCATGACAGGCGGGACCTCGGCGAACAAGAATGCGAGCGGGGGACCCCGGGCTTCGCCGGCCCCCTTGGGGATTCGACGGGGCTGAGGAGGGCCGGGGTGACGGGCTATGACGACCGAGGGAACCTTTCCGATCTGACCGCGACGGTGGAGCGGATACGGGAAGCGGTCGAGCGGGTGATCGAGGGCAAGCCGGAGGTCGTGCGGCTCTCGCTGACCGTTCTGCTCGCCGAGGGACACCTGCTGCTGGAGGACGTGCCAGGCGTGGGCAAGACCATGCTGGCCAAGGCGCTGGCGCGGTCGGTGGACTGCTCGGTGCGCCGCGTCCAGTTCACCCCCGACCTGCTGCCGTCGGACATCACCGGCGTGTCCATCTGGGACCAGCAGCGGCGGGACTTCGAGTTCAAGCCGGGCGCGATCTTCTCCCAGATGGTGATCGGCGACGAGATCAACCGCGCCTCCCCCAAGACCCAGTCGGCGCTGCTGGAGTCCATGGAGGAGCGCCAGGTCACCATCGACGGGCAGACCTATCCGCTGCCCGCCCCGTTCATGGTGGTCGCCACCCAGAACCCGGTGGAGATGGAGGGCACCTACCCGCTGCCGGAGGCGCAGCGGGACCGGTTCATGGCCCGGGTCTCCATCGGCTACCCCAGCGCGGCAGCCGAGCTGCGGATGCTGGACGTGCACGGCGGGGCGTCCCCGCTGGAGGACCTCCAGCCGGTGGCGCACGCGCACGACGTGGTGAAGCTGATCGAGACGGTGCGTGAGGTGCACGTCTCGGAGCCGGTCCGCCGGTACGCGGTGGAGCTGGTGTCGGCGACCCGCGTCCACACGGACCTGAGACTGGGCGCCTCGCCGCGCGCCACCCTGCACCTGCTGCGGGCGGCGAAGGCGTCGGCGGCCATGGGCGGGCGGGAGTTCGCGCTCCCCGACGACGTCCAGGCGCTGGCCCCGGCCGTGCTGGCGCACCGTCTGCTGCCGACTGCGCAGGCTCAGTTGAGCGGGCGGACGGCCGAGACGGTGGTGCGGGAGATCCTGGCCCGCACGCCGGTGCCCGCCTCCCCGGGCGCGCGGGGTCTGTGATGGCGCCCGGGGGGCGGCAGGCCGCGCGGGGCGGGATGCGGGTGGCGCTGGCGGGGCTGACCACCCGGGGGCGTTCGTTCCTCGCCGCGGGGATTGCGGCGGGTGTGTGCGCGTACGTGCTGGGCCAGGAGGACCTGCTGCGGGTGGGGCTGCTGCTGGCGGCGCTGCCCCTGCTGTGCGCCGTCGCGGTGCACCGGACGAGGCACCGGGTCACGTCCTCGCGGCGGCTGACGCCGGCGCGGGTGCCGACGGGTGCCGAGGCGCGGGTCCATCTGCGGGTGGACAACGTTTCCCGGCTGCCCACGGGGCTGCTGATGCTGCAGGACCGGGTGCCGTACGTGCTGGGGCCGCGGCCCCGGTTCGTGCTGGACCGCATCGAGCCGGGCGGGCGGCGGGAGGTGTCCTACCGGGTCCGCTCCGACCTGCGGGGGCGGTTCCCGCTGGGCCCGCTGGAGCTGCGCCTGGCCGACCCGTTCGGGATGTGCGAGCTGACCCGGTCGTTCGCGGCGCACGACATGCTGACGGTGGTGCCGCTGGTGGAGCCGCTGCCGCCGGTGCGGCTGGGCCGCGGCGCCCAGGGGTTCGGCGACGGCCGGCAGCGGTCGATGGCGGTGGGCGGCGAGGACGACGTGCTGCCGCGCGGCTACCGGTACGGGGACGACCTGCGCCGGGTGCACTGGCGGTCCACGGCCCGGTACGGCGAGCTGATGGTGCGCCGGGAGGAGCAGCCGCACCGGGCCCGGTGCACGGTGCTGCTGGACACGCGGCGCGCCGCCTACCGGGGGGCCGGGCCGGGTTCGGCGTTCGAGTGGTCGGTGTCCGGCGCGGCCTCGGTGCTCACGCACATGCTGCAACGGGGCTTCTGGGTGCGGCTGCTGACCGACACGGGCACCCAGCTGCCCGGGGAGGGCGCGGCCGTGTTGGGGGGCGCCGGCGCGGAGACGGCGGAGGCGGCGGGGCTCCTGATGGACACCCTCGCGGTGATCGACCACTCGGAGGGGGACGCGCTGTCGGCCGCGCAGGACGTGCTGCGCGGGAGCGACGAGGGGCTGCTGGTGGCCTTCCTGGGCGCTCTGGACGACGAGCAGGCGCGGATCGTGGCCCGGATGCGGCACCGCACCGGCGGCGCGCTCGCCTTCCTCCCGGAGGACACGGCGGACGGCGAGGACGAGGAGGACGCGTCCCAAGGAGCCGCCCGGACGGCTCCGGGCGCCGAGCGGGTGCTGCGGGAGGCGGGCTGGACGGTCGTGCGGGCGCCGCGCGGCGCCCCGATGGCCTCGGTGTGGCAGCAGGCGGACCGGGAACGCACGGGCGTGGTGGGAGGCGGTGACCGGTGATGGGCGTGACGACGAGGATGACGCTGGCCTCGGCGGCGGCGACCCTGCTCACGGCGATGGCGTTGGTGCCGCTGACCGAGGAGGGCACCTGGTATCCGAAGGCGGTCGTCGCGGTCGCCGTGCTGGCGGGCGCGGGCAGGCTGGCCCGGTTGTTCTCGATGCCCCGGCCGACGGTGGTCGCGGTGCAGCTGGTGGTCTCCGCCGCGCTGTTGTCGTTCCTCTTCGCCCGGGAGCAGGCGGTGGCCTGGCTGCTGCCCGGGCCCGACGCGGTGCGGCGCCTGGGGGCGCTGCTGCGGCAGGGCGCCGAGGACGTGAGCGGCTACGCGACCCCCGCGCCGCTGACCGAGGGGATAGCGCTGCTGCTGATCGGCGGGGTGCTGCTGATCGCGCTGCTGGTGGACGCCCTGGCGGTGACCTACGGCCTGACCGCCCCGGCCGGGCTTCCGCTGCTGGCGCTGTACTCGGTGGCCGCGGGCCTCGCGGACGAGGGCGGCGCCGGGGCGTTCGCGTTCGGCGCGGCGGCTGCCGGTTATCTGGCGATGCTGCTCGCCGACGGGCGCGAACGCCTCACCCGGTGGGGCCGGACGTTCGGCGGCGGGCCCGCCTCGTCCGCGCGGACCGGGCAGCGCACGGGGCGCAGGATCGGCGTGGCCGCGCTGGGCGTGGCGCTGCTGGTGCCCGCGGCCATGCCCTCGCTCGGCAGCAGCCTGGTGGCGGGCCTGGGCTCCGGGGACGGCACGGGCGGCGGCGGGCGCGGCCCGGCCAGCTCGGTCGACCTGCTGCTGGCGCTGCAGGACAACCTCAACCAGACCGACGACCGCACGGCCGTCACCGTCCGGAGCACCTCGAACCGCACGCACGACATGTACCTGCGGATCACGTCGCTGGACGAGTTCGACGGCGCCACCTGGAAGGCGTCGCCGCGGCGGACGATCCCGCTGCCGGACCGCTTCCCGGACCCGCCCGGCCTGGACCCGCAGGTCCGGCGGACCGAGGTGACCAGCCGGATGTCGGCCGCCGACTGGTACGGGCAGAAGCACCTGCCGATGCCCTATCCGCCCACCTGGGCCGAGGCGGACGGCGACTGGCGGCTCGACCCGGTGGAGCTGACCGTGGCGGGCGACGGGGACGCCAGCACCCGGGGGGAGACCTGGGAGGTGGCGAGCCTCGAGGTCCGGCCGACCCGCGAGCAGTTGGCCTCCGCGCCGCCGCCGGGTCCGGAGCTGCGGAACTTCACCGAGCTGCCGGCCTCGCTGCCCGAGGAGGTCGCCGCCACGGCGCGGCAGGTCACCGAGGGGTCGCGGAACGCCTACGAGCAGGCGGTCGCGCTGCAGGACTGGTTCTCGGTCAGCGGGAACTTCACGTACGACACCCAGGTCGACGTGGGCACCGGGTCGGACGCGATCGTCCGGTTCCTCGACCGGCGCACCGGGTTCTGCGTCCACTTCTCCTTCGCGATGGCCTCGATGGCGCGGTCGCTGGGCATCCCCGCCCGGGTGGCCGTGGGCTTCGCGCCCGGCTCCGAGCAGGGCGACGGCAGCGTCGAGGTGAGCCTGCGGGACGCGCACGCCTGGCCGGAGCTGTACTTCGAGGGCGTGGGGTGGACCCGGTTCGAGCCCACGCCGACGCGGGGCACCGTGCCGGACTACACGCTGCCCGAGACCACGCCGGGGGCGACGGCCCAGCCGGAGGAGGAGGCCGCCGAGGAGGACGAGCTGACGGCGCCCCGTCCGCAGCCCTCCAGCTCCGCGAGCTGCACGGCGGAGAGGCAGCGGCTGGACGGGTGCCCGGAGCAGGAGGAGACGACGGTCGCCGCCGGTGACGGCGGACCCGGGTGGCCCGGGGCGCTGCTGTGGGTGGCGGTCGCGGTGGCCGCGGTGCTGCTGCCGTTGTCGCCGATGCTGTGGCGCAGGCGGGTACGGGCGTCGCGGCTCGGGACACCGCTCAGGGGCGAGGCCGACGTGCTGCCGCACACCCTGCGGGTGTGGCGCGAGCTCACCGACACGGCCTGGGACCTCGGGATACCGCCGGACGACTCGCTGACGCCGCGGCGCGCGGCCGAGCGGATCGTGCGCGCCGGGCACCTCGACCCGGCCACGGCGGAGGCGGTGCACCGGGTGGCCACGGCGGTGGAGCGGGTGCTGTACGCGCCGCGGGCGCGGGCGGCGCCGGGGCTCGCGGCGGACGTGCGGAAGGCGTGTGCGGTGCTGCGGGCCTCGATGAGCCGGAGCACGCGGTTGCGCGCCACCTTCGCCCCGCGCTCGGCGGCCCGCATCCGCCAGGCCCTGTCCACCCGGACCTGGCGCCCCCGGCGCGCCTGAACGGCAACCGCGTCGTGGGGGGGGGGGGGGGGGGCCCCCCCCGGGGGGGGGGGGGGCGGGCGGGGGGGGGGGGGGC
>NZ_JBSFVZ010000040.1:0-38898 GCF_053592575.1 Streptomyces sp. NPDC002640 | reverse complement strand
GTCTCCACACAGTCGACGCCCACCTCGAGATACGCCTCGTGCACCGAACGGACGATGTCCGGACGCGTCACGTTCAAGATCTCGTTGCAGCCCTCCAGGTCCTGGAAATCCTCCAGCGTAGGGTCCTGGGCCTGGAGCATCGTGCCCATCGCCCCGTCGGCGACCACCACACGGGAAGCCAGGGCCTCCCGGAAGGACTGCCGGGATGTGGCCATCGCGGTCATGACACGCCTCCGGGGGGTCAGCGGCCTGCGGCGGCGCTGAGCTGGTCGGCGCGGTCGGTGCGTTCCCAGGTGAACTCGGGCAGCTCGCGGCCGAAGTGGCCGTAGGCGGCGGTGCGGGCGTAGATCGGCCGCAGCAGGTCCAGGTCGCGGATGACGGCGGCCGGCCGCAGGTCGAACACCTCGGTGATGGCCCGCTCGATGGCGGCACGCGGGACGTGCTCCGTGCCGAAGGTCTCCACGAACAGGCCGACCGGTTCGGCCTTGCCGATGGCGTACGCGACCTGCACCTCGCAGCGTTCGGCGAGGCGGGCGGCGACCACGTTCTTCGCGACCCAGCGCATGGCGTAGGCGGCCGAACGGTCCACCTTGGACGGGTCCTTGCCGGAGAAGGCGCCGCCGCCGTGGCGGGCCATGCCGCCGTAGGTGTCGATGATGATCTTGCGGCCGGTGAGGCCGGCGTCGCCCATGGGGCCGCCGATCTCGAACCGTCCGGTGGGGTTGACCAGCAGGCGGTACCCGTCGGTCTCCAGCTTGATGCCGTCCTCCGCCAGCCGGTCCAGCACGGGCTCCACGACCTGTCGGCGGATGTCCGGGGCCAGCAGGTTGTCGAGGTCGATGCCCGCCGCGTGCTGGGAGGAGACGACGACGGTGTCCAGGCGCGCCGGGCGGTCGTCCCGGTACTCGATGGTGACCTGCGTCTTCCCGTCGGGGCGCAGGTAGGGCATGGCGCCGTCCTTGCGCACTCCGGCCAGGCGGTGCGACAGCCGGTGCGCGAGGTCGATGGGCAGGGGCATGAGGGTGGGGGTCTCGCGGGTGGCGTAGCCGAACATCAGGCCCTGGTCGCCGGCGCCCTGCTCGGCGATCTCGTCGCCGGCCTCCCCGCGGCGCTTCTCGTAGGCGGTGTCCACGCCCTGCGCGATGTCCGGGGACTGGGCGCCGATGGAGACCGACACGCCGCAGGAGGCCCCGTCGAAGCCCTTGGACGAGGAGTCGTAGCCGATGTCCAGGACGGTCTGCCGGACGATGCCGGGGATGTCGGCGTAGGCCGAGGTGGTCACCTCGCCGGCGACGTGGACCTGCCCTGTGGTGATCAGGGTCTCCACCGCCACCCGGGACGTCGGGTCCTCCCGCAGGAGGGCGTCCAGGATGGCGTCGCTGATCTGGTCGGCGATCTTGTCGGGGTGTCCCTCGGTGACGGATTCCGAGGTGAAGAGCCTGGTGGTCATGTCTCTCCTGGGCGTGAGTGGCCGGCCCGCCGCGGCCGCGGCGCCGTGGCCCGGCCGGAGGCGGGGACCGTGGGGCGTACGGGGCGGGGGCGGGACGTGAAGGGAGGGAGGGGGCGTGCGGTCGCCGTGCGCGGTCAGTGGGACGCGGGCACGGTCCGGTACGAGGTGCCGTGGGCCGCGGGCGTGCGGCCGCGGACCGGGACGGGGGGCCGCTGACGCGGGCAGTCCGTCCCGGCCAGGACCGCGGAGCTGTAGGGCGCCCGGACCTCGCCACCGGTGGGGGCGGGGTGGTGGGGCGCCGGCTCGACGTCCGACATGTGCTGTCCTTCCTGACGGATGCGCGGCGACAGTCAGCGTGGTCCCGGCCCGTGGAGAACGGGTGGAGGACCGCTCGACGTCCTCGCGTGTCCCGCTCGGGACCGGGCGTGAGTGCCTCGGCGGCCGGTCTCCGTGCCCCTTGCTGCCCCTTCCTGCCCCTTCCCCCCTTCCCTGACCTGCCGTGCGACGCCGTGCGAGGCAGTGCCGCTGCCCGCTCAGGCCGGGGTCTCCTCCTTGTCCGGCAGGAGCCGGCGGACGAGTTCGCCGATCAGGTCGTCGTCCCGGTAGGGCGCGAGGACCGCGGGGACCGTGAGGTCGTCGAGGTTCATGCCGTGGACGGTCAGGTAGAGCAGGACGACGTCGACGCGGTCGCCGGGGAGGCCCGCGTCGATGTGGAAGCGGACGTTCTCCTCCAGCACCCGGCTCAGGGCGGCGGTGAGTTCGCGGCCGAGCTCGGGGCGGCGGGTGGCCTCCAGGCGCAGTTCGAGCATGGCGAGGTAACCGGCCCGGTCGGCCTCCATCCGGTGACGGATCTGGCGCAGCAGGTGCGCCACCAGGTGACGCGACGGCTCGGCGCGCATGGTCTCGGCGACCTGGTCCGGGTCGGGAGCGATCCGCTCGTGGGTGCGGCTCAGGATCTGCAGCAGCAACTCGTCCCGGTTGCGGAAGTAGTTGGAGCAGGTGCCCACGGGTGCGCCGGCCTCGGCGTCGACCGAGCGGAGGGTGAGGCCGCGTGAGCCGTCGCGGGCGAGGACTTCGATGGCCGCGTCAAGGAGGGCGGTACGGCGGGCCTGGTTCTGTCGCAAGGAGTTCCTCTCTCAGACATTGACACCACTTCAGTTGCAGTACTACAGTCGAAGTACTTCAAAGATACACCCCGACGACCTGCAGGAGTCAATGTGCGAGTTCGCGCCTTCGACCAGCCTCAGCCCTCGACGTTCGCCCGTGCCGCCGGTGGCGGCCGACGCGGCGTCCGGGCCCCCAAGCCCCGGTCCGTTCCCCGTCCGCGTCCGCTGCCCAAGCCGGGCACCCGGCGGTGAGCCACCGTCCTTCCCGGCGCACGCGAAGTCGCCGGTCCTGTCGTCGAGACGGGGCCGGCGACTTCTGCGTTTCCCCCTGACCGTCCCGCTCGCCGCCGCCCACGGGGTCCGCCGCGCTTGTACCGGCGCTTGAGCTTCTCTCCAGAAACGCACGCGAACCTCTCGGAGACCGCTTCCTCTCCAGAAGGAGCAACCGCGTGGCAGGCACCGAGGAACCGCTCCGGCGGGAACTGCGCCGATGGCGCAGCGCGAAGGGTTCGGCACCCTTCCCCTACGAGGCAGTCGTCCGTCATCTGCGCGGCGTCGGCAAGCACTTCCTGTCACCGGAGCTGCTCGACCTGCTCGACTCCTGCCGGCCCGCGCTCGCCGAACGGAGTGGCGACGGCGGCGGCGACGGGGACCACGGCGACACCTACCTCGCCCGGTTCCTCGACGTCCTGCTGGACAAGTACGACGACCGCTACGACTACCCCAGCTACACAGCGCTGCCGCTGCTGCGGCACCGGGCGCCCGGCCCCCAGGACGACTGGCGGGCCTGGAGCCGATGGCGGGACCGGCTGGTGCTGCTGCTCCTCGCGGACCTGATCGAGTTCGAGCAGCGGGTGCTGGACGGAGCCCCGGCCGACCCCCAGGGCTCCCTGCCCTCCCCCGCACTGCTCGGCAAACGGCTGCGGCTGGCCGTCCGGGTGATGGAACCCGCGGCGCTGCGCATCCTCGAGCACGCCGTCGACGCGGTGTCGGTGGCGGCGACGCCCGGCCGCACCCCCGCCACCACGCTGGCGGACGCGGTCCTCGCCACCGCCGACGCCGACGAGCGGCTGCTGCTGCGCACCAGCCTCCACCCGGTGTACGTGCTCCACGACGAGTACCTCTTCCTGCGCGTCCTGCAGGCCTTCGAGACGACGTTCTCCTTCATGGCCCGCACCCTCGACGCGGCGGTCCGGGTCCTGCACGGCGAGCAGCCCGGCGACGCCGCCACGCTGCTCGCCTCGGTCGCCGACGTGCTGCGGGAGTCGCTGCCGCTGTTCTCGCTGCTGGCCACCATGCAGCCCGACTCGTTCCAGGTGTTCCGGCAGTACACCGAGGGCGCGAGCGCCATCCAGTCCGAGGGCTACAAGACCTTCGAGTCATACTGCTCCACCCCGGCGCGGGCGCGGCTCGAGTCGCACGCCTTCACCTCGGTGCCGCGGGTGCGCGAGGCGGTGCTGGCCGGGCGGGACACCGTCCAGGGCGCCTGGGAGGACGTGCTGGCCAGCGGCTGGCTGTCCGACCGGGACGCCGCGGCCGTCCGCGCGGCCGCAGGACAGCTGGAGGCGGTGCACCAGCGCTGGAAGCAGACCCACTACCGGCTGGCGGCCCGGATGATCGGCGAACGGACCGGCACCGGCTCCACCGAGGGCGTTCCGTACCTGCGCTCGGTGATCACCAATCGCCTCTTTCCCGCCGTGGGGCAGCCCGCCCCCGCCTCCCGGCCGGCTCTCGAGCAGCAGCCCGCGGCGAGCTGACGACACGAACGGGAGGGACACCGAAGCCATGAGCAAACGCGCCGCGACCGGCCGCCCGGGCACTGCCCGCCGCGCCCTGAACCCGCAGGAGAAGGACCGTCTGCTGGTCTACGAGTACGACCGCGGGAGCAACTACGAGGAGGACACCCGGCTCACGACCGCGCTGTCCGCCCTGCTGCCCGAGGAGCAGCTGTCCCACCCCGACCAGCGGCTCTTCCAGAGCGTCCACCTGATCTCCGAGTACGCCTGGGCCGCGATGCACCACGAGATGTGCCGGGCCGTGCGGCTGCTCGACGAGGGCGACTTCCTGCTGTGTGCGCAGGTGCTGGAGCGGGCCGCCGCGCTGGGCAGGATCCCGGTGCAGGCGCTGAACACGCTCGTCGAGTTCCTGCCGCAGACCTCCCTGCTGGCCATGCGGGAGCTGTTCCCGCCGAACACGACCGGCCTGGACTCCCCGGGCGCGCGCAACCTGCGGCGTGCCGCGCAGTCCCTGTGGCGGGCCTTCCGACGGGCCCTGGACGACGCGGGGCGCACGCCCGAGGAGCTGATCGACGCCCAGGGCCGCACGGCCCGGCCCGCCGAGGACGACCGGTCCGCCGTCGAACTGGCTCTGGTGCGGCAGGGGTTGATGCGCCTCGACGCCGCCGTGGGCGACTGGAAGCAGCTCCACCTCCGGCTGGTGTGGGGTCAGCTGGGCGGTCACCCGGAGACGGTGGAGCCGCCGGCGCCCGCACCGGCACGCGCCGCTCCCCGGGCCGAGGAGCGCGGTGGAGGCGGCTGTCCCGCCCTGCCCACCAGCCTGCGCGGCGAGTCCACCCTCACCCTCCACAAGATGGCCGAGCGCACGTTCTTCCCCGAGCTGTGGGAGTCCGTCGACACCATCTACCGACGTCTCACGTCCGCCGACCCGGCGCCCCGACCCTGAGAGAACTGCCATGGCCTCGTTGAATCCCGTAGACGACCGAACCGCCGAACTGGCCGCCGTGGTGCGCGCCGCCTGGGCCGAGGGCCTCGGCCACCAGGACTTCGGCGACGACGAGAACTTCTTCACCGTCGGCGGCCACTCGATGTGCGCGGTACGGATCGTGCGCACCCTCAAGAGGGGCGTCGACCCCACCCTGACGGTGCGGCGGTTCTTCCAGCACCCGACCGTGACCGAGCTCGCCGTGGCCCTCGCCCCGACCGTCCCGGTGGCCCCGGCGACGTCACGGACGGAGGCCGGGGCGTGACCGCCGCGTCCTCGGCACAGCTGGAGATCTGGCTCGCCAATCAGTGCGAGCCGGACTCCGGCCGGTACAACATCCCGTTCTCCCTGGAGATCCGCGGCGCACTCGACGAACCCGCCCTGCGCCGGGCCCTGGCCGACGTCCTGGAACGCCACCCCGCGCTCGCCGCACGGTTCGAGACGTGGGACGGGGACCTCCACCACGTCCCCGAGCCCGCCGCGGTCGCCCCGCTGCACACGTCCACGCGGTCCGGGCGCTACGACCGGGCGGCGGCGCTCGCCGACGCCGCCCTGGCCGCCGGGCGCCCCCTCGACCCGGGCACCGCCCCGCTGCTGCGCGCCGAGGCGCTGCGGTACGAGGACGTGTCGCTGGTGACGGTGTCGGTCCACCACATCGTCGCCGACGGGCGTTCGGCCGAGGTGGTCGCCGAGGACCTGGTGACGGCCTACCTGGCCCGGACCAAGGGCGCGGACCCGGGCTTCGAGCCGGTGCCGCCGCCCGCCGCGCGCCCCGAGGCCGAGGCCCTCGATCCGTACTGGGCCGGCCTGCTGGGCGCCGACCCGGCGCTGCTCGCCCCCCTGCCGGACCTGGTTCGCCCCGAGGACGGGCTGCGCGGACCGGCGGGCTGGGCCGAGCGCCGCCTGTCGGCGGCCCGCCTGACGGCCCTGCGATCCCTCGCCGCCCGCGAGGGCGTCAGCCCCGCCGTCGCACTGCTGTCGGTGTGGAGCCTGCTGCTGCACGCCTGGTCCGGCGAGGACGACGGCGTGCTCGGCATGCCGTTCGCCGGCCGCGACGAGCCGGGCAGCGAGGACGCGGTCGGCCTGTTCACCCGCGTGCTGCCCGTGCGCACCGTCCGGGACCCCGCGCGGAGCTTCGCCGACCACGCCGCCGGGCTCGGGGAGCAGGTCCTCTCCTCCATGGAGGCGCACGCCGAGGCGGGCGACCCGCCGCCGGGCACCACCCCGTCGTACTCCACGGTCTTCCTGTACCAGCCGTCCGGCACCACGTCCTGGCGGACACCGGACACCACGGTCCGGCTGCTGCACCCGGAGACCGCGGTCGCCAAGTACGACCTGGCGTTCGCGGCCGAGGAGGCCGCCGACCACCTGGTGCTCCGCATCGACTTCGACAAGGCCCTCTACACCCAGGCCACCGCCGAGCTGATGACGGAACAGCTCGACCGCGCGCTCGCCGCCGCCGCCCGGCCCGGCATCACCTGCGGGGAACTGATCACCTCCCTGGCGCCGCGGCCCGACCGGGTCGGCGCCGAGGACACCGGCGTCCCCGGCACGGCGGACGCCTCCACCGTCGCGGAGCTGGTCCTCGACCAGGCACGCCGCGACCCGGACGCGACCGCCGTCGTCCACAACGGACGGCGGCTGAGCTACGGCGAGCTGGTGCGCGACGCCGCCAGGGCGGCGCACTGGCTGCGCACCCGGGGCGTGCGCACCGACGACATCGTGGCCCTGCTGCTGCGGCCCGGCCCCGACACGGTGACCGCGATGCTCGCCGTCGGCCTGGCCGGCGCCGCCTACCTGCCCCTGGACCCCGCCTACCCGGACGCCCAGCTGCGGGCGGTCCTCGCCGACGCCCGTCCCCGGCTGCTGATCGCCGAGGACGACGAGCGGCACCGCGTCGTGGAGGGGCCGCCCGCGCACACCCCGCAGGAGATACGGCAGGCCGCCAGGCCGATGCCCGTGTCGCCGCCGAGGACCCCGGCGGGCCCGGACACCGCGTTCAACGTCCTCTACACGTCCGGGTCGACGGGCCGTCCCAAGGGCGTCGTCCTGCACCACGGCGGCGTGCTGCGCCTGCTGCACCGGCCCGACTTCCTCCTCCTGGGCCCCGGCGACACCGTCTCGCACCTGTCGCCGCTCAACTTCGACGGCGCCACCTACGAGATCTGGGGCGCCCTCGCGCACGGCGCGACGCTCGCCGTCCTGGACAAGGAACTCGTGCTCAGCCCCAGGGAGCTCAGGTCCGCCCTGCGGGAGCTGGCCGTGACCACGCTGCTGGTCACCACGCCGCTGCTGAACCGGCTGATCGAGGACGCGCCCGACCTGCTGCAGTCCCTGCGCCGCGTCTACTTCGGCGGCGAGATCATCTCGGTGCCGCACATCCGCAAGGCGCTGCGCTGGGCCCGGCCGGGCACGCTGCTGCACAGCTACGGCCCCACCGAGAACTCCTTCACCTCCTCCTGGCACCCCGTCGAGGAGGTGCCGGACGGCATGCGGACGGTGCCGATCGGCACGGCCGTGCCGGGCACCCGGCTGCACGTGGTGCTGGAGGGCACGCTCGAGCCCGCTCCCGCCTACGTGCCCGGCGAACTGGTGCTGGGCGGGCAGGGCGTGGCCCGCGGCTACCTCGGCGACCCGCGCCGTACCGCCGAACGGTTCGTGCCGGACCCCTTCTCCGGCGAGGAGGGCGCACGGCTGTACCGCACCGGCGACCGGGTGCGGTGGGGGGCCGACGGACGGCTGGAGTTCATCGGCCGCGACGACAACCAGGTCAAGATCCGCAGCCAGCGGGTGGAACTCGGCGAGGTCGAGGCGGCGCTCCGTGCCCATCCGCAGGTGCGCGGCGCGTTCGTGACCGCGCGGCCGGACGGGCGGGGCGGCAAGGAGATCATCGGCTACGCGGTCGTGGACCGCCCGGACGTGGTCGACGACGTGCGCGCCCACCTGCGCACCATGCTCCCGCAGTTCGCGGTGCCCAGCCACCTGCTGGCGGTCTCCGAGCTGCCGTTGAGCGCGAACGGGAAGATCGACCGCGGGCGGCTGCCCCGGCCGCCCGAGGCGACGGCGGCCGCGCCGACGCCCCCGCCTGCGGCGGACATGGCGACGACGGCGGGCCCGGCACCGGTCGGGACGGCGGCGACGGCGGCGACGGCGGACGGCGGCACGGACGCCGTGGCGCGTGCCTGGGCGCAGGTGCTGCCCGGTCGCTCGTTCGGCCTCGACACCAACTTCTTCGAGGCGGGCGGCCACTCCCTGCTCCTGGCCAAGCTGCAGGAGGCCCTGCGCACCGCCACGGGCACCAGACCGGCCGTCACCGACCTGCTGCGGCACACCACCGTGCGGGCCCAGGCCCGGCTGCTCGGCGGCACCTCGTCCGGCACCGCGTCCGGGATCACGGCCGGCACCACGTCCGGCGAGGAGGCCACGGCGTTCCGGCCGGCGGTCCGCCCCTCCTCGGGCGGCGGCACCCCGGACGACGCGATCGCGGTGATCGGCATGGGCGCCCGGTTCGCCGGAGCGGGCGACCTCACCGCGTTCTGGGACAACCTCGAGGCCGGCCGCGACTGCTTCAGCGAGGGCCCGGGGCCACTGGTCACCGAACACGCCGACGGGACACGACGGGTGGCCCGCTGGGGCATGCCCGCCGACGGCGCCGGCTTCGACGCCGGACTGCTCGGGTTCACCGCCGAGGACGTCGCCGGGGGCGACCCCCAGCAGGGCGTGCTGCACGAGGTGCTGTGGGCGGCCGTCGAGGACGCCTCGCTGCGCCTGTCCGACATCGCCCGCCGCACCAGCCTGTACGCGGGATGCCCGCGCCACGTGCCGACCGACGGGGAGGCGCGCGTCGACGACGTGGTCAACGCCGACCCGACGTTCGTCGCGTCGCGCTTCGCCTACCTGCACGACCTGTGGGGCGAGGCGCTGATGCTGGACACCGCGTGCTCCACCGGTCTGTACGCGGTCCACCTCGCCTGCCGGGCGCTGCTGCGCGGGGAGAGCGACTACGCCCTGGCCGGGGCGGTCTCCCTGGACGGCGAGTCGGACGGCTCCTACACCTTCCGGCCCGGCCTGCTGTACGCCGAGGACGGTGTCTGCCGCCCCTTCGACCGGCGGGCCACCGGAACCGTCGGCGGGTTCGGCGCGGGCGCGGTGCTGCTGCGCAGGCTCGCCGACGCCGAACGCGACGGCGACCCGGTGTACGCCGTGATCCGCGGCAGCGCCGTCAACAACGACGGCCGGGCGCGCGTCGGCTACTCCGCCCCCGGGGTCGAGGGCCAGGCACGGGTGATCCGCAGCGCCCTGCGGGCCGCCGGGGTGACCGGCGACGACATCGGCTACGTGGAGGCGCACGGCACCGGCACCCGCCTCGGCGACGCCATCGAGGCGACCGCCCTCGGCGAGGCGCTGGGGCGGTCCGGTCCCCCCGTGGCTCTGGGATCGGTCAAGGCGTCCGTGGGCCACTGCAACACGGCGGCGGGCATCGCCGGCCTCATCAAGTCCGTGCTCGCCGTGCACCACGGGGTGCTGCCCGCCACGCCGAACGTGGCGGAGCCGATCGACGAACTGGCGCCGGAGGGACGGCTGCGGCTGGTGACCGCCGGCCGGGCGTGGGACTCCCCCGCCTCCCGGCCGCGGACCGCGGGTGTCAGCTCCTTCGGGGTCGGCGGCACCAACTCCCACGTGATCGTGCAGGAATACGCGCGGGAAAGGGCGTGAACCCCGTCATGACGACGTACATCGAGAACACCCCGCACACCGTGTCCGCGGAGGCCGTGACACCCCCGGTGACGGGCGCGGCGGTCCGGACGGCCCGTTTCCCGGCGCTGCCGGGCACCCCCCGGGTGCTGGCCGTCTCCGCCCGCGACGAGACGGCCGCGGCCGCCATGTGCCGGCGCCTCGCCGACCGGTTGGAGCGCGACCCGTCGCTCTCCCCGGACGACGTGGCGGTGACCCTCGCGCACGGGCGTGAACGCTTCGCCGTGCGGCACGCGGTGACGGGGACGGACGGTCCCGGGCTGGCGGCCGCGCTGCGGCGGTCGGCCGGGCTCCCGCGGCCCGCCGGAACCGCCCGGCCGCTGGTGCTCGACCTAGGCGACGGCTCGGCGCCCGCCGAGGATCCCCCGCTGCCGCAGGTCGCCGAGGCCCTGGAGGCGGCCGCCGCCCTCGGGCTGCCGCCCGGTCCCGGCCGGGACGCCGCCCGCGCCGCCGCCGTGCTGCACGGCGTCGGGGCGTGGCTCGCCGCCCACGGGCTGCGGCCCGACACGGTCCGCGGCCTGGGGCCGGCGGCGTCCGCCGCGGCGGCCCTGCGCGGGGCGGTCCCGCTCGCCGACGCGCTGCGCGCGGCGGCCACCGCCTCCCCCGAGGAGGGCGAGGCCGCGGTGGCCGACGGCCCGGAACTCGTCGTCCGCGTCACCGGACCCGGCACGCCGGACGACGGCGACGGTGACGGCCTGCGGCTCGATCCGCTCGACGCGTCCTCCTACGCCCGGCTCTTCGCGCGGCTGTGGGAATGGGGCCTGGACGTGGACTGCTCGCTGGGGGCGCCCGGCCGCCGGACGCGCCTGCCCGGCTACCCCTTCCGGCGGTCCGGCCCGGTCGCCGGTCCCCCGGAGGGACTGCGGCCGCTCAAGCCGGCCGAGCAGCGCCCGTTCTTCCACGACCTGGTCCGCCGCGGCGACGCCGCCGAGCGCGTGCTGAGCGCGACGGCCGTACGGCCCGGACCGGCACCCGCCCCGGCCGACGTCGAGGCCGCCCTGGCCGGACTGCTCGACCGCCATCCGCACCTGCGCACCGTGTTCACCCGGCACGCCGGCCGCTGGTTCGCGACCGCGTCGCGGGAGCCGGTGCGGGTGGAGGTGCTCGCGCCGGACGAGCGTGGCGAGCCGGGGGCTCGAGCGCTGGCCGCCACCCTCGGTACGTCCTTCGCCGCGGCCGACGTCCCGCTCCTGCGGTGCGCCCTCGCACCGGCGGACGGCCGCTGGGCCGTGGCGCTCGCCGTCTACTCCCCCGTCGCCGGCGCCTCCTCCGCCGACGGCCTGCTCGGTGAGCTGCTCACCGGGTGGCCCCGGCCCGCCTGACATCCACCGCTCCGCACCCGAAGGGACCGCCATGACAGCCGTCCAGGACCACTCCCCCGCCCTCGCCCTGCCCGCCGACTGGGCCGGAGCCGCTCCCGCCCCCATGGGCGTCGACCAGGCCTTCAACGGCTACGTCGCCGGTACCGTCGTCCACACCCTCGACCGCCTCGGCGTGTGGGAGCGGCTCGCCGCCGACCCGCTGCTCGACCTGCGCGTCCTCGCCGCCGAACTGGGCCCCGCCGTCCGGGAACGGGTCCTGCGCGAACTCGTCCGCGCCGCCGCCACCTGCGGCTGGCTGCGGCTGCAGGACACCGACAAGGTGCTGCTGACCTCGGCGGGCCAGGAGATCATCCGCATGCGCGGCTACTTCACCTGGGGCGTCGGCGGGTACGACGAGGTGTTCACCCAGGCCCACCGCATCGTCACCGGCGAGGCCGCGTTCGGCTCCGACGTGCTCCGCGACGAGGCCATGGTCGCGCTCGGATCCGGCCAGAACGACCGCGCGTTCATGGCGGGCCTGCTGGACGACGTCCTGGCCGACGTGGACTTCTCGGTCCTCGCCGACCTGGGCAGCGGCATCTCCGCGCGGGTCTCCCGCGTCGTCGCCGACCGCCCCGGCACCCGCGGCCTGGGCCTGGACATCAGCGGCCCGGCCACCGACCTGGGGCGGCGCACCATCGCCGAGGCCGGACTCGCCGACCGGGTGGAGGCGGTCCGGGCCGACGTGCTCGACGTGTGCCACCGCGACGCGCTGCGGGACCGGCTCGCCGAGGTCGACACGGTGATGAGCTTCTTCCTGCTCCACGACCTGCTCGCCGATCCGGAGACCCGCCCGCACACCTTCACCCGCCTGCGGGAGGCGTTCCCCGCGGCCCGCACCTTCGTGCTCGCCGACACCGTGCTGCGTCCCGACAGCGCGGACGCGGCGTCGCTGCCCGTGTTCTCCCTGGGCTACGAGCTGGCGCACGCCCTGATGGGCGTCCCGCTGCACACCAAGGAGACCTACGAGGAGCTCTTCGCCGCGGCGGGCCTGGTACCGCGCCGCATCGTGCCGTTCGGCACCCCCCACTCGTGGCTGTACGTACTGGAGGCGCACTGATGCCCAAACCCCTCGCCGTGGTGCGGGAGCTGACCCCCCGCACCCGGATCGTCCTCGGCGTCAACGCCGTCAACTCCTTCGGCGGCGGCCTGGTGCTGCCCTTCCTGTGGATCTACCTCAGCGAGGTGCGGGGGCTGCCCGCCTGGGTGCCGGCGACGACGCTGGCCGTCCAGGCGGCCACCGCCGTGTTCGGCGGGCTGCTCTGGGGTTCCCTGCTCGACCGGTTCGCGCCCCGCACGACGGTGCCGCTGGTGATGGCCGTCGCGGGCGTGGGCACGGCCCTGTACGCCCAGGTCACCGGCGCGACCACGGCGATGCTCGCGGCCGTGGTGTACGGCTTCGGCATCAGCGGGGTCGGCACGGCCCTGCGGTTCCTGTACGCGGGCGCGACGTCGGCGCGGGAGAGGCAGCTCGCCTACTCCGCCGACTTCGCCGTCTTCAACGCCATGACGGGCCTGGGCGTGATGGCCGGCGGTGCGCTGGCGTCGCTCGACGTCGGCTCGCGTGCCGCGCGGTTCTCGGCGCTGTACCTGGCCGACGGGGCGACGTTCCTGCTGGCCGGCGCGGCGCTGTTCTGGCTGCTGCCGCGGGTGACCGGACAGACGGACGCGAAGGACGCGGACGAGGAGGCGACCGCCGGCCCGCGGGGCTACCGGGCGGTGCTGACGCACCGGCACATCGGGGCGCTGCTGGCGGTGCTGGCGCTGTGTTCGCTCGTCTCCTACGGGCAGTTCCGCTCCGGCCTGCCCGGCTACCTGACCATGGGCGGCGCGGTGGGCGCGGGCGGCCTCTCCGGCGTCTTCGCCCTCAACATCCTGGTCGCCGTGGCCGCCCAGGTGCTGCTGGCCGAGCCGCTGCAGCGGTTCCGGCGCAGCACCGTGCTGGCGGCCTCCGGGGCGGTCTGGGCGGTGGCGTGGGCGCTGGTGGCGGTCGCGGGGCGCAGCGGCGGCGGCGAGGCGCTGACCCTGGCGCTGGGCGGGGTGGTGCTCCTCTCCGTGGGCGAGGCGCTGGTCTTCCCCGTCGTGACGTCCCTGCTGAACGACATCGCGCCGCAGCCGATGCGGGGCCGGGTCAACGCGCTGCTGTCCGTCGCCGTGTCCACCGGTTCGGTGGCCGGCCCGGCGCTGGCGGGTGCCGCCCTGCCGGTCGCGGACGGCATCGCGCTGATGGCCCTGCTGGTGTCCGTCTGCCTGGCGGTCGTCGCCGTGTCGGTGCGGCTGCGGACGACGCTCGGCGTCACCGCGGACCTGCCCGCCGCGGACAAGGCGCCGGAGGCGTCCGGCAAGGACGAGAAGGACGACACGCGGGACGCCGTCTCCGGCCCGGAACCCGCCGCGGTCTGACGGCGGCCGCCTCCGCCGTCGTCGTCCATCGTTCCCGGCCGCCTCTGCCGTTCCCGGCCGTCTTCGCCGCCCCCTGCCTCCTTCGCCGTCCCCGCCGCTCCTAACGCTCACGCCGCTCCCGTCCGACGGAAGGTCGCCATGCCGTACACCATGAACCACTGGCCGCTCACCGGCGTCCGGGCGCGTACCTCGCGCGTCGAGCTGCGCTGGCCCTCCCCCGAGGACCTCGACGCGCTCGCCGCGTGCGCGGTGGAAGGCGTGCACGCGCCCGGCTTCATGCCGTTCTTCTCGCAGTGGACGGACGGTTCCCCCGAGGAGGTCGCCCGCCGGGTGCTGCAGCGCCACTGGAACGCGATGGCGTCGTGGAGCCCGCAGGACTGGACGCTGTACCTGGTCGTCGTCCACGACGGCGAGGTGATCGGCTCGCAGAGCCTCGGTGCGCGGGACTTCGGCGTCACCCGGGAGGTGCTGCTGACGTCCTGGCTGTCCCTGGGGCGGCAGGGCGAGGGGCTGGGCGGGCACGCCCGGGCCGCCGCGCTGGAACTGGCGTTCACCGGGCTCGGGGCCGAGGAGGCGTTCTCCGTCGTCCGCCAGGGCAACGACGCCTCCCGGGGCGTGTGCCGCAAGTTCGGGTTCGAGCACGACGGCGTCCAGGTCAACGCCGTCCGGGGCGAACGGGTGGTCAGCGACCGGTTCCGGCTCGGCCGGCTCCGGTGGGCGGCGCACCGGAGCGTCGAGACCGAGGTGACCGGCACCGGACCGGCCCTGCCCCTCTTCGGCGTGCGGGACCGGCCCGCGCCGGCCGGCGGGGCCGGTGTCCCGCGCACCCCCCTGGCGAGCGTGCTCTCCGGAGTGCGCTACGCCGAGGAGTCCGACCTGCCGGCGCTCTGAGCGCCCCCGCCCCCGCCCCGCCTCCGCCCGCCCCGCCCCCACCGTCCGTCTCCGAAGGAAGTCCGCCATGTCCGACCGTCCCGTCATCGTCGTGATCTACGACGAGGGGTCCGCGACCGTGCTCGACG
The DNA here is from genome assembly GCF_053592575.1 of Streptomyces sp. NPDC002640. Lineage (NCBI taxonomy): Bacteria > Bacillati > Actinomycetota > Actinomycetes > Kitasatosporales > Streptomycetaceae > Streptomyces > Streptomyces sp. NPDC002640. The sequence continues at coordinate 24,083 of NZ_JBSFVZ010000040.1, read as the reverse complement.
TCACCGAGGGCCTGGAGCCCCTGGGCGACGTGGTGCTGGCGCTGTGGCCCTCCCCGCACACGCAGACCGTCCAGTTGCTCGCCGAGGACCTGGTGCCCGTGGTCGTGCTGAGCGAGGACCTCGAGGTGTCGGCGCGGCAGCTGCGCGCCCACCGCCCGGACGCCATCCTCACCTTCAGCGAGAAGAGGCTGCACGACACCGCGCAGCTCGCCGTCCGGCTGCGGGTCCCGTACCACTCGCCGGAGACGGTGGGCCTGCTGCGGGACAAGCACGCGCAGCGGACCCGGCTGCGGGAGCACGGCGTGGACTCCGTGCGCCACCACCGGCTGGAGGGGCCCGCCGACTGGGAGCCGGCCCTCGCCGCGGTGGGGCTGCCCGCCGTGCTCAAGCCGGCCGGCGGCCTGGGCAGCCGCAGCACCCACCTCGTCGGGACCGCCGAGGAGGGCGCCGCGCTCACCGCCGCGTTGCTGACGGGCGCCGACCCGGAACCGCTGGTGCTGGAGGAGTTCCTGCGGGGCCAGGACCGCGGCAGGTTCGGCGACTACGTGTCGGTGGAGTCGGCGGTCTCCGCGGGCAGGATCTCCCACTGGGCCGTCACCGGGAAGTTCCCGCTCTCGCCCCCGTTCCGGGAGACCGGTCAGCTGCGCCCGGCCGCACTGGCCGCCACGGAACGCGAGGACGTGCTCGAGCTGGTCACCGCGGCGCTGCGCGCCCTGGGGGTGACCCGCGGAGTCACCCACACGGAGGTCAAGCTGACCCCCGACGGGCCGCGGATCATCGAGGTCAACGGGCGGCTGGGCGGCTGGCAGGTGCAACTCGCCCGCCTCGCCGGGGACCTGGACCCCGTCACCCTGGCCGGGCGGGTCGCCCTCGGCGAGGACGTGTCGCACGTCCGGGCCGAGGACGAACGGGTGGTCTTCACCCGGTCGTTCCTGGCGCCCTACGAGGGCGGCACGTACACCGGGGTGCACGGCCTGCGCGCCGCCTCGGCCCTGGAGGGCGTGAAGCGGATCAACTGCCCCCACGCGCCCGGCGACCGGCTTCCCCCGGGCGTGCACACCTCCGAGATCGGCTGGGTGGAGGGAGTCGTCGCCGACCACGACGCCATGTTCCGGCTCGCCGAGCGGGTGGCCGAGGAGCTGTCCTTCGTGGTGGAACCGCCGCGAGAGGCCCCCGAGGCACCGCGGGAGGAACCTGGAGCGGTGACGGCGCTCGCCGGCACGACGGCGTCCTGACCGGTTCCCGGCGGCTGCTCCACCGGCGCTCTATCCGGATCGGCCACGCTCTGCGGGAGCGTGAGCGATCCGGTCCGGAAGAGGAGAAGTCATCATGGCAACCGCCGGCGTCCGCACCGACGTCCCGAAGTTCCTCCCCGTCGCGGGCCATCACCAGCCCGCACCCTTCTACCTGACGGCGGACATGTTCGGCGGGGTCCCGGTGCAGCTCGCCGGCGGCCCCATCGACCACCTGGTGGGCAAACCCGTCGCCGACCCGCACCGCCACGAGGTGGCGGAGATCTACTTCCTGGTCTCGCCCAACCCGGGCGGCGCCCGCATCGAGGTGACCGTCGACGGCGAGACGCACCGGCTCGCCTCCCCGGCGCTGCTGCACGTCCCCGCCGGGGCCGAGCACCAGTTCCTCACCCTGGAGGCGGAGCCGGGCAGCTACTGCTTCGGCATCCTGCTGGGGGACGCGGCGTGAGCGTGACCGCGGTCCGCGCGGAGCCGGCCCGGCTGCACCTGAGCGAGAGCCCGTACGGCGCCAGCCCCCTGGCGCTGCGGGCCGCCCGGGAGGCCCTGACGCCCACGGCCCGCTACCCCGACCCCGCCCGGCTCGACGTGGTCCGGGCCGTCGCCGCGCACAACGCGGTCGGCGAGGACCGGGTCGTGGTGGCCAACGGCAGCGACGAACTCGTCCTGCTGACCGCGCTGGCCCTGGGCGACCGCGGCCGGCCCGGTGTCACCACCGCCGGAACCTTCCCCGGCTACCGCGTCTGCCTCGAGGCGACGGGCCGCGGCTGCGAGGAGATCCCCCTCGACGGCACCCGGGTCGACGTCCGGGCCGTCGCGGCCGCGATGGAGCACGCCGGCCTCGTCCACCTGTGCCACCCGCACAACCCCAGCGGCGCCGTGCTCGGCCACGACGACCTCGAACTGCTCGTGGAGCGGGCCGCGGTGACCGGCACCCCCCTGGTGCTCGACGAGGCCTACCTCGAGTTCGCCCCCGCCGGCACCCCCCGGCTCTGCGACTACCTGGGCAGCGGCGCCCCGCTGCTGTCGCTGCGCACCTTCTCCAAGGCCCACGGCCTCGCCGCGCTGCGCGTCGGCTACGCCGTCGGCAGCCCCGACCTCACCGGCCGGCTGCGCGCCGCGCAGGGCACGATGCCGTTCAGCGTGAACGCCGTGGCGCAGGCCGCGGCCGTCGCCGCGCTCGAGGACACGGACCACATACCGCTGGTGCGGCGCGAGAACGCGCTGCGCCGGGCCGCGTTCCGCGCCGAACTGGAGCGCCGGGGCCGGCGGTCGCTGCCGTCCGCGACGAACTTCGTGGCGGTGCCGGTGAGCGACTCCGCGGCCGCCGAACGGCTGCTCGCCGAGGAGCACGGCATCCTCGTCCGGGACGCCGGCCGGTTCGGTTTCCCCGGCCACCTGCGGATCTCCCTCGGCCCGCAGGAGGACCTGGAGCGCCTCCTCGACGCCCTCGACGGCATCGACCCGCTCCCCTGACCGGGCGCCGCCGGTCCGGGCCGCCCCGCGGCACCGGCACGGCGGCGGCCACCACCGCCCGGGGCCGCGGGGCCGCCGGCGCGCACGCGACCAGCAGGAGAGACACACACATGACGCACGCAGTCATCGTCAGCACCCACCGGCAGTACGCGGTCTGGCCGAGCCGGTCACCGCTGCCCGCCGGCTGGGAGACCACCGGCTGGACCGGCACCGAGCAGTCCTGCCTCGACCGGGTGGCCGAGGTGTGGACCGACGGCCGGCCCGAGGCCGTCGCCCGGATCGCCGCCGAGGACGCCGCCCGGCCCGCCCCGCAGCTGCTGACGACCGACCGGCTGTGGCTGCGGGAGGCGCTGCCCGAGGAGGCCCGCGAGATCACCGACGGCGCGACGTGCGGCCTGACCTGGGTGGGCGGCGCGCCGAGCGCCGAGACCCGGGTGGCCGCCCGGATGCTCGTCCGCGCCGAGGACGCGGGCGCGCACCAGCCCGGCTGGGGCATGTACCTGTTGATGAGGACCGAGGACGCCGCGGTGGTCGGCGCCATGGGCTTCCACGGCCCGCCCGCCGACGGATCGGTGGAGATCGGCTTCGACCTGGCCGAGGCCGCCCGGGGCCACGGCTACGCCACCGAGGCGCTGCGGGAGCTGGCCCGCTGGGCCGCCACCCGCCCCGGCGTGACCACCGTCCTGGCCACCACCACCGAGGACAACCACGCCTCGCGGGCGGTCATCGAGCGCGCCGGCCTCACCCGGCTTCCCGACGGCGACGACGGGTCGCTGGTCTACCGCTTCGCCCACTGAAACGACCGGCGGGCGCGCCCTCGCGCCCGCCGGCCGGACCACCGACTGACCGGCGTGACGCCGGAGGAATCGAGGAGCAGGGTGTCCCGTTCACCCGGGGCCGGGACCGTCCCCGCAGACGCCGTCGCCGACCCCCTTCCGCAGCCGTACGCCTACCGCCGCCACCAGGCGGTCGAGCCGGACTGGCGGCGCTTCCCCGGCTGGCGGGACGTCACCGAGGCCCAGTGGCGCGACGCGCAGTGGCAGCGCGCCCACTGCGTCAAGGGCGTCGAGGAACTGCGCGCGGTCGCCGGCGGCGGACTCTCGGACGCGTTCTACGCCGACCTGGCCGCCGACCAGAGCCTGCACGCCACCATGCCGGTGCTGCTGACCCCGCACGTGCTGAACACCTTCGCGCCCGGGGAGCCGGTGAACACGGCGGCCTGGTACGCGGACCCGGTACGCCGGTACATGCTCCCGGTCGCCTCCGACCGGCAGCCGTCCTGGCCCAGCCACCCCCTGGCGTCCCGCGACTCGCTGCACGAGGCGGAGATGTGGACGGTGGAGGGCCTGACCCACCGCTACCCGACGAAGGTCCTGGCCGAACTGGTGACGACGTGTCCGCAGTACTGCGGACACTGCACCCGCATGGACCTCGTCGGAACGTCCACGCCGCAGGTGACCAAGTACCGGTTCGTGCTGCGCCCCGCGGACCGGCTGGACCGCATGATCGAGTACCTGCGGGCCACGCCGTCCGTGCGGGACGTGGTGGTCTCCGGCGGCGACGTCGCCAACGTTCCCTGGCCCCGGCTGGCCGCCTTCGTCGACCGGCTGCTGGAACTCGACTCGGTGCGCGACATCCGCCTGGCCAGCAAGGGCCTGATCGGGCTCCCCCAGCACTGGCTCGCGCCACGGGTCCTGGAAGGCGTCGCCGAACTGTCGGCCAAGGCCCGCGAGCGGGGGGTGTCCCTGGCCCTGCACACCCACGCCAACGCGGCGCAGCAGATCACCCCGCTGGTCGCCGAGGCGTCCCGGGCGCTGCTGGCGGCCGGGCTGCGCGACGTGCGCAACCAGGGCGTGCTGCTGGACGGGGTCAACGCCACGCCCGAGGCGCTCCTCGACCTGTGCTTCGCGCTGCTCGACTCGGCGGGTGTGGTGCCGTACTACTTCTACCTCTGCGACATGATCCCCGGCGCCGAGCACTGGCGGCTGCCGCTGTGGCGTGCGCAGAGCCTGCAGCGCTCGATCATGGGATACCTGCCGGGATTCGCCACCCCCCGCCTCGTCTGCGACGTGCCGTACGTCGGCAAGCGGTGGGTGGACCAGGTCGACGGCTACGACCGGCGCCGCGGCATCTCCTCCTGGAGCAAGAACTACCGGACCACGGTCGAGCACGACGACCCGGCCGCGCTGGACCGCGTGCACCACTACTACGACCCGATCCACACCCTGCCCGAGGAAGGGCGGCTGTGGTGGACCAGCGCCCGGGCCCTGGTCGGAGCGGCGTCGTGACCGCGGCGACGGCGCCCGCCGCAGCCCCCGTGACGTCGTCCGGCCTGGGCCTGCACCGGGTCCTCGCCCCCGCCGGGACGCTGCCCCAGGGGGCGCTGCGCCTGGACACCGACCCGCGGATCGGTGCGGACGAGGTCCGCGTCGACGTGACGTGCCTCAACCTCGACGCCGCCTCGTTCCGGCAGCTGCGCGAGGCCCACGGAGGCGACCCGCGGGCGTTGCGGGCCGCGGTCTGCGCGATCGTGCGGGAGCGCGGCAAGATGCACAACCCGGTCACCGGGTCGGGCGGCATGCTGATCGGCACCGTCGCCGAGGCCGGCCCGGACTCCCCGCTGGGGCTGCGGCCGGGCGACCGGATCGCCACCCTGGTGTCGCTGACCCTGACCCCGCTGGAGATCACCGACGGGCTGCGCGACTGGGACGGGCTCGGCGAGCGCATCCCGGCACGCGGCCACGCCATCCTGTTCGGCCGGTCGGTGGCGGCGGTGCTGCCCGACGACCTGCCCGACGACCTCGTCCTGTCGGTGCTCGACGTGTGCGGCGCGCCCGCGCTGACCGAACGGGTCGTCCGCTCCCGCGCGCGCGAGGGCTCCGCGCCCTCGGTGCTGGTGCTGGGCGCGTCCGGCAAGTCGGGCTCCCTGGCGCTGGCGGCCGCCCGACGGGCCGGCGCCGCACGGGTCACCGGGGTGGTGCCGGACGCCGCGGAGGCGCGGGCGCTGGCCGCGAGCGGGCTGGCGGACGAGACGGTGTGCGCCGACGCCCGGGACGCGCTCGCCGTGCACGCCCTGCTGGGCCGCGGCGGCGAACACGACGTCACCGTGGTCTGCACCGACGTCGGCGGCTGCGAACACGCCGCCGTGCTCGCCACCCGGGACGGCGGAACGGTGGTGTTCTTCTCCATGGCGACGTCGTTCCCCGCGGCGGCGCTCGGCGCCGAGGGACTGGGCCGGGACGTCACCCTCCTCATCGGCAACGGCTACCTGCCCGGCCACAGCGACCTCGCCCTGCGGCTGGTGCGCGAGGTGCCCGGGGTGCGCGCCCTGTTCGACCGCGCGGCCGGCGGCCACCGGGAAGTGACGCCGTGACCGCGCCCGTCGCCGCGATGCCGGCGAAACTCGGACTGGACGGCGCCACCGTCGCGCGGGCGCGGACACTGGCCGAACGGGCCGGGCACCCCGTGGTGGAACTGGCCCGGTCGCACACCACCGTCTCGGTCGAGCGGGCGACGCTGCGCCTGGCCGGACTGGACGGCGCCGACGCCGAAGGCATCCCCTGGGTGAACCGCCTCGTCGACGGGGTCGTCGACACCGTCGGCCTGGAGCACGGCGTGTGCCTGCCGGTGTGGGACGCGCTGCGCACCGGCCGGTACCGGAACCTGACCGAACTGGCCGCCCGGGCCGCCGCCCGCGACGTGCCCTTCCGCGTCCCCGAGGGCGCCGACGCCGACGCGGCCGCGCTCGCGGCCCGCCGGGCGGTCGCCCGCGGCATCCGGGCCATCGACGGGCAGCGCGCCGAACGGGACCGCAGGACGGGCCGGCTGGGCGACCCGCCCGCGCCGTGGATCTACCTGATCGTGGCGACCGGCGACATCTACGAGGACATGCGGCAGGCCAGGGCCGCCGCGCGCGGCGGCGCCGACGTGATCGCCGTGATCCGCTCCACCGGGCAGTCCCTGCTGGACTACGTGCCCGAGGGCGCCACCCGCGAGGGATACGCCGGCACCTACGCCACCCGGGAGAACTTCCGGCTGATGAGGGCCGCGCTCGACGACGTGTCCGAGGAACTGGGCCGGTACGTCCGCCTCACCAACTACGCGTCCGGGCTGTGCATGCCGGAGATCGCCACCCTGGCCGGCCTGGAGCGGCTGGACATGATGCTCAACGACTCCATGTACGGCATCCTGTTCCGCGACATCAACCCGGTGCGCACCTTCGTCGACCAGCGCTTCTCCCGCCAGCTGCACGCCCGGGCCGGCATCGTCATCAACACCGGCGAGGACAACTACCTCACCACCGCGGACGCGGTGGAGGCCGCGCACACGGTCACCGCGAGCCAGCTGCTCAACGAGTACTTCGCCACCGAGGCCGGCCTGACGGCGGGACAGATGGGCCTGGGCCACGCCTTCGAGATCGACCCGGACCGGCCGGAGTCGTTCCGCCTGGAACTCGCGCACGCCCTGCTGGCCCGCGAGCTCTTCCCCGACGCGCCGCTGAAGTGGATGCCCCCGACCAAGCACATGACCGGGGACATCTTCCGCGGCCACCTCCTCAACGGCTTCTTCAACCTGGCGGGAACACTGACCGGGCAGAGCATCCTCCTGGTCGGCATGATGACCGAGGCCGTCGTCACCCCGTTCCTGTCCGACCGCGACCTCGCGCTGGGCAACGTCCGCTACGTGCTCGGCGCCGCCGGCTCGCTCGCCGAGGACTTCCGCCCGCCCCGCGACGGATTCATCGTCCGGCGGGCGCACCAGGTGCTCGACGAGGCCGTCACCCTGCTCGAGGACATCTGCGAACGGGGCCTGCTGGACGCCGTCGCCCGCGGCGCCTTCGGCGGCATGCGCCGCCCCGCCACCGGCGGACGCGGCGCCGAGGGCGTGGTCCCCCGGGCGCCCGGCTACCGCAACCCGGCCGTCGAGATTCTGGAAGGAACGTGACCTCCATGGACGTCGAGCGCACCGACCCGGACGGGGCCGCCGAGCGTGCCGCCGCACCGCGCGCGACCGGACCGGTCCGCCCCTACGGCGACACCCCCGACGACGGCATGGTGCAGGTGTCGTTCACGCTGCCCCTGCCGCACGGCCCGCTGGCGGAGGGCGCCGCGCTGCGCCTGGCCCGCCGCATGGGCATCGAACGCCCGCTGCTGGTGCACGGCAAGCCCGTCGGCGGCGACCGGTTCAGCTTCTTCGTCGTCTACGGGCCCGTCGCGCACGCCGTGGACCTGGACGAGGTGGTGGTGGCCGAGCGCGACTACCCGCTGCTGTCGGTCAAGGAGGTCGACGCGGCGGTGCGCGAGCGGCTCGGCCGCAGGATGGTGGTGGTGGGCGCGTGCGTCGGCACCGACGCGCACACCGTCGGCATCGACGCGATCCTCAACATCAAGGGCTTCGCGGGCGAGAAGGGCCTGGAGGCCTGCCAGGAGATGCGCGTGGTCAACCTGGGCGCGCAGGTGCCGGTCGGCGACCTGGTGCGCCGGGCCCGCGCCGAGGGCGCGGACGCCGTGCTGGTCTCCCAGGCCGTCACCCAGCGGGACGCGCACCTGACCAACGTCCGCGAACTGAGCGCGGAGCTGCGGGTGGAGTTCGCCGAGCACGAACGCCCCCTGCTGGTGGTGGGCGGGCCCCGCTTCGACCCGGCCTCGGCCGCCGCGCTGGGCGCGGACCGCATCTTCGGCCGGGGCACCACGCCGGGCGACGTGGCCAGCTACCTGGCGCACGCGCTGCCGCGGACCGCCGCCCCGGCCCCAGCGGCGCTCGCGGAGAGCTCCGCATGACCAGGCGCACCCCGCCCGACAGGAGGACCTGATGGACGCCACCACCCCCGCCCCCGCCGACCGTCTCGACACCCGGTTCGCGGCCGTCGCGGCACGCAACGCCGCCCGCACCGCCGTGTCCGACGCCGAGGGCGAGGCGACCTACCTGGAACTGGAGTGGCTCGCCGACGACATCGCCCGGCGACTGCGGGGCCGCGCGGGACCCGGCCGGCTGGTGGCGCTGCGCGCGGCCCGCAGCCGGTACGCGCCCGCGGCCGTCATCGGCATCCTGCGGTCCGGGGCGGCCTACCTGCCGGTGGACCCCGCCTACCCGCAGGCCCGCCAGGAGTACCTGCTGCGGGACTCCGGCACGGAGCTGGTGCTGTCCGACTGCGGCCTGCTGCCGGGCGAGACCCCGGTCGCCCAGGCCGGCCGGTACGTCCTGGCGACCCGGACGGCCGACCACGCCGACGCGGGCGGGCCGCCCCGGCTGCCGGAGGACACCGCCTACGTCATCTACACCTCCGGCTCGACCGGCGACCCCAAGGGCTGCATGGTGGGCCACGCCCAGGTGCTGGCGCTGCTGGACGCGGCGATCCCCCTGACGGAGACCGGCCCTGACGACGTGTGGACGCTGTTCCACTCACTGAGCTTCGACTTCAGCGTGTGGGAGCTGTGGGGCCCCCTGCTGTACGGCGGCCACCTGGTCGTCGTCGACCGGGAGGCGGCCACCGACCCCCTGGAGTTCGCGCTGCTGCTGGCGTCCCGACGGGTCACCGTCCTCAACCAGGTGCCGTCCGCGTTCGGCAACCTCGTCGCCGAGGCCGTCGCCGAGAAGGTGCGGCTGCCCGAGCTGCGCCGGGTCGTCTTCGGCGGGGAGGCGCTGGTCCCGGCCGACGTGCGCGCCTGGTGGGCGGCGGGCACCGCCCCGAACGCGCTGCTGGTCAACATGTACGGGATCACCGAGACCACCGTGCACGTCACCTGGTGCCCGCTGGACGAGGCGGTGCTCGACGAGGCGACGGCCGGCCGCACGCCGGTCGGCCGTCCGCTGCCGCACCTGTCGGTGTCGCTGCGGGACGCGCAGGGCCGCCCCGTGCCGGCGGGCGAGCCCGGCGAGATGTGGGTGTCCGGCACCGGCGTCAGCCACGGCTACCTCGGACGGCCGGAACTGACGGCCGGCCGGTTCGTCGAGGCCGACGACGGCACGGGCCCGCACTACCGCAGCGGCGACTGGGCGGTGGCCGACGAACGAGGGCGGCTGTACTACGCGGGCCGTCAGGACGGCCAGGTGAAGCTGCGCGGGTTCCGCATCGAACTCGGCGAGATCGAGGCCGCGCTGCGCGCCGTGCCCGGCGTCTCGGGCGCGGCGTGCGTGGTGACACGCGACGGGCACGGCGAGCAGTCGCTGACCGCGTACGTCGTCGCGGACCGCGGGACGGTGCCGGGGACGGCGGTGCGGCAGGCCCTCGGCGAGCGGCTGCCGGCGCACATGCTGCCGCAGCGCGTGTGCCACCTGGACCGGCTGCCGGTGACGGCGCACGGCAAGCTGGACCGGGCGGCGCTCGCCGCGTAGACGTCGCACGATTGCGGGCCTGCGGGCCTGCGGGCCTGCGGGCCTGCTGGTCAACGGGCCTGCGGGCCCGTGGGTGAGGGCCGGAGCCGGTGGGCTCCGGCCCTCACTGCTGGCAGCCGCCGTCGGCCGCGGTCCGCGCCGCCGCCGTCTCGAGCGTCCGGGCCAGCTCCGGGGCCCCGGCCGCGGTGCCGGAGACGAGGAGCGCGGGCGTGCGACCGCCGACGGCCGCGACCAGCCGCGCGGTCTCGTACGCGGTGGCCCCGCTGCCGGAGAAGCCGAACACGGCGACGACCCGGCCGTCGTCCGCCAGTGTGCGCACCGCCTGCCGGAGGACGTGCGGGTCGGCGGGGTCCGGGTGCAGCAGGAGCACGGCCTCGGGGCCGCGGTAGGCCTCGGCGAGGCGGTCGTACAGGGTCCGCGGAACCCCGGGGCCGCGGACCAGGCAGACGGTGTCGGTGCCGGGCCCGTCGGCCGTGCGCAGCACCTCGAGCGGCGGTGCGGGCGGGGCGGACGCCCGGGGGCCCGGCGTGGGCGGGGGCGTCGTGGCCGCACCCGTGGCGGCCGCCGTGGACAGCAGGCGCAGGACGTCGGCGACGGTCGTGGTGTCGGCCTCCGTGTAGGGCAGCTCCGTCAGCAGCAGGGCGCTCGCCGCGAGGAGGTCCGCGGCGCCGGGCAGCCGCGAGGGGTCGTAGGTGGCGGTCAGGACGAGGCTGCCGTCCGGATCGTGGTGGGCGGCGAGGGTCAGCGGGAACGCCGTCAGGGCCGCGAGGGTGTCGGGCCGGCCGACGCGTACGCCCTCACCGGCGAGCGCCTCCGTCAGGGTGTCCGGGAGGCGGGGCCGCGACGCGAAGACCAGCAGTCCGCCGTCGTCCGCGGGGTCCGTGACGTCCTCCGGGCGCGACCAGGCGCGGATCTGCCCCGGGGACGCCCACTCGTACGCCGTCATGTCCAGGACGCGGTCGCGCACCTCGGTGAGGAGCGTCGCCACGGTGGAGAACGGGTCGACGCCGACGCACAGCGGCAGCGTGGTGCGCAGCGGGGCGGGCATGTTCTCCACGCCGTCGAGGAGGACGCCGCGCCCGTCCGCGCCGATCCGGAAGCTCACCGGGGCGGCGCCCCGCGCGCCCCGCGCCCGGTACAGCAGCACCGCCCACACGGCCTGCAGCGCGACGCTCTCGGTGCCGCCCCAGCGCGTGGCCCAGGCGTGCAGCCGTGCGGCCCGGTCCGCGGGCAGCCGCAGCCGGACGTGCTCCGGGGCGGCGTGCGGGGGCCCGGCCGGCCCGGTGGCCAGGGGCGGTACGTGCGAGGAGGCGCCGGGGGTCCGGGCGGTGCGGGCCCAGTGGTCGCGGGCGGGGCCGGTGTCGCGCCGGCCGAGCCATTCGGCGTAGTCCGGCAGGCCGGGCCGGCGCTCCCCGCCGGGGAGACGGCCGTGCGCCAGGTACGCGCGGTAGAACTCGCGCAGCAGCAGGCGCGCGCCGACGCCGTCCAGCAGGGCGTGGTGGTAGGTGAGCAGCACCCGGGCGGGATGCGCGCCGTGCGGGAGGCCCGGCGCCAGGACGGTCACGCGCAGGGCTGCGCCCGGCCTGCGGGGGTCGACGCCGTCACGGCGGTCGGTCTCCACCAGGTCGGCCCAGGCGGTGGACGCGGCGGGCAGGAACCGCACGTCCGCCGTGACGTGTTCGTGCACGGTGAGCAGCGGTCCCGGTCCGTCGGCGAAGGCGTCGAAGGCGGTGCGGAGCAGGCTCTCGCGGTCGGTGACGCTCTGCCAGGAGGCGCGGAACCGCGCGGCGTCCAGGGGCCCGTGCCAGGACAGGGCGAGCTGCTCGACGTGCAGGCCGGGGCGGGCGTCCGCCTCGGCGAGGAGCTCCCGCTGCAGCGGGGTCGGCAGGACGCGCGGGGAGGCGCGGGGTGCGGCCGCGGGGCGGGTGAGCAGGTCGGCGAGGAGGCCGACGGGGTAGGCGTCGCAGGCCGTCAGGCACAGCGTGTGGTGGCCAGGGCCGTGGTGCTCGATGCGGTGGCCGGGGGCGGTGGGCGCGTGGGCGGCGGCCTGGTCGAGGGCGGCCTCGATCCGGGCCCGGTCCAGCGGGCCGCGCAGTTCGAGGGCCGTCTCGCGGTGCGGCGGCCGGCCGAGGTCGGCGAGGACCGTCGTCACCTCGTCGGACGGCGGGGGCCATACATGGCGGGCGGCGGTCATGGGTTCGGGGGCACGGCTGTGCGGAGCCGCGCGAACGGCGTGCGGTGGGCACGGCGGGCTCTGCGCGCGAGCCTCGCGAACGCGTGGACGACTGCGGCGGCCCCCTTCCCTCCCTCTGTATGAGAGCGCCCGACGAGTATGGTCGCGGCCACCACCGAACCGCTGACACGGTGCTGACACCACGCTGGTGCGCGACTCGTGCCGGAACGGGCGCCCCGGAACCGGACGCGGGATCCGGGGGGAGCCGACCGAGGCTCCGAAGGGGGTCGCCGGACGAAGGTCATCGGACGGGGCCGTCGGGGGCGGTGAGGAGGCCGGTCACCGCGCTCAGGAAGCCCTCGTCGAGCATGGTGCGGGGAGAGGTGTCGCGGGAGGTGTCCAGGCCGGCGTCGTGGCAGGCGACGCTGACGAGGTAGCGGTCCAGGACGCGGTGGGTGGCGAAGGACCACTCGCCGCGGGAGGCGGGGTGACCGTCGGGCGCCAGCAGCCCCTCGCCGCCGACGCCGAAGCCGAACTCGTTGAAGGACAGCCGCAGTCCCTGACCGAGGGCCTTGGTGTAGGCCTCCTTCAGCGTCCACAGCCGCAGCAGTTCGGCGGTGCGCCGGTCCTCGGGCAGGTCCCGCAGTTCGGCCCGCTCGGCGGGGCTGCAGATGTGCTGCTGGAGGAGGTCGAAGGACAGGGTCCGGTCGGCGGGCTCGGCGTCGACGCCGATGCGGCCGTTGCGGCTGACGCCGACGGCGATCAGGTCGTCGGTGTGGGTGAGGCTCACGTCGATCTGGTCGAGTCCGCGCAGGTAGGGCCTGCCCCCGATGCGGTAGGCGAGGTCCAGCTCGGCCGGTTCGGCGCCCAGCGCGGCGGCGGCCGTGTACTTGGTGGCCATCCTCGAGGTGACGAAGCGGAGCCGCACGAGGGGATCGCTCAGCCGCCGGTAGCGCGGCCAGTCCCGGCCGAGCAGGGGGCGCAGCGCGGTGTCGGTGACGGCCGCGCCGAGCCATTCGCCCCAGGTCGTGTGGACGACGGCGTTGCCCCGCAGCTCCATGGCGTCGCGGACCCGGTCCCAGGGGCCGTGAGGGCCGCCGACGTGGGTCGGTTCGGTGATGCGGGCGGCGCCGGCCTGCCGGGTGCCCGGCGCGGTGCGGCCCGGTTCCCGGACGTCCGTGCGGATCGGTCCCGTCACGTTGTCTCCCCCTTCCGTGGTGCGCCACGCGGCCGCCGCGGCCGGTGGTGGTGCCGGCGTCGGACCGGTCACTGTGCGAGGAGCGTGGCGTCGAGGTCGAAGCTGTGCCCGCTCCGGTAGCGGCGGATCAGTTCGTCCAGCACCTGCCGGGTGCAGTCGTCGGGCACGTCCGGCACCGGGATGCCCAGCCGTGTCCCGATGCGGGAGAGGGCGAGCACGGCCCACGCCGCGTCCGCGAGGAAGGGGTCGGTGCCGTCCTGCGCCTCCCACGTGCCGAGGACCGCGGCGGCGCCCACGATCAGGCTGTACCGGTCGCTGAGGACGCACAGGGCGGCGGTGTCGGCTCCCGCCGTGCCCGCGGGCGGCAGCGCGCGGCAGGTGTCGCGCAGGGCGCGCAGTTCCGCGGTGAACGCCTCGGCCAGCCGCGCCAGGGCGGCGATCCGGCCGCCGACGCCGCGGGCGGCGGCCAGCCGGTCGGTGGTGGCGGCGAGGGAGGCGGCCATGAAGTCGCCGCCGCCCGCGATGCCCAGGGTCGTGTAGTCCAGCGGCGGCAGCCGCGGGCCGCCGCGGAACAGCTCCGGCGGGGGCTCCTCCTCGACGAACCAGGCGTGCTCGGCCAGCCAGGGAAGCTGGGGGACGATCACGGCCTGGCAGGAGGCGGTCCCGGCGTGGCCCAGCCCGGCGACGGGCAGGTCGCGGACGAGCTTGCCCAGGGCGCCGTACTCCGGGCTCTCGTGCCGGTAGCCGCGGCCGCCGAGCACGGTGGCGAGCTCCTCCAGGTTCTCCCGCAGCAGGTCGGGCACCGCGTACTTCACGGCCGCCGCGAGGACGTGGGCGCGGTCCGGGAGCAGGCCCAGGGCGCGCAGGGCGACGGTGGCCATGCTGTCGCAGGCCAGCAGGTCGGCGAAGACACCCGTGAGGGCCTTGTGCCAGCGGCGGGCGGGCGGGCCGGTGCGGCCGGTGGTCGCCGCCCGGACGGCGGAGCGCAGGACGGTGTCCGCGGCGGCGACGACGACACCGCAGATCAGGCTCCGGTTGACCTGGAAGGTGCGCAGCGCGAGGGTGACGCCGTCGCCGACGCCGCCGACGAGGGCGTCGCCCGGTACGTACCGCCCGGTGAACTCCAGGCCGGAGAACAGCGCTCCCCGCATGCCCGTCGTCTCCATGCGGGCCAGGTGGCGCACCGCGCCGGGGCCGGCCTCCGCGGGGTCGAGGAGGAACACCGAGTGGCTGCGCGGGCCGCGCGCGGGGTCGGTGCGCGCGTAGACGACCTGGGCGTCGGCCCGGGAGGCGTTGATGATGACCTCCTTGCGGCCGTGGAGCCGGTGGCCGCCGTCCTCCGCCGGGCGGGCGGTGAACTCGTCGCGCAGGATCGCGTTGGCGTGGGCGAGCTCGTGGTGGAGGATCGCGGCGCGCCCCCCGCCGAGCAGCACGTCTGCCAGAGCGCGGCGCTGGCCGGGGTTGCCGGCGGCCCACACCGCGCCGGAGGCGAAGAGCGAGGTGATGCCGTGTCCGAAGCCGAGGGCGACGTCCCGCCGGAAGACCGGGCGCAGCGCGCGGGCGAGCAGGTCGGCGCGGGTGAGCAGGCCGCCCTCCTCCGCCGGCACGAACTCCGCCGCGAGGCCGGTTCCGGCGAGCAGTTCCTCCGTCGCGGCGGGCGGGGTGCGCCGGCCGTCGGCGGCGAACAGGGCGCCCAGGCCGTGCGGGTTGGCCGGGTCGTAGGGATCGCCGAGGAGGGCCTCGAGCCGGTCCGCGCGGGCCTGCGCGTCCGCCTCCCAGCGGCCCTGCGGGGCAACCGGTGCCTTGACGGTCTCGGCGATGGCAGACATGGCGACGGTGGTCAGCTCCTCGGTCCGGGACGTTCCTGTCGCGCCCTTGCGCACGACTGTGGTGCCCGCCGCTCGTGAAGCGCTGGAGCCGTGCTCGAGAACCGCTCCGCGACCGCCCGGGGACATTTCACGGCCGTGACGGAAAACCGCTGTTGGAGACGGCCCGTGCGGGCATTTCTCCAGTCGTTCACGAGTGTTTCTCGAGCAGTTCCGGAGCATTCCCGGACCGCATCGCGAACCGGACGAGGTGAGAACGAGAAAAAGGGCTGCCCGCGGCCCCCCGGAAACGGGGGACCGCGGGCAGCCCGCGCGTCGTGCCGTGCGCTCTCAGCCGGTCTTGCGGCGCTCAGCCGGTCTTGCGGCGGATGAAGCGCTTCTTGCCGGCCGGTCCGCTCATGCCCTTGACCTTCAGCCGGCCGTCCTCGTGCGCCTGCTTGGCCTGGCTGGCCCTGCTCTTGCGTTCCAGGGCCTCACGGAATTTGCGCTGGACCTCGGTCTCCTGGGCATTGGTGTCGGGCGTCTCCGCCATACGTGACCTCCTGTGGGGGTTTTTCATTTCTTCCGATCAGGCTGGCACAGATAACTGGCGCCCGCCGCACCGGAGTTTTCGGGGAGGGGAGAAATTCGGCCTATGCCCGGTCGGCCGCGAGGCCGCCCACGAGGGCGGGCTCCTGCTCGGCGGACCGGGCGGCGTCCGCGGTTTCGGGACCGGTGTCGGGCTCGGTCTTCTTGCGGCCCGGCAGCAGCGGGCTGAGCGCCGCGACCAGGACGAAGACGCCCGCGTTGTACCAGAGGGTGGCCGCGGTGGCGTCGCTGAAGCGCTGGGCCCGGTCGGGGCCCGTGCCGGAACCGGAGAGGCTGAAGAAGATGACGCCGACGACGGCGATGCCGACGGCCGTGCCGAACTGGATGAGCGCGTTGACGACGCCGGATCCGGCGCCGGCGTCCTGCGGCGGGACGTCGCCGAGCACGACGTTGGTGAGGATCGGCGAGCACAGGCCCATGCCGAGGCCCACGACCAGCTCGGCCCCGGCGAGCTGCAGCCAGGTCAGGTCGGGTCCCTGGAAGTGGTTCAGCGCGATCATCAGCAGCGTACCGAGGGCCATGATCGAGGTGCCGATGGCGACGAACACCCGCCCGTTGGCGGTCCCCTTGCGCCAGGCGATCTGGAAGGTCGCCATGATGCCGATGGGGAAGGCCACGGTGACCAGGGCGGTGCGCAGCGCGGACCAGCCGAGACCCAGCTGCATCTGGTAGGTCAGCACCAGGAAGAACGAGGTGATGCCGGAGAAGGCGAGCATCACCACGAACACGCCCGCGGTGAAGGAGCGGTGCCGGAACAGGGTGGGCGGCACCAGGGCCGACCCGTCCTTGGCGTGCCGGCGCCGCTGGTAGAGGGCGAACGGCACCAGGAGCACCAGCGCCACGGCCATGACGGCGAACATCCAGCCGGGCCAGCCCTGCTCACGGCCCTGGACCAGCGGGTACATCAGGCCGAGCGCCGCCAGGCTGAGCAGGAGGACGCCCGGGACGTCCAGCCGTGTCGCCTGTTCGGACTTGCTCTCGGGCAGGCACCACAGGGCCAGGCCGACGGCCAGGATCCCGAACGGGATGTTGATCAGGAAGATCGCGCGCCAGCCCAGTCCCAGCAGGTCGAGATCCGTGATGATGCCTCCCAGCAGCGGGCCGGCGACGCCTCCGAGTCCGAGGACCGCGCCCATCATGGAGAACGCGACGACCCAGTCCTTCTGCTCGAACGTCGTCATGATGACCGACATGACCTGCGGGACCATCAGCGCGGCCATGACGCCCTGCAGCAGGCGGCCCGTCACCAGCACGCCCGGCGAGGCGGCCACGCCGCACATCACGGAGGCGAGCGTGAACCCGACGACGCCGGCGATGAACAGCCGCTTGCGCCCGTAGATGTCGCCGAGGCGGCCACCGGTGATCAGGAAGACCGCGAAGGCCAGGGCGTAGCCGGCCAGGGTCCACTGCGCGGTGGCGAAGTCGGCGCCCAGCTCCCGCTGGATGTCGGGGAGGGCGACGGTCACGATCGTCGAGTCGACGTTGTCCAGGAAGGCGGCGAGCAGCACCACGGCGAGAGCCACCCATTTACGGCGCGAGGGCGCCTGCTCGGCGCGCGGCTCCTGCGCCGCCGCGGTCTCTGTCGTTGTCACTGTCACTTGATCAACTCCTGTGGAACGGTTCTGGTGGGGGGATGCGGCCCGGGTCCGGCTCCTGCGTCCCCGGGTGGTGTGGGGGCGGCGTCAGACGCCGCCGAGGATGGAGTCGAGGGCTTCGTCCATCTCCTCCTCGGTCAGTTCTCCCGCGGCGCGCAGGGCGTCGTCGGCGCCGCCGGCGGGCGGCGTCCCGGCGGGGCGGGCCAGGTCCAGCAGCCGGTCGAGCAGGCCGCTCTGCCGCAGCTGGTCGGCGGTGACCCGCTCCAGGGCCCAGCGGGCCGCGCGCGCCGGGTCGGCGGGCGGGGTGTCGTCACGCACCGGCTCGGCGGGGGTGAGCCGGGTGTCCAGGAAGTCGGCGATCGCCCGGGGCGTCGGGTAGTCGAACGCGAGGGTGCTGGGCAGGGCGACCTGGGTGTGCTTGGCGATGCGGTTCTTCAGCTCGACGGCCATCAGGGAGTCCCAGCCGAACTCGCGCATCGGCTTGTCCTGGGGGACGGCCGCGGACAGGCCGAGCACCGCGGTGACCTCCTGCTGCACGAACTTCCGCAGGGCGACGGTGCGCTCCTCGCCCGGCAGGTCCGACAGCCGCTCGCGGAGCCCCGAGGCGTGCTCGGCCGTCGGCGCCGCCTGCCGGGGGCCGGTGCGCACCAGCCCGCGGAGCATCGCCGGCAGGCGCTCGGCGCCGGCCCGCTGGAGCGCTCCGAGGTCGAGCGGGGCGGGCACCAGGTGCGGTTCGGGCCGTCGCAGGGCCGCGTCCAGCAGGGCGAGACCCTCGGGCACGGTCATGGCGCGGGCTCCCGTGCGGCGCATCCGGGCCAGCTCCGCCTCGCCCAGCCGCGAGGTGAGGCCCCCGCCGTCCTGGGCCCACAGGCCCCAGGAGAGGCTGACGCCCGCGAGTCCGCGCCGGCGCCGGTGCGCGGCGAGGGCGTCGAGGAAGGCGTTGGCGGCACCGTAGTTGCCCTGGCCGGGCGAGCCGAGCGTGCCGGCCACGGAGGAGAACAGCACGAACAGGGCGAGGTCGCTCTCCCGCGTCAGCTCGTGGAGGTGCCAGGCGCCGTCCGCCTTCGGGGCGAGCACCGTCTCGAACCGTTCGGCGGTCTGGTTGCGCAGCACGCCGTCGTCGGTGACGGCCGCCAGGTGCACCACGCCGGTCAGCGGGTGCCCGGGATCCACCGCGGCCAGGACGCGGGCGGCGTCCTCGCGGACGGCGACGTCGCAGGCCTCGACCCGCACGGACCGGGCGCCGGCCGCCTCCAGCTCGCGGACCAGTTCGGCGGCGCCCTGCGCCCGCGGTCCGCGGCGGGACGTCAGCACCAGGTGTTGGACGCCGTGTTCCGCGACCAGGTGGCGCGCCACCTCCCGGCCCAGGTCGCCGGTGCCGCCGGTGACGAGCACCGTGCCGTCCGGGTCGAGCACCCGGGGCGCGGTGAGCACCAGCTTTCCGGTGTGCCGTCCCTGCGCCATGTGCCGGAAGGCGGCGGGCGCCTCCCGCACGTCGTACGCGAGGTAGGGGAGCGGCACGACGGTGCCGTCGGCCAGCAGGGCGGACACCTCCGCCAGCAGCCGCTGGAGGTGCTCCGGCTCCAGCGACATCAGGTCGAACGCGCTGTAGGCGACGCCGGGGTGGGCGGCGGCGACCTCCCGCGGGTCACGGATGTCGGTCTTGCCCATCTCCAGGAACCGGCCGCCGCGCGGCAGCAGCCGCAGCGAGGCGTCGGTGAACTCGCCCGCCAGCGAGTTCAGCACCACGTCGACGCCCGTCCCGCCGGTCGCCTCCAGCCACCGCTC
Source organism: Streptomyces sp. NPDC002640 (assembly GCF_053592575.1). Taxonomy (NCBI): domain Bacteria; kingdom Bacillati; phylum Actinomycetota; class Actinomycetes; order Kitasatosporales; family Streptomycetaceae; genus Streptomyces; species Streptomyces sp. NPDC002640. The sequence goes on along the minus strand of NZ_JBSFVZ010000040.1, from coordinate 4,854 downwards.
CTCGAAGCCGGTGTCGCGGGAGGACGCGATCCGCCCGGGCGGCAGACCGAGGGCGGCGAGGGCCGGCCACTTGGGGGCGCTGGCCGTGCCGTAGACCTCGGCCCCCAGGTGGTGGGCGAGCTGCACCGCGGCCATGCCGACACCACCGGCGGCGGCGTGCACCAGCAGCCTCTCCCCGGGGCGCAGCCCGCCGAGCTCGGTGAGCGCGTAGTGGGCGGTGAGGAAGGCCAGCGGGACGGTCGCCCCCTGCTCGAAGGTCAGCGCCTCCGGCAGCCGGGTCATCAGCCGTCCGTCGCCGCGCACCTCGGTGCCGAACGCGCCGAGCGCGAGGCCCATCGCCCGGTCCCCGGGCCGCAGATGCGTCACCGCCGTGCCCGTCTCCAGGACGACGCCCGCGAACTCCAGGCCCAGGGCGGGCGTGGCGACCATGCCGAGGGCGTTGAGCACGTCACGGAAGTTCATGCCGGAGGCCCGCACCGCGACGCGCACCTCGTGCTCGCCGAGCGGCTCCGGACCGCCCGCCGGGACCAGCTCGAGACTGTCGATGCTGCCCTTCTCGCGGATGTCCAGCCGCCACGGGCCGTCCGTCGCGGGCGGCTCGAGGCCGGCCGCGCCGCGCGTCGCCGTGCGGCGCGCGGGCACGAGCCGCGGGGCGAACACGGCCGTGCCCCGCACCGCGAGTTCCGGCTCGTCGTCCAGGGTCAGCACGGCGGCCAGCAGGTCGGCGGGCGCGCCGGCGCCGAGACCGGCGCCGTCCACGTCGACCAGCCGCACCACCCGGTCGGGGTACTCGCCGCGCACGGCCCTGACCAGGCCCCACAGCGGGGAGGCGCCCAGCGATCCGACGGCGTCCTCGGGGCGGGCGGCGACCGCGTCACGGGTCAGCCACACCACCGTGGCGTCCGCCGGCGCGTCCTCGGCCAGCAGCCGCTGCAGCACGCCGAGCGCGTCGACCGTCACCGCCCGCACGGCCGCCCCGGAGTCCGCGGCGGCGTCACCGGCGGCGTCACCGGTGGCGTCGACCACGATCAGCCGCGGGGCGTCGCCCGACGCCAGCAGCGCGTCGACGTCCGCGTGGCGCGGCACGCCCAGCGCGTCGGCCACCGTGCCGTCACGGCCGACCACGACGGCGCCCTCCGGCAGTTCGGCGGCCGGCGGGTCCACCGGCTGGAAGTCGACGCGGTAGAGGTCGTCCGGTGCGTCGGGGGCCGCCACGCGCAACTGGTCCGCGGTGGCCTGCTGCACCCGGAGCCCGACGGCGTGCAGGACCGGCTCTCCGGCCGGGTCGGTGGCGAGGAGCGTCACCTGCCGCCCGCCCGCCTCGTCCGCCCCCGTCACCTCGACGCGCACCCGCAACTCGGTGCCGCCCGTCGCGAACAGGGTCACGCCGGTCCACGCGAACGGCAGCAGGACGGTGTCCTCCGGCCGGTCGCCGGTGTCCACGCCCGCGAGGACGTGCAGGGCCGCGTCCAGCAGCGCCGGATGGACACCGAAGCCGTCCGTGTCGGCGCGCTGCTCCTCGGGCAGGACGACCCGCCCGTAGGCGACCGTGCCGCTCCGGGCGAGGGAGGTCAGCCCGCGGAAGGCCGGCCCGTAGTGCAGGCCCTGCGCGCCGAGCGTGTCGTAGAAACCGTCGAGCGGCACCGGCTCGGTGCCGGGCACCGGCCAGTCGCGCAGTTCGGCGAGCCCGTCGAGGGCGCCGTCCGGCGCCCCATCGGTCAGCTCACCGGTCGCGTGCGTCGTCCAGGCACCCGGCTCGGCGGAGGTCTCGGGCTGGCTGAAGATCGTGAGGGGCCGACGGCCGTCGTCGTCGGGCGCCCCGACCTTCACCTGGATCCGCACGGGCGTGTCCGGGGTGAGGACGAAGGGCTTCGCCAGGGTGAGTTCCCCGACGCCGGCCGCGCCCGCGGCACGGGCCGCGGCGAGCGCCAGGTCGAGCAGACCGGTGCCGGGGACGAGGACGGAGCCGAAGACGGCGTGGTCCCGCAGCCAGGCGTGCTCGCCCGGCACCAGCCGTCCCGTCAGCAGGTGTCCCTCGCCGTCCGCCTGGGCGACGACCGCCGCCAGCCAGGGGTGGTCGGCGGGCGCCAGGCCCGCCTGCCGCGCGTCGCGCAGACCGGTGCGGGCGGGGCGGAGCCAGAAGTGCTCGCGCTGGAAGGCGTACGTCGGCAGGTCCACCGGCGTGCCCTTGGGCAGCGCCCGCTCCCAGGCGATCTCCTGCCCGGCCAAGTGCAGCGCACCCGCCGCCCGCACCAGCGCGCGCACCTCGTCCACCGCCTCGCCGGGCGACCGGGGGGCACGCTGGGAGGCGACGAACACCGCGTCCTCGCCGCCGCAGGCCGCGCCCATGGCCGACAGCACCGCCGCCGGGCCGCACTCCAGGTACCGGCCGACGCCGGACGACTCGAGCGTGCGCACCGCGTCCAGGAACCGCACCGCGTCCCGCACCTGCCGGGCCCAGTAGCCCGGGTCCGACAGCTCCTCCGCCGACGCCGGGGCGCCGGTGACGGTGGAGACCAGGACGGTCCGCGGGGCGTGGAAGACGCAGGAGGCGGCGACCTCCTCGTACGCGGCCAGCATCGCGTCCATGTGCGGCGAGTGGAACGCGTGCGACACGTCCAGGCGCCGCGTGCGCCGCCCGGCACGGGTGAAGTGCTCCACCACCCGTTCCACCGCGGCCGCGTCACCGCTGACGACGGTCTGCGCGGGCCCGTTCAGCCCGGCCACCGACACCCGGCCCTCGACCGCGGCCAGGACCTCGAGGACCTCCGGCTCCGACGCCTCGACCGAGGCCATCGCGCCGCCCCGCTCGCAGGCCTGCATCAGCCGGCCCCGCGCCGCCACCAGCCGCGCCGCGTCCGCCAGGTCCAGCACTCCGGCCACGTGCGCCGCGGCCAGCTCGCCGACCGAATGCCCGGCCACCGCCGCCGGCGCGACACCCCATGCCTGCCACAGCCGGAACAGCGCCACCTCCAGCGCGAACAGCGCCGGCTGCGTGAACTCCGTCTCGTGCACCAGCGCCGCGTCCGCGCTGTCCTCGGCGGCGAACACCACCTCGGTCAGCGGCCGGGACAGGTGCGGGTCCAGCGCCGCGCATATGGCGTCGAACGCCTCCCGGTACACCGGGAACGCCGCGTACAGGTCGCGGCCCATCCCGACGCGCTGACTGCCCTGCCCGGTGAACAGCACCGCCAGATCCGCCTGGACGGCGGCGCCCTCCACCACGTCCGGATGGGCCCGCCCCTCCGCCAGCGCCCGCAGCGCCTCGGCCAGGGCCGCGGTGTCCGCCGCGACGACGCTCGCCCGCGCCTCGAAGTGGGCGCGGTGCCGGGCGGCGGTGACCGCCACGTCGGCGACGGGCGCCTCAGGGTGCCGTGAGAGCCAGTCGGCCCAGCGGCCGGCCTGCTCGCGCAGCGCGGCCTCGTCCCGGCCGGAGACCACCACCGGCAGCGGGGTGCCGTCGTGCGGCGTCCTAGGGTCCGCCGGTTCGGCGGCGGTGGGCGGCTCCTCCAGCACCACGTGCGCGTTGGTGCCGCTCAGCCCGAACGACGACACGCCCGCGCGGCGGACGCGCTCCGCGTCCCGCTCCCAGGGGCGGGCCTCGTCGAGCAGGGCGAGGCCGCTGCCGTCCCACTCGATGTGCGGGCTCGGCTCGGCGGCGTACAGGGTCTTCGGCAGGCTCCCGTGCTGGAGTGCGAGGACCATCTTCATCACGCCGACGACTCCGGCGGCGGCCTGCGCGTGCCCGAGGTTGGACTTCGAGGAACCCAGCCACAGCGGCCGCTCCTCGGGGCGTCCCGGTCCGAAGACCTCGGCCAGGGCGCCCGCCTCGATCGGGTCGCCCAGCGGGGTGCCGGTGCCGTGCGCCTCGACCGCGTCGATGTCCGCCGGCGACAGCCGGGAGGCCGCGAGGGCCTCCTCCACGACGCGCTGCTGCGACGGCCCGTTCGGGGCGGTCAGGCCCTGGCTCCGGCCGTCCTGGTTCACCGCCGAACCCCGGACGACCGCCATGATCCGGTCGCCGTCCCGTTCGGCCGCCGAGAGGCGCTTCAGCACGAGAATGCCGCAGCCGTCGGACCACCCGGCGCCGTCCGCCAGCGCGGAGAACGACTTGCAGCGCCCGTCCGGGGCCATGCCCTTCAGCCGGGAGAACTCCACCATCAGACGCGGCGTGCTCATGACCGTGACGCCGCCCACCAGGGCGAGCTCGCACTCCCCCTGCCGCAGTGCAGTGCTCGCCAGGTGCAGGGCCACCAGCGAGGACGAGCACGCCGTGTCGATCGTGACGGCGGGGCCCTGGAGGCCCAGCGCGTAGGCCACCCGGCCGGACACCACGCTGGCGGCGTTGCCCGTGCTGACGTAGCCGTCGAAGGCGTCCAGCTCGCGACCCTGCTCGCCGTAGTCGGAGCTCATCGCCCCGAGGTAGACACCGGTCCTGCTCTCGCTCAGCGACCCCGGGCGGATACCGGCACGCTCCAGGGCCTCCCAGGACGCCTCCAGGACGAGCCGCTGCTGCGGGTCCATCGACAGCGCCTCACGCTGGGAGATCCCGAAGAACGCGGCGTCGAAGCCCTCGACGTCGTGGATGAAGCCGCCCTCGCGGGCGTAGCTCTTGCCGGCCGCCTCCGGGTCCGGGTCGTACACGTCGAGGTCCGCCCAGCGCGGCGGCAGCCCGCCGACCGCGTCGCCGCCGGCGGCGAGGAGTTCCCAGAAGGCTTCGGGGGTGTCGATGCCGCCGGGGAGTCGGCAGGCCATGGAGACGATGGCGATGGGTTCGTCGGGGGTGTTGGTGGGTTTGCGGGTGGTGGTGCGGCGGTGGGGTTTGGTGGTGGGTGTGAGGTCGAGTTTGGTGTG
>NZ_JBSFVZ010000039.1:0-48747 GCF_053592575.1 Streptomyces sp. NPDC002640 | reverse complement strand
CCGCTACGAGCGCAAGGCCGAGCACTTCCTGGCCTTCGTCGGTATCGCCGCGGCCCTCATCGGCTACCGCCGACTTACCAAGTGAAACGACGTCTAAGGAGTCCCCAATCGATGGGCAGGTGAAGCAGCGACCTGCCGGGGCTGTTTCCGGTGGTCGGCTGAAGGCTGTGGGTGGTGGAAAGGCGCGGCAGCGGCGGAGGGTGGGCCTTCCGGCTGATCTTCCTCTGCGGACAGCTTTGTGGCCCGTGGCGGGGCTGTGGGAGCGGCTGTCCGGTTGGCAGCAGGACCAGGTGGAAGCGGCCGCGAAGACGGAGGTTGCCCGGCTGGAGGGTTTGCTGCCGCTGCCGGATGGTGCGCCGCGGCTGCTGGCGGACCGGCTCACCGACCGTCTGCGGGAGACTGGCGGCGAGGCGATGGTCACCGGCCCGTATGGCTGGCTGATCCGGCGGGGCCTGGTCCAGCGGCCGTCCTGCTCGGACCGGCGCTGCGACGACGGGATCCGGCTGGACACCGGCAGCGGATGCGAGAACTGCGCCAACGTGATCCACATCCGTCGGGCACGCCGGGCCCGGATCGGTGCGGACGTCGACCGGGAACTGCCCGGCCTGCCTGAGGGCGAGCGGCGGCGCGTCCTGGAGGAGAGGCTGCGTGAGTTCACCGCCGCCGAGGCGCAGGACCTGGTCCGGCGTTCGAGGACCGGCACGGCTTCGTCCTCGGTGACGCCTGTCAGCAGTGCGCGATGCGGAAGGACGACGCGATGGCCGACAGGCAGCGTGAGCGGCGCCAGGAGCAGCAGGAGCCCACACAGGACGGCAGGGGAGGCTCCCAGGCCGGGGGCGTGCCGAAGCCGCGCAAGCACGTCGTCGTGAACGTCCCCAAGCTGATCCGCGAGTGCGCGAACGACGTCTGCGCGCTGAGGCTTGAGGAGGGCTGGGACGACGAGCTGTGCGGCAAGTGCCGGTCCCGGGCCAACCAGCGGGCAGAGCTGTACCAGCAGCAACAGGAGGCGTTCGCATCCAGCGGCCCCGCACCGTTCTGAGTCGACGTGGGGTGGCATCGTGCGGTGCCACCTCAACAGCCTGACAGCCATCGGTCAACGAGAGGAAACCCCCCATGGGACAGACCTTCACGGTGCCACTCAAGGTCGCCGGACACCGGCTCGAATCCGTTTCGATCTCCCACGGAATTATCGGAGGTGACGCCCGTCGGAATGCCCCCACCTTCGGCACGGTCATCGACGTGCCGGCCGTCATCGAGCTCCTCGATCTGGTGGTCTCCGGAGCCGTGACCGCAACCGAGGCCCGCGACAGCCTGAGTGACCTTGCCATCAAAATCAACGAGCACAAGGCCCGCGAGTACGCTCACCTGGAGGAGCTCATGAATGAGTCGTGGGTGACTCCCCGCCCTGCCGAACGACCCAAGCAACTGGACTCTCGGTGGGTGTATGCCATCTCTGCCGAGGACAAGCCCGAGGTTCTGAAGATCGGAGTAGCGACCAGCATCGAGAAGCGTATGAAAGGTCTGCAAATAGGGACTCCTACGCCTCTTGTTCTCCGCTGGAGTTCGCGTGGTGGCTACACCTTGGAGCGCCACCTGCACGAGGTCTTCCGCGAGAGGCAGGTGAGCAGCGAGTGGTTCAACTTCGGGCGGGTCAAGGAGCCGGTCGAGGAGATCGCAGCAGCGGCTAGTTCCTTCCTCGCACAGTTCCAGGAGCAGGGCGAAGAAGCCTGACGTCTAGCCAGCAGCCCTAACGGAATCGGCCGCCTGACGTTCCGTGTAGCGGCGGCCCCGACCATCTGGGGCCGCCATCCAACCCTTCATCTGGAGCAGCAGACGTGACCAGCACCAACAACGAGCCTTCTTCGCCTGGCACCGCTTCGGAAGCCGTGGACGATCCCTCCCGGGTCGGTAACGTCCTCGAGAACGCCCTGAACCAGCTCGAAGCTGTAGGCAGTGCCAGCAAGAAACGCCGCCGCAAGTTCGGTCTCCTCGGACTGGAGACCGGGTTCACCGACCTGGATGCGCTTACCAGCGGCCTGGAACCCGGCACCCTCACCGTCGTCGCGTCCCGCCCTTCCATGGGACGTACCACCCTGCTGAGCGACATCAGCCGCCACAACGCCGTCAAGATGGATGTCCCGACCCTGGTCTTCACCCTCGAAGAGACCCAGATCGACTTCACCAACCGAATTCTGGCCGCACAAGGCCGCATCGCCCGCCATCACATGCGATCCGGCACCATGGACGAAGACGCCTGGACCCGCCTCGCTCGCATCATGCCGACCGTCGTCGCAGCACCCCTCTACGTCCAGGCACCACCCCGCATAGACATGGTGACGCTGCGTATCAAGGCAACAGAGCTGGTCGAACAGCACAGCGTCAAACTGATCGCCGTCGACGGCATTCAGGACATCCGCCCGTGGCAGCGCAGCGACCTGCGGGAGCGAGAGGTCGGCGACATCGTCCGCGACCTGAAAGCCATGGCACGGGAGCTCAACGTAGCCGTGGTCGCTACCAGCCACCTGAACCGCGGTGCAGAGCAGCGGTGGGACAAGAAACCGCAGTTGGACGACCTGCGCGAGTCCGGCGCCATCACGTTCGCCGCAGACACGATCATCCTGCTGCACCGGGACGACTACTACGAGAAGGAGTCCCCGCGGGCCGGCGAGGCAGACTTCATTGTGGCAAAGCACCGGCACGGACCGACGGCCACGATCGCGGTGGCGTTCCAGGGGCACTACGGCCGGTTCGTGGACATGGCTCAGCCCTGACATCTCCTGCGCCCCGACCTCCGTGGTCGGGGCGCACGCGTTCAGTCAGCCGGCTCCCACGGTGGCGGCGGGGTCACGTTCGTCCCGTCGCACCACCAGCAGTCCCACTCGTCCGGCAGCTCGTACAGCTCGGACCAGAAGCCACGCGGTTTCCCCACACGGCGCAGTCCGCGCCGCACCACCCGCAGACGAAGGAGAAGTGCACGTCCGGATCCTGCCCAGCGAAGAATCCGCCTAAGATCCCATTTCCGCCGCCTCAGGGTTGCTCCACCGGTACGGTGCACCCATCACCGTGCCCGCCTGGAGGACCCATGACGCTGCCTGACACACCGTGGCCTGCCGTCAACGAGATGATCCAGTTGCGGCCTGGCACCGTCACCACGGTCGCGTCGCTGCCCACCGCGGGCCGGTCCACCCTCACCCTGAACCTGGCTCTCCACAATGCCTTGAGGGGCGTCAACACGGTCTACACGTCCAGTGAGCTGACCTGGGACTCCTTGATGGAGAAGACCATCACCGCGATGTACGGCGTCGACCTGCGCCATCGAGAGGTACCGCTGGGTGGCTGGGAAGTCTTCAGTGACAGAGGAAGGGTCGAGGTAGAGAAACTGCCGCTGCTCTTCCGCACTGCCATTGAGACCACGCCGGAGAAGGCATTCCGCGAGGGGAGCGTTGAGAGCCAGCGGCGCGGCATGAAGGTGAGCCTGTGGCTTCTCGACGCCATCGTCCACTTCAGCGAGCTGACTCACGCCGGGCCGGACTACGCCACCGCTATGGACCAAGTGCGACATATCGCCCGTGAGCACCAGATCCCTGTCGTCGTCACGGCCAAGGCGCTGAACGAGGAGTCTAACGAGCCTCTCACCGCAGAGCACGTGCACCCGGACGTCGTCGATGCCTCCGACCAGGTGATCTTGCTGCACAGGGAGGGCGTCTACTGGACGAACGGTCCAGCGTCCGATGCCGCGATCGTCAGGCGTGTGAAGCCGGTGTCCGATCCGGCCGACACCGCCTCCCTGCGCTTCAACGCTCGCCTCTGCCGCTTTGCGACATTCGGGATCGACATCTGAGAGCCGCCCGGGCGCCACCCGCCTCGCCCCGGCCACCCTCCCCCTGGTGGCTGGGCCTCCGCTGTCCTCGCCTCTGTCACAACCTGGCACGCTGGTTTCTCTCCGTGCCTTGGTGTCGCATGATGGCCCCTCAGCTCACGACCCCGGGGGGATCATGCGCACCCGCACCGCCACCGCCACCGTCCTGCTCACCGCGGGTCTCGCGCTGGCCGGCTGCTCCAGCTCCAGCGACGACAAGCCGACGGCGCAGGACACTCCGGCCGCCACCACGACCGAGGCGCCCGCCCGCGAGCCCAGCGCGGAGCCGAGCCTGGACCAGGAAGACGTCGCCAACCGGTGCACCGCTGAGATCGCGGAAGTCGCCCCCTCGTGGGAGGGCTGGTCGTTCGACCCCGGGGGCTGGCAGGACGACCCGCGGACTCCGGAGGTGTGCCTCGGACTCGCCGACGAGGCACACCCTTCCAGCGGAAACCGGGCGTTCATGGCCGCGCTCGTGGAGGGTCTGGAGCTGGCGGACGACCCCCGCGCCAACCAGTAGCCCCGGTTTCCTCTCGCCTCGGCCTATGCGGTCGGGGCGTAGTGCTTTTCGGGGCCCGCTGGCGTGGCGGGGACAGGGAGGTCGAGTACCTTCCTTCGACCGGCAAGGCCGCTACGCCCGCCGCCGGCACGACCTCAAGCGGGTTCGTGCCTGGCATGCCGCCAGCAGCGGCCTCGCAGGAGCAGCGCAACCCTGTTCGACGGGAGACAGTGTGAGCGAATAGTGCATGTCGGGTTGTCGGCGGTGTCCCCTACCGTGCCGCCAGAAGTTCTCTCATTCACGCCCTCGGATGGGACACCATGGCAAACAGCGTCTGGCACACGACCCTCGACCTCGAGCTGGACCTCACCCGCGACGACCTGGGTCACCCCGACAAGCCCGGCTTGTGGGATCTTCTCTACGACTACGACCGGCTGCAAGCCACCCACCGGGTCCCTGTCTCCCAGCGGGGCCTCCGGTGCGCCGGGATCTGCCGTGACGCCGGTGTCGTCGCCTGGATGCACCTGCGGCTCCAGGCCAACGGGCGCCGCGTCGCGGTCCACGAAAAGGCCGAGGACGAAGCCCGCCACACCGCGGCTATGAGTGACGAGCACAAGGCCTACCAGGAACGCATCGTCCGGACCGCCGAGGAATCCGGCTTCCACGCCAACACGGAGGTCCGCACCCCCGCCGGCCGGACCTGGATCCAGAGCGACGCCCTCGTCGACAACGGTGACGGCCTCCGCATCGGCTGGGAGATCCAGCTGTCCAGCACGCCCACCCACGGGCACAGGACGGTACGAAACCGCGTCAACAAGGCCATCAAGGGTGGCATTACCCCTGCGTGGCACACCGACCGACGCGAGTACGGAACCCGCACGGACGCCCACTGGACCCGCAGCGACTATCTGCCCGCCGAAGTAATCGCACGGCGGGGGGACCTGCGTGTCGTCTCCGGCTTCCGCCTCCTCGACTTCTGGCACTGCGACCTGACCGCCGTCTATCCCTGCCCCAACGGAGTGCGGCGGTGCGGCGAGGACCATGTCACGCCTAAGCCGAAGGACGTCCTCTTCGACGACCTCGTCCGCAAGACCGCCAGCGGACTCATCGTGCCCTTTGAGCACAAGGTCGGCGCCAAGACGATGCGGTTCTGGGTGCCCTCCGATGACCGCAACCGCTACAACGATACCTTCGGCATCCCGAACGACCTGCCCGCGGCGGAGATCCCGGAGCAGCGGCAGGTGTCCATCCGCGGTAACGACGACGACCCGACATGTCGGCCTGAGCGGATGCGGCGGCAGCAGGTGACGCTGACGTCGCATGCACACCTGGTGGACTGGCAGAGCAGCTCGCACTGGCTTCCGGAGCCGCAGCCATGCCGGCACTGCCGCAAGCCCGCGCACCTGATCGACGACTACGGCCGCCCGTCACACAAGGTGTGCCACGAGGCAGCCGCCCAGAGCCTGCTGTCCTAACGCCCCTGCCACCAGAGCCATCCCGGGAGACCTGCGATGTCCGCCTGCCATCTGCAAGCACCAGAGCTGACCGCCGACGAGATCCAGCACCTGGATACTCTCCCCGGCGCTGCGCACATGGTGAAGCCAGCCTTCCACTGCGAACTCGAGGCCGGTCACGGCGGGCGGCACTTCGCCCTGGCCCAGTCCTCCGAGAACGAAGTACCCAGCAAGACGAACTGGTGGATCGCCTGGCTTGGCGACACACGGGAGTGGGACCACACACCCACCTGCCTCGTGGAAGGCGCGGACGGCGAGTGCTGCGTGCTCCCCGCCAGCCACGTCGGCGGCCACGAGTGGCAGTGGAACCCCTTGCCGTGCTGGAAGTCGCCGGAGAACGACGAGGAGAAGCTCTGCAAGCTGCCTACCGGGCATGAGGTTGCACACGACTGGGAGTAGGAGCGACCTACGTCGGCTCAGCAGGCGAGCGTCACCTCGACCACCGTGTCCGGGCACTGGCTGAGGACGCCGGCGACGGCGTCCCGTGGAGGCGCTGGGGTTTGAAGTGGCGGCCGCGGTGGGGGTCGTGTCTCGTTTGGTGACCCTCCACCATCGGCTTCAGTCTTTCGCTGTCGTGGACGTTGCCGGCAGAGACACCGACAAGGACGGGCAGGCCGTTCGCGTCCGATAGTACGTGCATCTTGGAACCCGGCTTGCCCCGGTCCACGGGGCTCGAGCCTGTGTGTTCGCCCCCTTTTTTAGCCCTGACGTGGGCGGTGTCGAGGACGACGCGGGAGGCGTCCAGGAGCTCGGCATCGTCAAGGAGATGCAGCACGGCTTCGTGCAGCCGGCCCCAGACACCCGCCCTGGACCAGATCAGGAACCTGCGGTGGACAGTCGACCTCGACACTCCGAAGCAAGGCGGCAGCGACCGCCAGGCGCAACCGCTGACCAGCACGTAGACGATGGCCGCGAACACCGTCTCATCAGGCGTGTTCTGCGTCCCGCCGCCCTGCGGCCGCGTCCGTTGCTCCGGAATCAGCGGCTTGGCGATCTCCCACAAGCCGTCCGGCACGATCCAGCTCCACGTTCCCCGCCCCCTACCAGGACAACGACTGCCTCACCACGTAGGACACGATCTAAAGACGATGTCTTGATTGGCGGTATCCGTTGGTTGTGCCCATGGAAAGCAGGGCTGAGACGGTGTGCCGGATTTGTGGGCTGGATGCGGGCGAGGTGCGGTTCAACGGGGACGGCATGTCGATGTTCGTGGTGAGCGGGTGCTGTGGCCACGAGTCCGCGGTCGAAGACTGCACCGCGACTGCGGTCCGTCGGCATCGTGAATCGTGGATCGGCGACGGGGCTCCGTGGTTCGAGCCCAAGGCCAGGCTGGCTGACTGGGATCTGCAACGGCAGTTGTCCAGCATTCCGCCAGGGTGGCGTTTAGGCACTGTCCGGCGGATCTTGTGACTTTCCGACTGGTCGCTCGTTGTTGAGACATGGGTCGGGGGATCTGACGAATCGCGAGTGGTCGTTGTTGGAGCCGCATCTGCCGCCTTCGGGTGGCCGGGGCGGGCGGTGAAACGACCACCGCACCGTGGTGAACGGGATTCTGTTCCGGGTCCGGACCGGCGTCCCGTGGCGTGATCTGCCGGAACGTTACGGCTCGTGGAAGACTGTCTATGAACGGCATCGCCGCTGGTCGGCGGGCGGCACCTGGGACCGGATCCTGCAGTCGGTCCAGGCCGACGCCGACCTTGCGGGGCGGATCGACTGGTCGATGGTCGGCGTCGACTCGACGTCCTGTCGGGCCCATCAGCACGCGGCCGGCGCCCGCAAGGCCCGGCCGCGGGTCCCGAAAAAAGGACGACGCCCCGGCACCACCGCCCCGACGAGGGACTCGGACGGTCCCGGGGCGGACTGACCTGCAAGATCCATCTCGCCGGTGAGGGCGGCTGCCGCCCCATGGCCCTTCTGCTTACACCTGGTCAGTGGGGCGATGCCCCGCAACTGGTCGAGGTCCTGGACCGGATCCGGGTCCCCCGGCTACTGGGCGGAAGACCTTGAACCCGGCCCGATCACGTCAGCGGCGACAAGGCATACAGCTCCCGCCGAAACCGCCGCTACCTGCGAAGACGTCACATCGGGCACACGATCCCGGAGCCGAAGGACCAGCGGGCCAACCGCCGACGCCGGGGCAGAGAAGGCGGGAGGCCCACCGGTTTCAACCCCGACCGTTACCGGCGCCGCAACGAGGTCGAGCGGACCATCAACCGACTGAAGAAATCCCGCGCGGTCGCCACCCGTTACGACAAGCGGGCCTACGTCTTCCACGGCACCTTCACCGCCGCAGCGATCCGGCTCTGGCTCCGTCAGCGATCCGCCGAACAGTGCCTAGTGATCTGAGTCAGAGATTCGTCGGCAGTACGCGGCGACTTTGTCGAGGATCTCGTCTGCGGTCTTCGTCCAGACGAAGGGCCTGGGGTGCTCGTTCCAGTCGGCGAGCCAGCCCCGGATGTCGCGCTCGAGGGCTTGGACGGAACGGTGGACGCCTCGCTTGAGTTTCTTCTGGGTCAGCTCGGCGAACCACCGCTCGACCAGGTTCAGCCAGGACGCGCTGGTGGGCGTGAAGTGCAATTGGAAGCGGGGATGGGCCAGGAGCCACTTCTTGATGTCGGGTGTCTTGTGGGTCGCGTAGTTGTCGAGGATCAGGTGGACCTGGAGGTCGGCCGGTACTTCCTTGTCGAGTTTGGCGAGGAACTTCTTGAACTCGGCGGCCCGGTGGCGGCGGTGGAGCGAGCCGATGACCTTGCCGGTCGCCACTTCCAGGGCGGCGAACAAGGTGGTGGTGCCGGCGCGGACGTAGTCGTGGCTGCGGCGCTCGGGGACTCCAGGCATCATCGGCAGGACGCGCTGGGACCGGTCCAGGGCCTGGATCTGCGATTTCTCGTCCACGCAGAGCACAAGCGCCTTCTCCGGCGGGTCGAGATAGAGGCCGACGACGTCACGGACCTTGTCGATGAACAGCGGATCCGTGGACAGCTTGAACGTCTGCGACCGGTGCGGGGCCAGGGCGAACGCCCGCCAGATCCGCGAGACCGTCGACTGCGACATCCCTGTGGCGGCCGCCATCGACCTGGTCGACCAGTGGGTGGTGTTCTTCGGTGTCTCCTCGAGCGTCTTGACGATGACCCGCTCGACGTCCGCGTCGGTAATCTTGCGCGGGACGCCCGGACGCGGGTCGTCGCACAGGCCGTCCAGGCCCCGTTCGAGGAAACGGCGTCGCCACGTGCGGACGGTGTCCGGGGTGATCCGCAACCGGCGGGACACTTCCATGATCGAGTGCCCCTCGGCGCACTCCAGCACGATCCGCGACCGCAGGGCCAGGGCCTGGGCCGTCGTGCGACGGCGGACCCATCCCTCCAGCGCGGCTCGTTGGGCATCAGTCACGGACAACGGTGGAATCTTCGGACCCGGACGACTCATGCCCAACCAACGACAAATCTCCGACTCAGGTCACTAGCTGCCGCCAAGTGCAGCCAGAGGTGGCACGAAGAGGGTCGCTGCGACCATCGCACGGTCATCACATCGCCGCCTCCCCCGCCCTGCGCACGTACCGGCGGCTCCGGCGCCACGTCCTGGAAGATCTCCCGCAGCCCGTCAGGCACCATCAGGGCGAGCGCCGACGCGGCTGTCCTCGGCCTGCGGAGTGAACCGATGGGAGCGACTGCCGGGGTCCCGGGATGCAGCCTTGGGCACCATCTCTTCCCGCCCGTCGGCTTCATTGCGCATGCCTACGTACCTTGTGTACCGCACTGCCGATCTACGCACTCCACTCCTTGGGTAGGCCTCGTCGGCCGCGGTGATGGTGGCGGGAGACCACTGTGGTGCGGGTGCTCAGCTCTCACGCTTTTGCCGCCCTCGTCAGCTGCGGGCGTCTGACGCCTTCCCAGGTAGGTGTTGTCATGCTTGGGCCCAAATCCATCTTCCGTCCGATGCGATGTAGAGGTCTGGGATGACCGCGCCGGTAACTGGTGAGAAGACACGGCCGTCGTGTCGGACGTATTGAGGTTCTGCGACTGCCGGGTGCAGGGCGCCGGCCGACTTCGCTGCCCGGCGTCGTTCACCAAGCCGCTCATACAGCTGGCGCCAGTGGAAGCGCTGTATGTCGTGCTGCTGCCGTCGACGCTGGGCCGTACCGGCGGTGCCAAGGCGCGCGGCCACGTCGTCCCATCCTGCGACGGGCCGGGCGCAGTCCGGCGTCTGCTGTCCTCTGCCGTTCAGGGCTGTGGGGGAGAGGTGGTAGAGCTCCCCTTCCTGGAGGACGAGTCCGAGTGCCTTGAGTTTGGCCAGTTGGCGGTAGGCGGTGGGTCTGGAGATGGAGGCGCTGCTACGGAGGCTGGTGATCGTCTGGCCGTCGCACTCCGCAAGTGCGGCAACAATTGCGAGCCCGCTGCCGCCGAGTCCGCGGTGGGCGAAGGCGTCCAGGTGCATCAGTTGGCCGGCCGTGCGTGTATCCATGGTGGCGTCGGTGGCGTTCTGTCTCATCTCTGATCCACTCATGGCCCCCCCAGCCTTCGGCCCTTCAGATGTGGGCTTGTGGTGAGACACGCTGGAGGGCACAGCGGAGATCAGCATCCACCGGGAGCTCTCGGTGGGGGATCCGTGGTCGAGTTGGCGCAGCATTCTGCACCGTAGGAGACGCTCGTTCGATTTGCGGGTGGTGGTGCGGCTGCAGCCCATGCGTTCCGCCAGCTCGCGTTCCGAGGCGGTGTGGTCCCAGCTACCGGCCTTGGCGCAGATTTCCATGCGGGCGATGAGGTTCCGCAGATCGGTTTTGCCGGCAGTTCCTCGCCAGGAGGCGCATTCGATCCGGGCCCGAAGCGCTGCTAGGGCCGCGTGAAAGTCCTGGCGGCTGGTGATGGGATCGGTGGATCTGACGAAGCGTTCTGCACCGTCCCAGGCTCTTTGGAGCCATGCGGAGGCTTTGTCATAGCCGCGGCGGTGGTGGAGGGTACGTGCGTGTTGTCCGGCCTTGTAGGGGCCGTTAAGCATGACGTGCAGGAATGCGGGCCGGGTCCAGCCCACTCGTACGGCTTCGGCGGCCACAGCCCGGGTGATGGCCCAGGCGTGGTCGGAGGCTGCGGTGTTCTTCCCGCCTCTTTGGAGGTTGCCTGTTGCGTAGGCGGCATCGAGATCGCCCTGCACAAGGAGTCTGTGCATGCGTGTATTGAGAGGCGGCAGTGAGGCGAGGAGGCCTGTTCTTTCGTGGGGCTGGGCCTTGGCGTGAGAGCGCGCGAGTGAGGGATCATGTCGCGGCTGGCGCGGGGAGAGCTCGCCAGGTCGCCGTGTAGCGCTAAGCGGTTGGGGACGGTGCGAGGGCTGCAGTGCTGGGACGGGTCGCGCTGGGACGGCGGGGGCCTGCGCCCACTGCTTGATCACGGTGGTGCCCGCAGTGGGCTGCATCTGTGCGGGTGCGGATGGTGTTGGGCTGTGCGGTGAGGTGTTCGCGTTGACTGGCCTAAGGTTCTGTTCTGGAATGGCAGGAGTGTCCAGACAATGGGCCTCTGAAGCGCTTTTGTGCAGGGCCGAGTGACAAACGGATGCCGTCTGCCGCATCATAGGGGCGTTCCGTTCCGGTGAATGGGACGTCGGGGCCCTGGGGAGGGCTCCGAACTCCAGTGGCGGAGTGATTCGCCCAGCTCCTCTGTGGGGGCCGGGACTCGCTCGACGGGCATGTCGGGCGATGACGGTGAGCCCGGCGGTCGATGAGGTGGTGGCACACCACATCGACGCGCAAGGTGGGCTCGGCCCGTGTGCGGCTTCTTGCGGCACCGGGCCACAGAGGTCTACGTCATACGATGCCCTTCGGCGGAGGGAGCGGGGGCAGACTGGCAGCGGCCGTGCGGTGAGTCTCGCAGTCGGTGCGGGCGGCATCGAATGGGCGGCTCAGAGGGACGTGGTATGGCGATTGCTCTGCCGGGTCCGGGCAGCGATCCTGGAGCACGGCTCTGCCCCCTTTCGTCCCTGCGATTGCCGACGGCAAGCCGGACGGCAGGTCAAGCAGTGTCTTCGTGAGGCCGACGTCTGGCGCCGGTCGTGTGCCGAGTGCCACCGAACGCACGCGACACAGGGTGAAGTTGGTGCGCTGCGTGGCGTGACGATCCTGCAACCGCCGCCAGGCAAAGTCAACTGCTGTATTCTTTTGTGCCTACGGCAGGTTCCCAAGTCCATGGCCAGTCAGCAGCACCGAGGGCTATCGTCGCGGTACCTGGTCCACCTTGCGTCCCCCGGGAGTCCCGCCGGTGCAGAATCCTCGTCAGATGCTTACCGACACTCTGCAAGGCATTGAAGACCTGCTCGGAGACAGAAGCCGAGAGGACCTCTTGGACCCCGCCCAGCTGTCGGTGGCCAGTGGGGTTCCTGCGGAGGTCGTCGAGATGCTCCTCGAGGGGCAGACGGCGCCCGAGGAATCCATCACAGACCGGATAATCCGGCGTATCGAGCATCTGCGGGAGACGCAGCGGAGACCAGACGGACGACGCTACTCCTATGAAGAGATCGCCGGGAGCTTCGGAGCGACCAAGGCATCCCTTTCCAACCTCGTACGCAGACGGAACACGGAGCACCGCCGCGCCGGCGGCCCACTGGCCACCACCCAGGCCGGCGTTGAGCGTTTCTTCTTCGGCACTGAGAACGGATGGTTGTCGGCGGCGCCCGAGATTGCCCTCAACCGAGCGCTGCAGCCAGTGCTGACCGCATTGCAGCAGGAGACCCGTACGGAGACGCTCGTCGATCAACGCGCAGTGACGCTGCGATCAGCAGCTGCTCTGCCTGACGACAAATGGCGGCTTGTCGAAGGCATCGTAGCGACCTTGGAGGCGCAAGTCCGCGAAGAGCTCCGCGGTTCATGACCGCTGACTATCGGTCGCGGTTGGGCATGCGTCGCAGGAGCGGGTGGCTGTGGGGACGCCTTGTCGAACCGAAGAGCGCGAAGAGCCGCACGCAGGAGATGGGGCGACTGAGCGCTGCGCTGATCCGCAGCATGCGGCGGGCGGGGCCGGTGAGCGACGACATCTTCGATACCTTGGCGGTGGTCCTGAGCCAGATCCGGGAACGTCCCGTCATGCTGCGAAGGGCCGACTTCCCTCCGGAAACGGTCAGCGGCCTGTGGCTCAATCTTGCCGACATGGATGTCGTGGCTGTGCGGCGCGATGCTGCGGGATGCGAGCATGAGGACGTGATCCTGGGACACGAGATATGGCACATGCTGCAGGGACATCAGGGCGTCCAAACCCAGCCGGGACAGCAGGCTTCTGCCCGTTCCGGGGCACAACAGGCGGTCTGTGCGGCCGTAGTCGCTCTGCAGCTACCAAGTCCAGGACGAGAGGCTTCTTCCGTCGCGGCCCGCACCCAGTTCCATCTACGGGAGGAAGCCGAAGCAGAAGCGTTTGGGCTCCGCTTCGCCACTGATCTGCGGCTGTTTCGGATGCAGCAGCAACGTCCTGGCAACGATGTCGCCTGGCGCATCGAGGATTCGGTCGGTCCTGGCTCCTGGACCTGACAGTGGAAGCATGGATCTACTACACCGCGGCGGCCGCACTCCTGACGGGCGTGGCGGCACAGTGGTCCAGCTTCCACACCCTTCGGCGTGACCCTCTCAAACGTGCAGTGGCTGTCGTTGCTCTCCTCGGCAGCTGCTGTTTCACACTTGGTGCGCCACCGACCGTAGCGATCATCAATAAGATCACATCCACGCCGAACGCTGCAGTGCCCATCACCTACGCCGCGATGATGGCCTTCAGTGCCGCTTCACTGTCGTTGATGATCCGTTGGCATGGCGGATCGACATCTCGCGCGCGGCGGGCGATCCACGTCTGCGAAACCGCGTACGCCGCAGTGGGCATCGCAGTGTTCGTCTTGTTCGCTGCCGGCGAGGCTGCTACAGCGCGCCCCACAGACTTCGACACCTACTACTCCACGACTCCCTACATCAGGGAGTTAATCGTGCTGTACCTCCTGGCCCACCTCGTCGCCGCCCTGGCGACCTGCATTCTCTGCACCGTGTGGTCACGTGCGACCAGAGGCTGGGTACGCGCCTCCCTCCTACTCTTCGCTGCCGGGTGGACCAGTATGGCGGGTTACAGCGTCTGCAAACTCGTAGCGGTGAGCGGCCGCTGGACCGGCCAGGCCTGGGACGCACTGAGCACACAGATAGCGCCCTTGCTCGCCGCAGTGGGCACATGCTTCGTCATGGCCGGCTATGTGCTTCCTGCATCGGGCCGTCGGCTCGACAGCGTACGACAGGTCCGCGCTCTGGCCCCGCTGCACCACCTCGTCGTGCCAGACGGCAGCCGCTTCACCATCCGCCTGGGAGTACTGTCGGCACTGGACGTCCACCTCCACCTCACACGGCGCGTGAGCGTTATCCGGGATTCCCTGCACCGGATGGATAAGTACTTGGACGACCGTGTTTGGAGCGAGATTTACCAGGAGCTGCGCGACGCTGGTGTCGACCTACGCCGGGCCGAGACGTTCGCCACAGCTGTCATGGTGACCTACGCAGCTCACCCCGATCGCGAAGTCGTCCCCGCCGAACACCGGGGGAGCGTACCGCTCGAGGAGCCTGCACTGGTACAACTCTCCGAGGCGGTGCGTGCCTCGCTGATCATCCGAGGTTTCCCCACCCCCGCGGCCAACCTCGTCGGTCGTCGCGGCGACGCCGCGCGTCCGCGACGTACCCGTCGAGTAACCTGACGGCCTAGTAAATGATCACAGCCCGGCCGAGGACCTGCCACGTGAGTCACAGGTGACGATGACTACCGCCGCCATGTACCTGTCCGGGGTTCTGCTGCTCACGGCAGGCGCCTTGAAAATGCCGGCCGTCGCCAGAACAAGAGGTCGTGACAGGCTGCTCCTCCTCACATGGGCGCTGCTCATCACCGCAGGTGGCGTGCTGTGCACCACCGCCCAACCGACCATCAGATGGCTGAACGATCAGACCGGCGTCGCCAACTTCGGAGCTCCCGTCGTCTACACGTTGCTGACCATGTTCTCCGGCCTCTCGATCATGCTGGTACTGCACTGGCGTGGAGGACCGGAGGAACGGGTTCGTCGGCTGACACGGACAACGGCCACCACGTACGGCATCGTCTGTGCCCTCATCATCCTGCTATTCGCCGCAGGCAAAGCTCCGGTGGAAAAGACCACCGACTTTGATCTGCACTATGCCGGGACGCCGTACATCAGGGAGATGCTCGTCCTGTACCTAGCAGCGCACGCCCTGGCGTCTGCTGTAGTCAGCCAAATGTGCTGGCAGTGGTCCGCACAGGTGCACGATGCACTTCGGCCAGGACTCAGAATTCTCTCGGCCGGCTACCTGACGCACCTGCTCGGGTATGACCTGATGATGGCTCTGGCAGTCGCCGGACGATGGGCAGGTCACTCATGGGACACCCTTGTAGACGTAGCTCGCGCCGTGATCGTGCCCAGTGCCATGCTCGGGTGGACGGGAGTTCTCTTCCCACTCATCGTCCGCAGCGGAAAGGAAGCCGCGCGCTACTTCAAGCTCGCGCCCCTGGCGCGAGCTGTCAGCACCGTGCCGACTGCCGCCAGCCCGGCCCCGCTGTCGATGTCGCCGTGGCGTCCGGCCATACGCCTGCGCCTCACCGCGCGCCAGACCTTTATATATGACCGCTTGGTAGCCTGCCGTCGCTACTTCGAGCCGCACATCCGCGAGGAGGCTCGTGCCACCGCCTTGGCCCGCCAGGCGAGCGAGTCGGAAGCAGCGGCGTGGGCCGACGCGGCAATGATCATGGCCGCTGTTGCCAGATGTCGCCAAGCGCAGGTGCCAGAAACGGTGGAGCACGCGCTATTTGAGACTCCTACTATCACCAATGACCTGGTAGACATCGCAAAAGCCCTGCGCGCAGGCACCGCTTGTCGAAACCGACACTGACTCGTCGTGTCTCACGCCGTAGTCCCTCCTGGGCACGGCGCTGGTGGCAGTCCCGGCCGCCGTTTCATCCGCCCTGACTCCCACGGTGGAAACGGCGCAGCAGACCACGCTGCCCTTGCTGTTGGCCTCTCTCGCAGGTTCTGGACTGTTCATCTCTCTCGCCACGATGCCGAGCAACTTGCCGATGTCTGCCGCCTGCTACCGCTCACCTCGGTCATGGAGGTCGTACGGTTTGGTTGGATCGGCGCAGATGACGGTGAATGGAACGCGACAGTTCCTCACCTCGGAAGTGGCTTGTTGTGGACGGCCATCGCCGTCTGGATCAACACACTTCTCCGACAGATGCTTAGGATGGCGAGCAGTTACATCCTTGACGGGGGAGGGGAGCTACGTGCCACCAGTTCTGCGTGGGACTGGGCACGCGGGGCGTGCGGAACGAATCGACCTGTACACGTACCTCTCGCTGTATCTGCTGTATCTGCTCGTACTCGAGAACGCTGGAGCCGGCCGAGAGAGCGCCCCTCAGGGAGGTGGTGGGCTTGTCAGCGTTACCGAACGACTGGCCGCACTAGGCGGCTCCGTGAGGCAGACCCCAGCGGCGACGGACGCTTCACCTTCCGCGCCCGCCTTCCTGTGCAATTTGCGCAGGAGTTGGAGGCGGCTCGTGACAGATGAGGCACGGATTCGAATACTCCTCGCCGACGACGAGCAGCTCATCACAGCCGCTCTGGCGGCGCTGCTCGGACCCACTGAGGATCTGACCGTCGTATCCCAAGCGTCGACAGGCACAGAAGCCTTCGCCAGGGCGAGAGCCTTGCAACCCGATGTCGCAGTCCTGGACCTCCAGATGCCGGGGCTTGATGGTCTCGCCGTCACAGAGGCACTCCATGACGAACTGCCGAACTCCCGAACAATGATCGTCACCAGCCATGGTCGGCCGGGATACCTGAAACGAGCCCTTGGGATAGGAGTAAGTGTATTCCTATCCGAGACCGTATCAGCGCGCGATGTGGCGGACATCATCCGGACAGTCCACGCCGGCAGGCTCTATATCTCATCAGAGCTGGCGGCAGAAGCCATCAGCGGTGGAGACAGCCTACTCACCTCGGGTAAAGGCGACTTGCTGGCCCACGCGGCAGACGGCTCCTCGATAGCGGAGCTTGCTGAACGTGCCGGACTGTCGACGGGAACCATTCGCAACCACTATGTGATAAGTCGTGAGCAAATTTTGGGCGGGAAGTCGTCACGTTGCGGCCCACATCGCGCGGCAGCAGGGCTGGATTTGACAACAAGCATGGCCGTCTGAGGCGAGCTCGTGGAACCGGATGGAAACAAAGAAAGAAACGGGGAGTTGACCGAGTTGGGACGCCCAGAGACGCGCATAGATCCTACTGCGGGACCGCTGCAGAGATTTGCGTACGATCTCAGAGAGCTCCGAAGATCGGCAGGAAATCCGTCATACCGCGAGCTGGCGAGCCGCGCCAACTATTCTGGAACAACTCTATCGGAGGCAGCCCGTGGTCTCACTTTCCCTAGCCTGGAGGTAACGCTGGCCTACGTGAGCGCATGTGAGGGAGACGTCGAATTCTGGACAACACACTGGAAGCAGACCGAGAGTTATTTACGTGCCTCCGATTCAGACCTCAGCGCGTCCGGATTTCTTCCGGAAGTATCCGCCAGAAAGATCCAGATGCCCCACCATGTCGAGTCGTCGAAAAAAACCTCACACGGAACGCGCGACCTGGATGCGATGAAAGTGATCCTTCCCGCCATAGCCGGACTCGCCGGAGCTACGGGAGCGGCCGGGGCGGTCGGACTTATCGGAATCCGGTCGAAAGCAGCAGCACTCACCATAGTGGCCGGCACCTGCGTCGCGTCCGGGTTCTGGCTCGGAAAGGTTCTGAGCGATGCGTGACCATACCGCTCCTGAATGCGTCGAAGGCGGATCAACGCCCCAGCGATCCTGGAGACGGTGGACCGGCGCAATGCTGCGGGACTTGCGGGATTGGTTGACGCGCAGACCGATCATGTTGCCCGAGGGATTGTTTCCGATCTCCCACTCTTCGGACACTCGGATGATCGTCTGGGCTTTCGCCGGAACAGACTTGGCCACAGGGTTCGCTATCGATGCGATGCTGCCACCCATCGGCCGGGCATTCCACCTCCTATGGATGGCGTGCACCCTCGTTCTCTCGCTTGGATTCTGTGCGATGACCGTGCGATCACCTCACCTGCTCGACAGCCGCAGCGTGCGCTTGCGCACTGGGCCGTTCCGCGGGGTGACAATTCCGATTCACTCGCTCCGATCCGTACGTGTTGCACATGGGTCCACGCGTGGGTACGGCCTGCGCGAAGTCCCCGACGAAGACGGCGCGATTGCCTGCAGCGTCGGCCATGCGACCAACCTGGCCTTTGACCTGGAACGGCCACTGATGGTGCGGCTACGGAAAGGAGGGCCAGTGCAGGTGACACGAGTCTATGCAAGCGCCGATCAACCACGAGCAGCAGCCCGATTGATCAATCAATCATTAACCAGGGGGACTCAACTGTGACGGACGGGGCCATGGGCACCCTCGACGAGTACACGGAAGTACACCGCTTACTGGCCCGCACGGGACTCGGGTCTCTGTCCGGGCAGGAAGACATCAAGAAGCTGCCCGGACGCAACCACAACTGGATCTGCACCACAGACACCGGACGACGTGTTTTCGTCAAGAAACTCGAGGGCCCGGCCGGGATGTCAGCCGCGAGGATCCGTCAGTGCGTCGCTTTCGATCGGATGCTGAGCAGCGGCAAATCGACCGAGTTGCTCTCCCCTCGGCTCCTCGCCTCCGACACCGAAGCAAACGTGTTGGTTTTCGACTGTGTGGAGGCAGCCACGACCGCCGCGCAGGCCGCGCGTGAGGAGTTGCTCACGCCGGACGTGGCGTACTCCCTAGGGCACACAGTCGGGCTGCTTCACAACCTCCCGGTTAGCGAGATCGTGCTGCCCCACCTAGAGGCCAGCCCTCTCCTTCCCTCCGAAGAACTCCTCGATGCCCTACCGCTCACCCTCTTCGAGGTCTCTTCCGCGGCTGAACTGCAGGCATGGAGCCTTCTGCAGAACGATGTCGCTCTGGGGAAAGCCCTGCGCCAACTGCTCCTCGAGGAACGCGACGCGAACCGGGTTGCCGCTCACTGTGATCTGCGACTCGACCAATTCCTCATCGCCGACGGAGCGGTATACCTGACCGACTTCGAGGAGTTTCAGGCAGGCGACGCAGCGCGTGACCTGGGGGGCGTCGTCGGAGATCTACTGCATCGTTGCCTGCTGGACGCAGCCGTGAGTAATGCGGCGCTGGAGCCTGCGTCTCATTCCCGCATGCTTGCACAGCTGACGGAGGGAGTCGGGCGCGCGCGTCCACGGATCACCGCTTTCTGGAATGGCTACCGCGACACGAGGGCTATCCACGACAACCGTTTGCCCGAGCGGGTCGCCGCCTTCGCCGGCTGGCACCTCTTGGACCGGCTGCTGGCTGGAGCACACACCGCGCCTCGGCTTGCCGCCCTTCCTCGTGCGATGGCAGGTATCGGAAGGAAGGCTCTGCTGACTCCGGCGGCTTTTCTCCCCACCCTTGGGCTGGCGGAGGACCGAGCATGATGAAGCCATCCTCTCGACTCCTCTCTCCTCAGCTCGAAGCGGTCCTGTCCGATGTGCACGTTCGATCCGACTGCCTGAGCGCGACCGTGCTCGGAAGAACCGTGACCGCCGACACTTCGAGAGCTCTGACCGGTCAGGTCGCCAGCGCCCTTTACACAGTGGCCCACGTCGGACGACCGGCAAGGGAGTCGCCAACGCCACGGCCGCTGACCGATGTCCGCGACTTGGAAACAGTGCTTGCCCGAGGCGTCCCTCATGAGCACAGCCGCTATCGGGGGTCCGTCCTGAGCGGCCCAAAGGATCGGGATCTGGTCGTCAGCCTCTCGGGACTGCGTGTCCGCGTGCCCCTTGAGCGCGTCGCCGCCCTTCAGGAAGAGGCCGGCAGGTCCTCACTGGCAATGGAGCAAGGGGCGCACGACGAGGTCATCGAGATACTCGTCGCCGCAACGCGTCCGTTGCTCTCTCCTGGATTCTTCCTGGTCGACGGCTCGCTGCCGCTGACCCGTCAGGACGCAGTCCTCCGGGTATACCTGCATGTCGAAACATCCGACGCCGCTCTTGATGCCTGGGGCAGGACTCTGCGATGCCTAGAGGATCGCGGGGTTCCATACCGCGCCAAGGCTGCTTCGTCCACCGATGCCCTGCCCCGGCGCGACGGGATCGTCGTCTACCTCGGGAGCCGGGAGCAACACGTGCTGCCGCACCTGGTCAAAGCGTTGAGTGGAGTCGCCCTGGGCGCCGACACCTCGGCTTTCACTCGGCCTCTCGCTCCGGGCATCGCCGTAGCCTGGGAACCGGACGACTCCAGGTCGGGCATGCGCAACACCAGCTTCGGAGAGCACAGGTCGCGAGTAATCGCCGAGGGCCTGATCCAGTACGCCACGGATGCCACTGCCGAAGCAGGCGAACCACGTCCGGACCGGTCGACGGTGATACGCCGGGCCCTGCTGGCAGCCGGAATCGACCCCCTGGATCCAGCACGTAACTTGTCCTCGCCTCCCTTTCCTCCGCCAGGTTTCGATGTGCGCCCCGAAGGTTGATGTGCGGTGAGTCACCGAACAATCTTTCATCAATAGAAGATTGTTCAAACCTCTCGATTCGAACTAGATTTCTGGAGGTCACCGGGAAGGCGCGAGAAAGTTCGAGGTCTTTCCGCTGGGGCTTGTTATGCACCTTCAACGCACCTTCGACGAAAGAGGCAGAAGATGAACGACGTTCAGCTGGCCGCCGGCTTCGACACCTACGCGGACGTCGACGAGATGGCGAACGAGGTCGCCCCCGACGAGGCCCCCTCGCCGCAGACCATCATCTCGCTGAGCGTCGCCGCCAGCATCAAGTGGGGCTGCTGACGCACATCGCAGCAGCCTAGTCTCCGTGCGGCCGACGGCTTTGCCGTCGGCCGCACGGCTGTCCAGACCGGAAATCCAGGACCCGGGGGTGGCACCGAGAAATGAGAACGTCGATTCTCCTTCCCTTCATGCCGGTAACCGGCGAACAAATTCTGCCATTTGCGCACATCGTTCAAAAGGGAGACGCTGAACGGTTGTGGACCGGTCAATCGCTGTTTCTCGAGCCGCATTCCGCACTCGCTCACGCAGCCGGCGCCGGTGTACGAATACCCATGGGCACCAGCGTGACCCTCATGCCCCTGCGCCACCCCTTTCAGGCCGCTCTCCAGGCACGCTCCCTCGCGGCCTTGACCGGACAGCCGTTCATCGCAGGGCTCGGTACCGGGCCGGAGCCGTTCGTCCAGTCGCTGCGCGGGAAGCGCTACGAGAGTCCACTCACCGCGGTGCGTGAGTACGCCACGGTCGTCAGAGGGCTCCTGGAGGGAGACACCGTTGCCCTCGTCGGCGAATATCACGCGATGGCAGGCGGCCTCGTCCCCATGGACACCCCTCGCGTCGAACTGGGCCTAGGGGTGCTCAGGCCCCGTATGGCCGAACTGGCCGGCGAACTAGCGGACGTTGCGATCACCTGGCTCGCGCCACCGAGCTACCTCGCGGAAGTGATCGTGCCCGCTCTGGACACAGGAGCGGCCCGCGTGAATCGTCACCGCCCGCGACTGGCCGCCGTCGTCCACGTCTCAATCGATGCCCCTAATCGCGATCACGAGCAGATTGTGCTCGCGGCATCGCAAGCCCACCTTCAGGCCCCGCACTACGCGGATATGCTCCGCCGCGCCGGAATCGAGGTTGACCCTCAAAACTTGGCGAAGACGACGGCCGAACTCCTCGACAGTGGCACTGTGGCAGTCGGCAGCACCGACGACATCCTCCATGCAGTCGCAGCCTACCGGGAGGCCGGGGCCGACGAGGTGATCCTCAGCGCGACCGGCATCCAAGCCGTCGATGGGACACGCGCGTCGTTGGACGCACTGCGCGCCATCACCACGGCGCAGAGGAGCGCGCGATGAACCACGGCGATGACTCGGCTCAGCCACATCTGTCTTTCCGTCGTCTGCTTCTGGTAGGAACAGGTGCGCTCGGCGTCTCCTCTCTACCGGGCTGGCTTGGCTGGCTCCGCGAAAGCTATCCCCACACCGAGACCAGGGTGGTGCTGACCCGCCAGGCCACCACATTCGTCGCGCCCGCCGCGCTCACCGCGATCGGGGGCAGCCCTCTGTCCTATGACATGTGGCCCACTGAAGCGCAGGTCACCGCACCCCACGTGGAACTTGCCGAGTGGCCTGACGCAGTGGCCGTCTTCCCGGCCACCCTCCATTTCGTCAGCCGACTGGCTCTAGGGCTCGCCGACACTCCTGCACTGCTGGCGCTTCAGTGCACCACCGCGACAATCGGTATAGCTCCATCCCTTCCACCAGGGGGGTACCGGAGTCACGCCTTCCGGTCCCATCTGACCGCATTGCGCGCACGCCCCCACGTGGTCGTGGCAGACCTCGAGATGGGACACAGCGTGACCACTGGACGTATCGAGCGGTCTACTGCTGCCCCATTACCGACCCTCCTCAACCTCATCGACAAGCGCCACAGGGAACTCGGGGACACGCACGGCGGAAGCAGGGACGGATGACTGCCGAGACCGTTGTGGCGGAGTACGGAAGCATGCTTGTACACACCAAGGTGCTAGCCGGTGCACAACGCGGTCGCTTCACCTGGGTCCGCACGGGGACAGCTGAGGCTAGGCCGCTGGGGCAACCGCCTCACGCGCTCGTCAGCGTCATGGCGGCGTGGGAAAACACGCAAGCCCCCGACCGCAGCACCGGCGTTCGGTGTGTCCTACCGCACTGCCACAGCGGTGAGAGGGACCTGCACTATCTACTGCCGGGGCGCAGATCCATGGCTGCGGTACTGCTGTCGGGAGCCCTCTCGGGCAATCCGGACGATGCGGCGCGAATACAAGACCTGTTTTACGGTTTCGGCCGCCTGTTGCGAGCACTGCATGCGTCAGTGCTGCCGACAGACAGCGAGACGGGCGCGGACGACCTACCAGTTGCATGGCGCAGATTGCGTGGGTGGGCCACAGCTCCGGAGGCCGGCCGTGCCGCACGCCTACGTCGATGTTTGCGGCAAGTGCTCGGGACGTCTCGATGGTGCCGTGTCCAGGAGTGGCTGCGCCGATTGCCGGAGGAGCAGCCAAGCACGCTGGTCCACGGTGCTCCTGGTCTCGGACTGCTCGTGCCAGCCGAATTCCGCGACACCTCCCATGGGCTGATCACTGGGGAAGATGTCGGTATCGCTCCCTGGCAGTGGGATGTCGGCTGGGTACTCGCTGAGCTCCGGGAACTCCGCTTCCTCTCGACTCGGGTGCGTCATTTCGGGACCGATTGGCAGGGTCTCGAGCACTCGTTCCTCAGCGGCTACGGGCGCCCCTTTGATCTCTGGGTTCAGCGCTCCATCGCGTTGCGTTCTTTGTTGCATCTCCACGACTTCTCCGTCTTCGTCGCCTGGGACGAAGCAGAGATCCATACGTATGCGGCGTTGATCATGGATGCCGTGGACGCAGCAGACATATTGGAAGACCAGGAAGGCGTCCAATGACCCGCCTACGACATCCGGCAGCGCACCGTCAAGACGTGGTCGAGTATCTTTTCGAACACCAAATCGCTGACCCTTATCGGTGGTTGGAGAAAGCGGACAGCATTGAGACACTCGCATGGCTAGCGGCACAGGACGACCTGTTGCACGCCGCCCTTGGCAACCTGCCGGGACGTGGCTGGCTCCGCGGTAGGTTGGAGGAAATGCTTGCGCTCGGTGTGACCGGCCCCCCCGTGTGGCGGGGAGCGCGACGGTTTTTCATGCGTCGCTACCCGGGCCAGGAGCACGCCGTCCTCCATGTAGTGGACCCGGACGGCATTGAACGATGTCTTCTCGATCCGATGGCTCTCGACCCGACCGGACGAACCACACTGGACACCTGGCACCCCGACCGGGACGGCCGTCGGATCGCCTACCAGGTGACGAGCGGTGGTGACGACGGAAGCCAGCTCTACGTCCTGGACGTTGACTCGGGTGTCCTACTCGACGGCCCCATCTCACGCTGTCGACACTCCTCGATCGCCTGGCTACCTGGCGGCGAATACTTCTACTACGTACGGCGCTTGGCAACCCACGCGGTGGCACCTGGTGAAGAGCGCTACCACCGGCGTGTCTACCTGCACAGAGTGGGTGCGGACCCCGACACGGATGATCGGCTGGTCTTCGGACACGACGGGCGCAAGACGGCGCTTTACACGGTTGCTGTCAGTGCTGACTGTCGCTGGCTCACCGTGACGCGCGCTGAAGGTGCGACACGCCGTAACGACATTTGGATTGCCGACATCAAAAAGCACGGTCCTGAGACGCCAATCTTCGTACCGGTGCAGACGAACATCGATGCGCACACAAACGCCATAGTCGGCCAGGGCACCTTGTATCTGCACACCGACTGTGGCGCGCCCCGGGGGAGGCTGGCGGCCGTCGACTTGGAAGAGCTCGAGGTATTGGGTGCGCCGCCGCCCGACACATGGAGGGAAGTTCTTCCCGAAGACCTCCAAGCCACGCTGACCCGCTTCACTCTCCTGGATGACCCGAAGTCGGG
Source organism: Streptomyces sp. NPDC002640 (assembly GCF_053592575.1). Classification (NCBI taxonomy): domain Bacteria; kingdom Bacillati; phylum Actinomycetota; class Actinomycetes; order Kitasatosporales; family Streptomycetaceae; genus Streptomyces; species Streptomyces sp. NPDC002640. Next base: position 24,297 of record NZ_JBSFVZ010000039.1, on the reverse strand, counting down.
CGGTTCACTGCTTCTGGCTGTCCGGAACCGCCACGCCATCAGCGAAATCACGGTGCATGACCTTGAGACCGGAGCGGAGTTGGAGAGCATCCCGACGCCGGGGCTGGGAACGGTGGGAGAGATTCGCGGCGCGGGCCACGAGGCATGGTTCACATACACCGACCCGTTCACTCCAGTTACCGTCTTCCGATGGGACGCCACAGACAGAACGACGAGCGTATGGGCGAGCCCGCCTGGTCATGGGACCGAACCGCCTCGTCGGACCGCCGGCACAATGCGACAGATCACGTGCACATCAGCGGATGGCACACGGGTACGGATCACCGTCCTCGCGCCGGATATTGCGGACACACAAGACACAATTCGACAACCCCGGCCGACCATCCTCTACGGCTACGGTGGATTCGGCCTGTCCTGCGAGCCCGTCTACAACCCCGAGGTCGTCGCCTGGGTTGAAGCCGGCGGTATCTACGCCATCGCCCACGTACGAGGTGGAGGCGAGGAGGGATCCGACTGGCATCGTTCGGGCATCCGAGCCCACAAGCAGAAATCGATCGACGACTTCCACGCTGCCGCAGAGGCTCTCTGCCAACAAGGCTGGACCACTCCATCACAGCTCGTGATTAGCGGGGAGTCGAATGGCGGTCTGCTGGTCGGCGCCGCACTCACACAGCGCCCCGATTCCTATCGAGCTGCCATTTGCGGCGCTCCAGTTCTGGACATGACACGCTACGATCGCTCCGGTCTCGGTGCGTCCTGGGTCATGGAATACGGCTCCCCGGCGGTGGGCGAGGAGCTGAGCTGGCTCCTTCGCTACTCCCCCTACCACCACGTCAGCGAAGGGAACGACTACCCGGCGGTCCTACTCACGGTTTCCGACGGGGACGCGGTAGTGGATCCTCTGCATGCACGCAAAATGTGCGCGGCACTTCAGCAGGCCGCTGGACCCTCACCAGCCATGGACGGAAGGGGGCTGACACTTCTGCGCGTCGAGGCCGGAGCTGGCCATGGTGCACGCGCCATGACTCGCACTATCGAGCTGTCAGTGGACCAGCTGTCCTTCGCGGCCTGGCAGTCAGGGCTGAGGGTCCCACCGAATGGGCCAACGACGCCGGGACCTTGAGACGGCTGGCTCTCCTCGATCGGTTGAAGCAGCGTTCGATGACGTTGCGGGCCTTGTAGAGCTCACGGTCGAAGGCTGGCGGCCTGCCGCCTTGCCGCACCCGGTAGGCCTTGGTCGACCCGCTCCGGAAATCATCGCCCGGATACCCCACCGCCGCAGCGCCTGGCGGATCGCGTCATAAATTCGCCTTGTCGGCGACCACGGCGTCGGGCCTGATGCGGGGTCGCCTGGCGCCGCTCCGGGGCACGCACACCGCGTTCGGGACGGCGTCTAAGGCGGTGGAGTCGTTGACATCGCCCGGCGTGACGAGGACGACCACGGGCAGGCCCCGGCCGTCGCACGCGACATAAATCTTGGTGGTCAATCCACCGCGGGACCGACCGAGCTCGTGACCAGCCTGCGTGCGTGCCGGATCTTCCAGTTCGCCCCCGCCGACGCCCCTTTTTGCGGGCGCCGGCGGCGTGCTGGTGGGCCCGGTTGATTATGGAGTCGACCGAAACCGTCCATTCCACGGCCCCGACGGAGTCGTCGCGGACCTGGACCTCCTCAAGCAGGCGGGCCCCAGGTCCCGTCCGCCTCCCAGCGAGGCCAACCTGCGCGCCGCGGCGTTCTTCCACGCCCACGGCATCCCCCACATCGAACGCGTCCTCACCGACAACGCCTGGGCCTACCGCAAGGGCCTCGCCTGGAAACAGGCCCTGGCCCAGCTCGGCGCCACCGGCAAACTCACCCGGGCCTACCGGCCCCAGACCAACGGCAAGGTCGAACGCTTCAACCGCACCCTCGTCGAGGATTGGGCCTACGTCCGCCCCTACACCAGCAACGACGAACGCACCGCGGCCCTGGACAACTTCCTCCACAGCTACAACTACCATCGCTGCCACACCGCACTCGGAGGCCAACCGCCCATCACCCGCGTCAGCAACGTCGCAAGGCAATACATCTAGCGCCCCGTGGGCAGTGAAGATTTCTGCGTCACGAAGCGGCTCAGCGAAGCGACCACGTGCGCCACCGAGGGAGTGAGTGGGCGGATGGCCGGCACCAGGGAGACACCGGGGTACTCCTGGCCCAGCCAAGCCTCAAGCAGTGAGACGGTCTCCCGCGCCGCACTCTCCCAGGAGCCAGCCGTCCGCTGTGAACAGGTAACAAGTACGCTCATCAGCGCCTCGCCGGCCGGCACCCTGTAGCCCTGCAACTCCGGCAGCACGGCCACTTCCGCCCGGGCAGGACGTGATTCGCTGAGAGCGTCCGCGAGACGCTGCGCCACCTGCTCGTGGTTTTCGCCCGCCGGTACATGAGCCATCACGCTCAGGTGTACCGTCTGGTCGCAGTCATCCGTGCTTAACATGTCGGCTCCTCTCGGGACAGGCTCCCAGTGCGTCAAGGTGATCATTCTTCTCCACGGCGTGCGGTCTGGTCCAGGTTTCAAACCACAAACCTTTCGTGCTCCGTCAGCGGCGGTCCCTCAAGTGGCGGGACCCGCGGACTAGCGACAGTAGCGGCCAGCAGAGCTGGGCGTAGCAGGCGAACACCCCTCGCTTGCAGGGCAGTGTCGTCGCACATTGCTGCGGACACCCAGTAAGAGGTTGAGGTCGGTGGTGCCGTAAATGTCGGCTAATCCTATGAACAGGCCGCCGTGAGGGTGCTCGCCGAAGAGTTGGGCATTCGTACGCTGCCGCGCCTGCTGTCCACGTGTATAAACCACAGCGGCTTGAGCCCCCACTAGGCCGTTTCGTTTGGATCAGCGAGCTGACCAGAGGAAGATGCCTGCGACGTGGAGGCCGGCCAGGTAGATGGCCGCGGTCTTCTCGTAGCGGGTAGCGATCCCCCGCCACTGCTTGAGGCGGTTGATGCACCGCTCGACGCTGTTGCGCTGCCTGTACGCCTCGCGGTCGAAGGCAGGAGGGCGCCCGCCTCGGCTGCCGCGCCTCAGCCGGTGGGTGTTCTGGTCGGCCCGGATAGGGATGACGGCCCGGATACGACGGCTGCGCAGGTGTTCGCGGATCGCGCGGGAGGAATAGGCCTTGTCCGCCAGGACCACGTCCGGCCGGGTGCGGGGCCTGCCCCGGCGCCGCGGGACACGCAGGCGACCCATCACCTCGGTGAAGACTGGTGCGTCGTTGGCCTGTCCGCCGGACAGGAAGAAGGCCAGTGGGCGGCAGCGGCCGTCGGCCGCGAGGTGGATGCTGGTGGTCAGTCCTCCGCGGGACCGGCCGATGGCGTGGTCGGCCGGCTCGCCTGCCGGGGCCCCTTTTTGCGGGCCCCAGCAGCGTGCTGGTGAGCACGGACGATCGTGGAGTCCACCGACACCACCCAGTCGAGGTCGTCCTCCTCGTCTGCCTGGGCCATCAGCGCGGTGAACACGCGCTCCCAGGTGCCGTCCGCGGCCCACATCCCCAGCCGGTTGTAGACACCCCGCCAGTTGCCGTACCTCTACGGTAGGTACATCCACTGCGTCCCGGTCCGGAACTTGTAGGTGATCGCGTCGATCACCTCACGATGGTGCCGCCACCGGCCACCCCGCTTCGGAGTCCGGTTGGGGAGCAACGGCTCGATCCGCGCCCACTGCGCGTCAGTCAACGACACAACCAGACCAACGACTGGTTGAGTCCGAACGGTACTGGTCGGCAACGCGAAGGATGAGCAGGTCAGTCGGAGAGGTGTCTCGGACTGTAGGAACCATCCGTGATGTAGGCGACAAGATCGCGGAAGGTGTGGAAGAACATGTTGTCTCCCCGGCCGGTCCACCAGAAGCGTTCCAGGGCATCGTGGCTGTGGTGAAGCATCAGGATCCCTGCGGACCCCTCGGCATTGACGTGGATCGGGAAGACATGCGTCTCTTCCGGCAGCCCGACCTCGGTCAGCGGCCCGGTCTCCAGGACGATGTCGCGGAACATGGAGCCCAGTCCGCTTCGCTCTGAACCCTCCCAGTCACGACATCCAAAAAGTGGCATCGTGTACTGGAATCCATCCAGCCCGTCCGTCAGGGACAGAAAGCTCCGGTACTCCGGGTCCAGCGGCTGGCCAGCCTGGGTTTCCAGTTCCCTGATCTGTGCGAGGGTCGCCGGGGGCCTGAGCCCGGGCATTTCGTCCGGGCTCAAGGGCGAGGAGGCGAGGTACTCACGCGTCCTGGCGCGCATCAGTTCGCCGATGAGCATCCACATCTCCACGAGTTCCTCCACCCTGAACAGCGACGGCTGACCACTCAGGATCAGCAACTGCCCGCGCAACAGCAACCCATGATCCAAACGAAAGACCCTAGCGGCGTAGGCCAGCGTGCTCGCCGTGTCCTGCAGGTGTGCCAGCCTCTGCGACGCATCGACCAGCAGGAAGGCAGTGCCGCGGCGATGTTCGCGAGCTCGGCGATCCCGGTGAGCGCGTCCTGGCCGGCCTTGAGCGTGCGTACCCAGACCAGCCCGACCAACTCGCCGCGCACCAGCGGCATCATCAGCGGGCGCGGCACGACCCTCTCGGCCAGCGAGGCGGTGTACGTCTCCTTCGCGACGCCAACCAGTCCGTTCCACATCCGCGTGTCCACGGAGCCCCCCGTATCCCGACTGTTCGTGATCACAAGCGACCCTGCCACGTGGAGCGATGCGGTGTCAGGACGATGATCCGCCAGCTCTTTCGAGCGGTGGATGCTGGGCTGATGAAAGGGAAGCGCCACCAGACAGGGGCATGTGGCGTGAATCACAGCAGGTGTCGGAAAAATGAGTGCCGGATCAGCTCTCTCCCGCCGCAGGTAGGTGAACAGACTTACCCAAGCAACAGAGGAGGCCCGAGATGCCTGCGGCTTCAACGCCGGATCCGGCACCCGCGGATACCGCTCAGCGGAGTGCTGCAGCACCGTCCGAGGTAACTGGAGCGCTGCTCGTTCCCTCAGTGGAAGGATGCGGCTCGTCCGAGAACGTGGCGCTCGACGAGCTGAGCGACGCCGGGCTTGCAGCACCGGTGGATGGGACCGGCCTGGCCATGGACAGGTCCGATCTGGATCATGGTGCCTTCTCGCTGCTTGACGACGCCGTCCTGCAGTCGGGGGGCCTGGCTGACGTCGTGGACATGGCCGCCTTCTGGTCTGGCGTCAGCGACTCCTTCCAACCGCTGATCGGTCTCAGCACGATGCTCAGCGAGTTCACCTCGCGGGCGAACTTCGGCCTCGCCCCGGCTCTCGCCGGCATCGAGCTGGCCGTTCCCCGGCTACCCAACATCGGAGAGGTGGTCGGCCAGTCGCTGCTCGACGGGCTGGGGGCGCACAATGCCTCCCTGTCGGCGCTGGCGGACGTGCGGCCCCAGATCCTCTCGCTGTCCGAGTCCGTGAACTCCGTACTGCCCTCCGTCGCGAACACCCTGGGGCTGTTGGACGGACTCAACCCGGCCAAGGCGGTCTTGTCTGCGATCGAGCCGCAGGTCAGGAGCCTTACGGGCGTGGTGGGACCGGCCGCTCTGTCGTCGATGGCTGAGGCCTTTCAGCCGCTGTTCGGTCTCGGTGAATTCGTGCGTCAGCCGCACTTCGACCTGTCCCCGGTGCTGGAAGGTCTCCCGGCTCTGCTTCCCCCGCTGCCCGGCCTAGCGACGATGGCAGAAACGCTCGTACCATACTTCGCCGTCCAGGTGGAAGGACCGCGGATGATGCAGGAGGCCTTGCGCTCGCTGCCTTCGATGTTGGACCTCATCGGTGGCCATATGACCGACCTCTTCGCCGGGGTCCGGTCCGTCGCCGACTGGGCGAAGCGGCTGAGGCCATCGGTCCTTGCCGAAGCCCGCTACGCCTTCGACGCGTACATGAAGGGCGACACGGAGTCGATGAAGGACTTCCTGCGCCGCTGCCTGCGTCTGTGGCCGGTGCTGGAGGACCACTGCCAGGCCCTGGCTGTGGCGATGCTCGAACGCGCGTGGGAGCAGGAATCCGACCTCACCGACGACCAGTCGGTGCGCAGGGTCCTGCTCCGGTACGCCCGACAGGGCTGCGACTTTGAACGCGATCACCAGATCCGCGGCGCCTCGGTCGGTTACATCCCGGAGGGCTGGGAGCAGCCGGACACCGTGCCCGGGCCGGAGGATCTGGTGATCCCCCGCCTCGTTCCCTGGGCCCAGCGGTTCGAGACCGCTCCGGTGCGCTACGTGGCAGGCCGGCTCAACGAGCAGGAACAGGCCCTGGTCCGTGTCTGGTCGGAGAACCACCGCATGACGTGGCCCAAAGCATCGGACCTCGTGCAGCAGGATGAGGCACAAGGAGAGCGGGCGCGACGCAAGCTGCACCGGCTCGGCAAAGAGTGGCGCAGGCGCGAGCACCTTCAGGAACTGTCGTGAGTGCGCCGTCCGACCGGTCGCAAGAGCCGCTGATGACGGTGCGGGCCGCGGTCATCCTGATGCTGGGCACGCAAATCGCCGTGGCTGCTGGTGTACTGACCGTGCTGGCTGGGAACGCGTGGGCTGTCGCCGTACTGGCTGCCGGGGGCGCCTTCGCCGGCACGGTTGCCTTCGCGCGGTCCGTAATCGGCTGAGCCGGCCCTGGGCGAACAGGACGCCCAGGGCCAGCCCCGTCACGGCGAAGTACGCAGGGCGTCGCCTGGTGCATGCCGTTGCGGGAGGCGGCGGAGTGACCGAGGTCGCGGTGGGCCTTGGCAAGGTAGTACAGGGCCATCTCATGCAGGTCGGTGGGGAGCAGTGCGCTGTGGGTGAGGGCGTTGAGCCGGTTGGCGGTGATCGAGCGGTGCTCGTGCTGCCGGCGGGCGAGGGCAGCGAGGAGTTCGGCGAGGGCGTCTGCAGGCCGGTGCTGCCGGGCCGGGCGGGTGAGGCGACCGGCTCCCATACGAAGTCGCTGACGTAGGCCCAGGCGGCTTCGCTGAGCCAGCCCAGGGGGAGGCCGAAGTCGCGGGCCAGGGTGAGGCCTTGGCGCAGGCAGCCGGTCAGCAGCAGCCGGCTGGGGCCGGTGGCCTGGGGCCACTGAGCGCCGAGGGCCGCCAGGGCGCGTTCGGCGGCCCGGTGCCAGTCGGCGTCGCTCCAGCGGTCGTCGGTGGCGTCGTCGGCGCCGCGGAGGGTGGAGCGGATCAGTCCGTGCAGGTGGTACGGCCACAGAGCGAACGGGTACTCGCGGACGAAAGGCCGCTCGATCAGGCGCAGGGCCGGGGCTTCGTGGCTCAGTCCGGCAGCCGCGGTGGCCAGGTTCAGTCGAAGGCGTCCAGCAGGCTGACGGAGCTCAGAACGTGCCGCTCCTCGGGGGTGAGCTCGGATAGGGTGCGGGCGATCAGCGCCGGGAAGTCGTGGTCAAAGTCCGCCGGCTGCGGGGTGCGGGCCGGTGCGGCGGAATCTCCAGGAACCGCATCACCGACAAGTCCAGGTACAGGGGCAGGCCGTGGGAGCACCCGGTGATGGTCTGGCGAATGTCCGCGCTGATGAGGGGCTCGCCGTCGCGGGTGATGCGGCGGGCGAGATGGTCGTCGCAGTCCTCGGGGGAGAAGTCGCCGACCAGGACCTGCCGGGCGTGGCCAAGCGGCGCCCGCGCCGCCGGCACCCCGCCGGCGGCGGGCAGGGCCAGGCGGTGGGGCCGGTGTAGTCGAGCTGGCACTGGAGGGCGGTGTCGGCCCACTGCAGGCGGGAGCGGCCGGTGATGACGAAGCCACACCACCCGCTGGACGAGGCGCTCCAGGTCGCGGTGCGTGCGGTCGCCGACATCCTCGAGGGTGTCCAGCAGGATAACCGGCATGACGCGCTGGTCGGCCGGCAGCTGGGCGAGCTCCCAGGCCAGCAGGTGCGGGTAGAAGGACAGCGCCTCCAGGTGGCAGTTGGCCTCCAGCAGGTCCGCCAGCCGCGCGCACCCGGCGAGCGCCCGCACGCTCTGGCGCCGCTCCCGCAGCGCCGTGGTGAGGGCACCGGCCGCCGCGCCGACGGCCGTGCCGACGCTGTCCGGCAGGAGCAGCGCCTGGGCGACGTCGGCGAGGACGGACTGGATCTGCTGGCCCATGGCCTTGCCGTACCGGCCCTGGAGGGCGCCGCGCTGCAGGTGTTCTTCGAGGCTCTCCGCTGGGGTGCTGCCTCTCCCAGTAGCGGCGCAGGGCGATGTCGAAGGCGGGCAGCGGCCATCCCAGGGCGCTGAGGGCTGCGCGGAGGGTGAGGACGACGTCGCGAAGGAGGTGCCGGCGGAGCGGGCGAGGTCGATCCGCACGGGCAGGATCCTCTCGGCCGGCCAGGCGGGCTCGCCCCACTGGGCAGGCCGCCGCTCAGCGCTGGTGAGGGCGGCCTCCAGCGTGCGGGACAGGGTGTCTTGCCGATGCCGCCGATGCCGTGGAACACCAGCACGTTGCGGCGCGGGCGCTCCAGGTCCTCAACGTCGAACCCGCCGGCGGAGATCTCCCGCAAATGCTCGGCCAGCGCGGCCGCCACGAGCTCCCACTGCAGTTGCCGGTCCGTGAATGCCTCCACGGCCGTCAGGCCCCGGTCGTTCGTGCTGAAACAGCGCTCGCAGATCCCGGCCCGCCATGCCCCACCCCCGTGAAGAAAGACCACTCCCACTGGGGCCAACCTAGCCGCGCGGCTCGCCCCGTGGAGCAGTACGGCCCGGCCCGCTCCTGCCTGCGACCAGCTCGGTGCCGGCCACCGCCCCGCGTGGTGGCCGGTTCCTCACGTGTCCCGGCGGATGGGCGCGGGTAGCGCTCCGGCACGGATGGAAGCGGCGAAGGGGGACGGGCGTGGGAAAGGCCAGCCGCGGCAAGAAACAGCGCAGCCGGGACACCAGCACGGCATGGAGCGCGACAGGAGCGGCCCGGGCGGCACGCCGGCTGCGGACGGACACGCTGGATCTCCTGCGGGACAACCCGTGGGTGCGGTCGATGATGGCGTCGAACGTCGACACGCGGCTGGCGGAACTGCGCACCGTGCTCCAGCACAGCACCGTGCCCGCCGAACACCGCACCGAGCTGGCGTTCGCGATGACGCTCGGCAAGCAGGGCATGCGGCCGCCGTGGCCTCCCGGGCCGGTGGAGACCGCCCGCTGGCAGATCCAGCAGGTGATCACCGTCCTGGAGCGCGCGGAAGTCCTGGTCATTTCCCCCGCCGCCCACGCCGCGGTGATGGCCGCGGCCGCCACCTTGGAGCCCTCCGACGTCGCCACCCTCGACCGCGAGCGGGACATCGCCATACCGACGGGCCTGCTCGTGCTCCCCGAGCCCGTCGTCGTGGTGAACCGGGGCGGTTCACTCTCCGACACCCGCGCCTTCGGCTGGCAGATGATCACCCAAAGCCAGGTGCTGCCCGACGCCCGCTACCCCGGCATCCAGCTGACCACCTTCATGGACCGCGACGGACCCGTCCAGCCAGAGTCCTGGCGCCTGGTCACCGCCCAGGCCCGAGCCCAGGGCACACCGCTGCCCCCGCTCGTCCCGGACGGCATCTACGGCCTGCGGGCCGACAGCGCGCTGACAGCCGAGAGCAGCGAGCAGCACGCCGCGCTCACCGAAGAACACCGCCAGCTCAACACCGCCCTGAACAGCGTCGCCCGCACCGCCGGGCCGCCGGAGGAGGGCCAGTGGGACGGCGGGCGCATCGAGGACACCTACGACGACTTCGCCGCCCGCTACGCCTTCGCGTTCTGGCGCCTGGCCGCCCAGGGCGTCACCACCACCAGCTCCCCGCAGGACCCGGATCGCCGCGCCCCTCAGCCCGGCTCCCGCCCCCCCGTCGACCGGGACGTCCGCGTCATCCGCCTCACCCACCAGGTGCCCGCACAGCGAGCGGAGAACAACGGCACCAGCCGGGTCTACCACCACCGGTGGACCGTGCGGATGCACAAGGTCCGCCAGTGGTACCCCAGCACCCAGGAACACCGCGTGATCTGGCGCGGCCCCTACCTCAAGGGCCCGGCCGACGCGCCCTTCATGATCGGCGAGAAGGTCTACACCGTCGACTGACCCCGCACGCGGCCACGCGACCAGCAGCTCTCTTCCCGCCTTGGGCGCCCGCCGGGGCTGGGCCACCAGGTGCCGGCGAGGCGACAATGACCGCTCCACAGCAAGATCAACGCAAAGGTGGGGCGGCAGGTCCGACAACCCGAACCCTGACTTCACCGGCCTGGAAGGCGGCGAGGAGCAGGCGGCCCAGGACGCGGTCGACGAGGTGGTGAACTGGTACAGCACCCAGCTCCTCGAGGAGTACCGCGCACCGGTGCCCGACGAGGAACGCATCGAGGAGCTGAAGGCCGGCCGGGAAGCCGCCCTCGCCGACAAGGCAGAGCTGGCGACTGCGGATACCGAGGAGACGGACCGGATCGCCGTGGTTTACGCCGCTCGGCTGAAGGAGCTCAAGGAGTCGTAGCCGCGCCCCCTGCCCGGAACGGGCAGGGGGCGCAGGTGCGGGTGCGGCCGGGTGAGGGCGAGCCGGCTGCACCCGCGCGGGCATCAGAGGCCGGGCGATTGCGGCGATTTCGTCCAGCTCCTGGCGGTGCCGGGGCAGGGCCCGGCGCAGGCCTTGGTGGCGGCGCAGGCGTCATATTCGGCGTCCGTGGTGGTGCCGGGGCTGCGCCGCTCGGGTGTGGTGTCGGTGGAGACGGCGGAGGGCGACTGCGGCCAGGACGTCGGCCTGAAGTGCCGGGTGCTGCCGTTGTGGGCGGCGCAGGACGCGTTGCGGTTTCCGGACAGGAGCCGACCCGACATAAGCGTGGCGCTATGCGGGGGCAAGCCAAGGCTTCTCTTGCCTCATCTCACCACCCGGCCGAGCTGTACCGCTCCTGATGGCCGCAATGAAACGGTTCACTCGCATGCGCCAGGGCGTACCTCACTGAGGATACCCGCCTTCCGCATTAGATCAGCTAGAAGTTGCACTTCCACATACGTTCCCTGATACCCGCTCCGCTTCATTTGCTGCGCGGCAACTTGAGACTCTCGAATGGAGAGATTCAGTGCGCCGCGAAATGCCTTCAAGACCGCCCCCCCTCGGTAGTTGCCGTCCATCAACCGCACACAGTAAGGGCCATGCTGGGCCAGAATCTGACTGCGGACCTCTGCAGGTGCTGGTCCCCAGTCTCCATCATGTGAAATCCCGCAGGAATCGCAAGCCCACTCCACCTCCCAACGAAGCCGGTTGTCCCTGGTCAGTTGCACCGCCCACCCCGTGCAGGGGTCACCGCACCCCTGACACGGACCCGAGAGCTTCGCTGCTTGTTCGCTCATTGCCAACCTCTGATCGACTTGTAGCGCTCGCCGACCGAATTGGCGCACCGGCTCGTCGAGCTCGAAGACCTCATCGAGGAGGCGAAGGCGGCTCTCGTGGTCCGCCAGCGCTCCCGCGGCGAGCCGCTCAAGGCGCTGGCGCCGATCTTGGACCTCAGCGAGGACCGGCTGCGCAAGAAGTACGTCCCCCAGGCCGTCGACGAGCAACTGGTCAAGCGGTCCCGCCCGCGGCGCACCCGCAGCGGGCCGTCGCCCGGCAAGAGCGCCGACGCCAACGCCCCGGCCTTCCAGCGTCTGCCCGCCCAGCGGATGGCCAGCGCTCTCACCCGTATGAAGAACGGCTCCGGCCGCCGCCAGCGCGAGATCGCCCAGGCGCTGGAAGTCGACGACTCCTACGTCTCCCGCATGCTGTCCGGGGAGCGCTTCGCCTCCTGGCGGCACGTGCGGGTCATCTGCGAAGTCTGCGACGGGGACGAACAGCTGATGAAGCCTCTGTGGCAAGTCGCCGCCGGCGTGCCTCCCGCCGACTCCGACGACCGCGTCGGCTACCTCCGCACCTACCTCAAGGCGCTCCGCTACGCGAACGGCTGGCCGTCCGAGCAGACGATCCTCGCCTCCGCGCAGGACAGCATCACCCTCGAGGACCTCCGCCAGGCGTTCGACGGCCCCGGCGTCCCGGGCTGGCCCGTCGTCGCCCAGCTCACCGCGGCCCTCCAGGCGCTGCCGGAAACCGCCCGGCCGCTGTGGCGCCGCGCCCAGTCCGCCACCGACACCTGAAGGAGGGGCATCCCGTGAAGCACCGCGCGCCTGCTGCCCTGCTCACCATCTCCTTCTACGCCTTCTACGACCTCCACCACCCGGTCTACCACGCCTACGCGGCAGCCCGTCTCCCTCCGGAGGAGGCCCGGATCAGCGTCTGCCACCTGTTCAGCCTCGTCGCCCGGGACTGGGCCACCATCGTCACCGCCCCGCGCCCTTCCGCCTGGGCGTGGGGCCACCTCACCCGGACCGTGGCCCGGCGCAGCGGACGCGGCGTCCTAACCCCGGCCGAGGACGCCGCTCTCCTCCATGACGACCTGCAGCTGAGCATCGACAAGATCGCCACGGTCACCGGTGCCGACACCGCGGCCGTCACCGCGCTGCTGGCTGCCGCTCGCAGGGCACGCCGCGTCGGGTGCTGAAGGCGAAGAGCAGGTCGGGCGTGTGCACCGCTACCGGGGCTGCGGCAGGCGCACGCCCTCGCCCCTCGCCGCGGGTGCCGCCCTTGTCCAGCAGGTTCACCCAGCAGCCGAAGGTGGGCTCCGCCATGATCTTCGCTGCCGGGACCACCCGGAGGGTCTTCTGCAGAGGCTTCCGGATCACCGGGCCAGCGGCCGTTGCCCTATTGCCTGGAGATCACCTGATCGGGTGATCATGCCATTTCCCGGCCTGGACCGGCGTGACGCGCCAGGAAAATCGGTCGGTGCCCCAACAACTCATTCCCCGCCGTGCTTGCCGTGCAACCGGCGTCGCTGTCCTCCTGAGCATCCTGGTGCTGGCTTCGACGGCCTGTGACGCACTGGAGACCTCCTCGCCCCCGAGCACACCAAACGGCTCGACAAGGCTGCCGGTCTCGCCGAGATCAAGATCACCTGCACGGAAGACATGTGGGACCGGACCCGAGAGAGCGGCCGGGACCGGCGTGACGACGATACGTTCGACGGTGTCAAGCCTCGCAAGCTGGAGGGGGCACAGGGCAAGCGCGGCCTGATCGAGGTCACTCTGACCGGGCCGCAGCTCGTGGAGTACCTCCGCAAGCTCGATTACGACGCCCACGGTGGCCTTGACGCCGAGCGTGACGACGCACCGCTGGCGCGGCGGATGTACAACGCGCTCGCTCCGGTCGTCGACCGCGTGCAGATCGGACACCCGCCGGCGGAAGCTCCCCTGGCTGTCGTCGACGACTCCGCCGTTGCTGCGGGCTCCACTCCCTCACCGGACGCCGAGAGGTAGGCTGGGCGGCCAAGATCCTGGAAATATCCCTGGTAGCCCTCGAAAGCGGGCAGGCCATACCGCCAGGGTTCAGACGTGAAGCGAGGGCCGCCCGGTCACCCGGGCGGCCCTCGCGCTTTCCGCGAGCAGGAGCGGCTGCCGACGGATCGATGCGCCGGCAGCCGCTCCTGCATGCTGCAGGACTGGTCAGTCGCTGCCTTCGTGGGGGAGCCGTCGTCCAGGACGATGCGGATGGTCTGGCCCTGCCCGGTGACCTCGGCGAGTTCGTCCGCGATGCGGTTGTAGGCGGTGATGGCCAGCGCCCAGTCGGCCTCCAGCGGGCGCTGCACCCACCGACCCACGCCGTGCGCGACGAGGAGACCGGCGTCCTGCGGCAGGGCGAGACCAAGACACTCGGCTCGCTGGGCAAGGACCCGATCTACCCGATGAACTGGCCGCCGTGCGAGGTCCCCGACGGGCACCCGGTGCTCAAGGATCTGCCGTGGTTCCACGTGCACGGCCCGGCGGAGTAGCTGTTCGAGGAGGCGTACGACTGGGCACGGCCGATGACCGAAGCCGAGTGCACGCTGCGCCACCTCGTCGGCATCGACGTCAACATGGCCTTCGCCGCCGGCGCCAACGGCCTGACCATCGGCCTCGGCGAGGCGACGCACGTCACGAACCCCGCGTTCGATCCGAAGCTGCCCAGCTCCTGGCTGGTCGACGGCAATCTGCTGCCCTCCCCGTTCACGCTCAAGGTTGAGCGCCCCGAAGGGCCGGCCTGGTACGCCACCCCGACGGTGGCGTACGCGGTGGAGCTCGGCTACGAGGTACGTCGCTCGAGGCGTGGGTCCGGTACGACAACGGCCGCTACCTGGACAGCTGGCACCAGCGGCTCCGCGACGCCTCGGCACTCGTCATGTCCTCAGCGGGGCATGGATCCGCTGACCGGTGATCCGACACCGGAGGCGCACGGTGCCTGCGGCCGGCCTGGCCTACAGCATCGACGGGCGACGAACTTGTTGCCGCGGTTCGGGCCGCATTTCGGTGTCCGGGCCGGGCTGAAGACGAACGACAGTTTTGACCCTTGGTTAGATGACCAGTCCTCAAGGGCATGCCCCTCTAGTATGCGTCGCTCAGAAGGAAGAACCGGGGGTTCAGTGAAGGCCGAAACAGTGATAGCCACGGCCGCCACGTTCATCGCTCTGGGATCTCTGTACGTGTCCGTCATGCAGACGAGGCTCAACCTTCGCCATTATAAACATTCAATTCGTCCACTATTACAGTTGCGGAGAATCCGGGACGGGGTCGAAGGCGTCGCCGGAATAGAATTGACCAATGCCGGCCTCGGTCCGGCGGTCGTCATTGAGTCGATGGCCTACTTGGACGGCGCTTCTCTTGGTCAGTGGAGGAGATCGACGTGGGAGCAGGTCATCGGGCCATCTCCCAACGGGGTGCAGAAATATGCATTACGCGCAGGGGTGGTGCTGCTGCCTGGTCAGAGTGTCTACCTGTTGAAACTCGCCCCATTTGACCGATACGGAAACGGCGACTTCGGAGACTTGGTCCTACGTCGACTGCATATTGAGGTTCGCTACGAATCCCTATACGGAGGCGAAGATTTCGCGGCTTCAACTTCAACTCCAACTTCAACTTCAACATGATGGCATTATGCGAAGTTGCAGTCAAACGTCGTCGCGAATTAAATAATGGATTGCCGTGTAACCGAGTTTACTTCATTCGGTCGTCTGCAGTGCATCATGTTGCAAGCAAGGTGGTGCATTCTTTGTGAAGGTCGGTGCACTCCGGTTTCCTCCCGGCCCGGGAACGCGTCATGACGGTCCGCCTTCCGTACGACCAGGGTGCAGACACAAGAAAGGCCGCCCGGACGTCCGGGCGGTGGCCGCGCTGACGGCCCGGCTGAGCGCCTTGAGCTTCTCCTCCAGAAGCGCGGTGCTCCTCCACGTCGGACAGAGCGGTCAGCAGCTGCTCAGTGTGGTGACGACTCCTGGCCGGAGCAGTGCAGGAGCGGGGCGGTGGCGCGGGTGAGCGGCTGGCGCGCGGCGGCTGTCAGGCCGCGGCGACGAGGCTGCCATCCGGCGCCCGGGCCCGCGCGGCGCGCAAGGCCGGGAAGGAGGCCACGACTGCCAGGAGGCCGTCGGCAGATCGGTCCGCCGACGGCCACGGCTACCACGCTACCTTCGACGGTGGGGCTGGTCAGTCCGCAGCGTCGTGGGGGAGTCCGTCGTCCAGGACGATGCGGATGGTCTGGCCCTGGCCGGTGACCTCGGTGAGTTCGTCCGCGATGCGGTTGTAGGTGGTGATGGCCAGGGCCCAGTCGCCCTGGAGCGGGCTGGCGTTGTCGCGGGTGTTCCACAGTTCGATCAGCAGGGCGATGAGGGAGCACCCGGACAGGACGGTCCGGACGCGGCCTTCCTTGAAGTCTTCGACGGCGGGCGGGGTGCGGAAGTGGCCGTGGCCGACGGCCCGGGCGGTGAGCCATTCCCAGGTGTCGCGGTGCGCGATCAGTTCGGCGGAGGCGACCCCGGCGGCCTTCAGCAGCAGGACGCCGTGAGCGATCCGCGGGTCCTCTGCGCCGGCGGGTGCCTGCGGCGCGGCCACGGGAGGCTGGCCGGCAACAGCGTCGGTGCCACGGTAGGCGGCCTCGATGGCGTTCTTCAGGTTGAGGTCCCGCTTCCCGGTCTCGGCGGTCTCGTGCTGCGGCCGGTGTTCGCCGTTCTCCATGGTTTCCCCCTGGGCGTAGGTGTCGGATGCGACGGGCGGCTGAATGTCGGCAGGGTCGGCGGTCACGCCGGTCGCGGTCCCGGCCTCGGCCGGCGGTACGGTCTCGCGCGGGCCCTCCTGCTCACCCTCGCCTGGCCCGCCGACCGTCGCGCTGGTCGAGGCCGCGGTGCGCAGGGCCTGGAGGTGGTCCAGGAGTTGCCGCAGTTCTCCCCGCGTTTCGTGCAGGTCATTGATCATCCGGTCCTGCCGCCGGCGCACCTCGCGGTTCTCCTCCCGCAGCCCGGTGACGCCCCCCTGGACCTGCTCCAGAATCTTCAGCCGGCTCTGCGTGAGCTCACCGTGCAGCGCGGTCAGGCCTACCGTCGGATCATCCAGCCGCGCGAGTTGCCCCTTCACCTCCCCCAGCTCTTCCATCACGTTTTCGAACGACTCTCTCCAATCCGACCCGCCCCATCTCACGCTGTGACCCCCTAGTTACTCCGAGTGCGTGACCCGCCCATACCTCCCCCGCGAAGAACACACCCAAAGCGGCGACTTTCAGCCTTCACCGGCTGGAACGACGCACGCGCCGCACAACCGCCAACCGTACGGCTTTTGAGCGCAATACGTACGCAGAACGTACGCAATACGGGGTAGGGTGCCGCCAGGAGGTGTTCCATGTCCGAGTTGTTCGACGCGGTCGACGCGCTGGTTGCCTCCCGCGCCGCACTGCCGCCGCCGACGGAGCGCAAGCGGCTGCGCGCCGCGCACGGCCTGACGATCGACGAGGTGGCCACCGCGCTGAAGGTGCGCAGGGCCACGGTGTCCGGCTGGGAGAACGGCAAGACCGAGCCCCGCCCGCCCGAACGAGACGCCTACGCCCGGCTGCTGAACAAGCTCGCGGAGCTCTACCCCGCCACCCCGGCCGACACGACCACGCCCGCCCCTGACGCCGCGGTACCGGCCACGTTCACCACAGCGCCCGCCTTGGCGGAAACGCAGACTCCGTCCGAGGGCCGGGCGACCAAGGCCGCGGGCACGCCTGCCACCGAGAACACCCAGACACCAGACCCTGCTGCAGCCCCTGCCGCACCGGCGGCCGCGCCGCGTCCGGCGCCCACCACCAGGACGTCGTCGACGTCGCGCCGCCCGGGCGCGAAGGCGGCGGCCCCCGCCGGCACCTCGGCGGGCGACACCGACCCGCGTTTCGAGAACGGGCCGCTCGCGGTCATCGACTGCGAGGACGGGCAGGTGTCGGCGTACTGCGTCGGCGGCCTGATCCTGAACGTGCCCGCCAAGACCCTGCCCGCGCTGGTCGACTGGGCGATCGAGGAGGCACACCTCGGGCAGGCCCGCCTGCACCGCTACGGCAAGGACGCCGACCCCGTCCTCGTCCTGACCGCGGCCGCGCTGGAACGCTACGGCCTGCCTGCCGAGCTGTCGCCGGAGGAGCGTCGGGCCGGACGGATCGCGGCCGGCCACAAGGTGCTCAAGCAGATTGCCAAGGCCGGGCAGCAGCTCATCCAGCGCGGCTTCGGCGCGTGGGCCCGCGTCTACCGCGACCCGGAGGGCTCGAGGCGCCGGTGCGTGCAGCTGTGCATCCCGGCCTGGGGCGCCCTGCCTGTCGACGAGTGGGACAACAAGAACAACCCGCAGTTGCCTGCCATGGACGCGGCCGACCTCGCCCGCTTCCTCGGCACCTACGCGGACCGGGTGATGACGCCCCGCGGCACCACCGCAGTCACCGGCCTGGAGCTGATGACGGCGCTGCGCCCGCCGACCCGGGCGCAGAAGGACGAGGCCACCGGCGAGTTCCGGCAGGCGTTCAACGACGACGCCCTCACCGCGGTGTACGAGGTGGTGGAGTGCGAGGTCCCGGACGAGCACCCGATCCTGAAGGGGAAGTTCGAGCGGCACCACCAGCGCACCCCGGCCGAGATGTTGATGGAGGAGCCCTACAACTGGTGCCGGCCGCTGACCGACGACGAGTGCATGCAGCCCTACCTGGTCGCGATCGACGTCAACATGGCGTTCGCCGCGGCCGCGAACGGCCTCATCGTCGGACTGAACGGCCCCACCCACCTGACGAACCCGGCGTTCGACCCGGCGCTGCCCGGCTCGTGGCTGGTCGATCTCTCCCACGTCGACCTCGCCAGCGTCTTCGGCAGCACCGTCGACGCCGACCGGCTCCCGTCGCCGTTCACGCCGACCGGCGAGCGCCCGACCGGCCCGGCCTGGTACGCCACCCCGACCGTCGCCTACGCGGTGGAGCTCGGTTTCGACGTCGCGCCCCTCGAGGCGTACGTGCGCACCCGGACCGGCCGCTACCTGGACCCCTGGTACAAGCGGCTGCGCGAGGCGTACGTGACCACGATGGCCGACCTCGGCGTCACCACCGCGATGGGCGGCCAGGAGTTCCTGGACGCGATGGCCCGCGCCAAGGACGTCGACCCGGCCCTGGCCCTGGTGCTGAAGGCGATCAAGGCCACGGCGAAGGGCGGGATCGGCAAGCTGCGCCAGCGTAACCGGGGCCAGGTGCCGTACTACGAGCCGTGGCCGGCCCTAGAGCGCCCGACGTGGCGCCCCGACATCCGGGCCGCCGTCCTGTCCTCGGTCCGGATCAGCATGCACCGCAAGATGCTGAAGACCGCCGCCACCGCCGGCGTCTACCCGGTCGCGATCGGCACCGACGCCCTCGTCTACCCCTCGCCCGGCCCGTCCCCGCTCGACTTCCTCCCGCACACCCCGGAGGGCAAGCCCGCCCCCGGCTCGTTCCGGCTCGGCGTCTCGCCCGGCATGGTCAAGCACCAGGGCACCCAGACCGTCCTGTGGGCGGAGCAGCAGTTCTAGGAGCACGGCGGCGTCTTCAACATCGCCAACCTCATCAAGACCGACAAGAGCGCCGGGGAAGGGGAGTAGTCCACGATGATGGAATCGATCGGGGACAGCCTGGACCGCGCACTGGAGTCGGCGTTCACCCGCCCCGCTCCCAAGAGCGCCCAGGCGCAGATGAAGTACCTCGTCAAGCAGCTCAAGGGCACCAAGGCCGCAGCCCAGGCCCTCGGCGTCTCCCAGCGCACCGTGGAGCGGTACCGCGGGCAAGCTCAAGCGGCCCCGCCAGGACCTGCGCGGCCGCCTGGAGCGCGAGGTCAAGAAGCGCTGGCAGCCCCAGGTGCGGGCCATGGCGATGAAGAGGGCGGCCTCCACCGGCGGCCCGGTCGTCTCCACCCGCGCCCGGTTCGGGTTCACCGCGGCGCCGGGCACCACCGACGACGCCCGCGTCCGCGACATCACCCAGGCCCTGCCCCCGGTGTTCGCGGACCGCCTGTTCACCGCCCGGAGCAGGGCGCCACCGAGCCCCAGCTCCAGCAGATCGCCGCCGAGGGCCTCGCCCAGATGTACTTCCACAACAACAACACCCGGGCCCACGGCCTCGGCGTGCAGTTCACCGACGTGGAGCACATCCAGATCGAGCTGTAGACGTCCCGCGCTGAAAAACGCCTGGGCCACGGTGTGACTGAGCACTTCAGTTGGCGGGTCTGCGCGGTGTCGCTTGCGGGATGGCTGTCAGGACGCTGATGGCTGGCCGACCTGCCCCGCAGCGGTTGCCGGGAATCGGCACCGTGAGGCCTGGCTGCTCTGCCGACTGTCCGCGTTACCTGCCTGCTTCGCCTGGTGGATACTGTGTCCCTCTCGGAGTCGAGGGTGAAACGCGCACGTCACGGGTGCTGTGTGATGAATCTGGGTGCATTGCGGGGGGACAAGGATGGCTGAGGCCGCTTGGAAGTCGGCGCTGCGTGCGGTGGTCTGGATGCTGGTCGCCCTGCTGGTGGCCGGCCTCGGGATGGCAATGGCCAGCGATGTTCGAGGGGCGCTGGAGAGGGAGCGGGCGTTCCGGGCTGCGTCGGACTGCGCCTCCGCGCCGGTCGATGTGTCGGCCTGTCTGCGGAAGCAGGACTTCACCGTCCGCAAGGCCGCGCTGCACCGCGGTAAGAAGGGCAAGTCGCCGGAGGCGGAGCTGGTGTTGCCCAGTGGCAGGCCGTGGCACGTGACGTTTCGCAACACCGATCCGGTGGTGTCGGAGATGGAGCCGGATGACAAGGTCGTCGGCCTGATCTGGTACGGGGATGTCATCGAGGTCCGGGACGCCGACGGGCGGCGGCAGCAAACATCCCACGGGCCCGTGGGATGGCCGGCGGACCGGCTCGGCGGGGCGATCAGCTGCATATCGTTCGGTGCAGTGGCCTTCATCGGCGGCCTGTGGGGGCTGCTCGGCCGCCGCAGCCGGCGGCACGTGGTTGCCGCAGCCGCCGTGCGGTGGCACGGCCTCGGGATAGGCGCCGCAGGCATTGTCGCCCTGTGGGTGCAGGCAGCCGCCGACTGGCCGATGTGGTCGATTCCCGTGAGCTGGGGCGTGCTGACACTGCTCCTGCTGGGCTCCGCGGTGGGCTTTGTCGTCGCCGCACTCCGCGGCACTCAGATGACCGAAGGGTGAATGCCCGGCATTCCGGCCGCCAGACGCTCCCTACGCCTGCGTGCACGCCACGCCGGGCGCCTGCGGTGGACGGTATCCCGCGCCAGCTCTCCACTGCTGCCGCCGTCGATTCAATACCCGCTGATGAACAGGCATGCCGATCCGACCCCGCCATCCGCAGCGCTCATCCCGCCAGCCTATGCGCTCACCCACCAGCTGAAGCGATCAGTCACACCCGTGTGACTGATCGCTTCGTTTGACGGATTGCGCCAGGGACCGCGCTAGGCACGTGTCTGGGCGCTCCGCCAGCACTCGTCGGCTGGCCCGGCATCGGCACCCACCAGGGCACGTCACCGCAGGAGTGGAGACCAGCCGAAGGAGCGCCCCGTCGCCGGTCGCCTCTGTCCACAGGCCCGCGGCGGTGGACTGCTTCCATGACTGACGAAGAGATGGCGGCGCAGGCGGCCAACACGCGCTCCAAGTTCATGGAGGGACTCGCCCGTGCGGAGCGGGCCCTGTTCACCCGGCCCGCGCCGAAGTCACCGCGGGCCCAGATGAAATTCCTTCGCAAGCGGGAGAAGGGATAGACCAAAAGCCTGGCGGAGCGCTTGGGCGTCTCCCGCAAGACGGTGCAGCGTTACCTCTCCGGCGCGTCCAGCAAGCCGACCAAGCGCCTGCGAGAAGCGCTGGTGCAGGAGACCGAGTCGGAGTGGCAGCCGCAGGTCAGAGCACAGGCGAGGCAGCGTGCGGCCACATCCCAGGGGAGGGTCATATCGTGCCGCGCGTGCTTCGGGTTCGGCCCTGAAGGCACCTCCGATGCGGAGCAGGTACGGGACGTCACCGTCGTTGTCTCGCCCTCCCACGCGGCCGCGATCCTCGCCGCGCAGGAGTCCGGAGCGACAGACAGCACTCTGCACAAGCTGGTCGCTGAGGCCATCGCGGACGCCTATTTCCGGATTTGCAGCCCTTCCCATGCACACCTGGAGGTGACTTTCACAGACGTGGAATGGCTCGACATCAGCTTTTAGCAACATGGAATGCACGGGTGCTGTAAAACCTGTATCCGGCTGCCGTGCATCCGCCCGGCAGCCGGATACGTCTTCCCCTTTTCCCACGACATTTTGGGAGACTCCATGAGCACCCCTGTTCCCCCGTCCCGCCGCCGGCGCTTCCCCCCGACGCCCGGCGCGGCCGCGCCCCGCCAGCCGGTCGGCCAGGCGAAGGTCGGCCGCCGGGCGGTGCGCCGCCGCGCCGCCGGGATGACCGTCACCGAGGCCGCGGCCGCGCTCGATGACGCCCGGCTGCAGCAGCACATGGACCGCGACCGCGAGGACCTGGCCGACGACGAACGCGGCCCAGCCGAAGTCGCCGAGTGGCAGCGCATCACGCAGCTGCTCGCCGCCGCCGGCGGCGTCTACGACCCGCACGCCGACACGGTCGTCCAGGACGAGCTCGCCGCCGACCAGCAAGCAGCGGAAGCCGAGCAGCAACGCCTCCAGGAGCAGCAGCAGCTCGCCGCCCGCGCCGACGAACTCGCCGCGCACGTGCGAGCCGGCCGACTCGACCGGACCGTAGAGACGAGGCCGGGAGACGAGGCCGTCCGCGACGTCCTGGTCCACCGGGGCGACTACCACCCGGTGGTCGACGGCTGGCTGGCGCAGGCCTTCGCCGACCGCTGCGGCCACTACGCCGACCCGGCAGCGCGCACGGCCGCCGCCGGCTCGCTGCCCGAGACAGTGCGGGCCCACGCGGCCCTGCTCACCGTGCTCGCCCGCACCGGCGCCCCGGCCGTCGACGGAGACTTGGAGTTCGCCGGGCGTCTCGCCCAGGCCGACCCGGAGGCCACCGGCGCGCTCGCCGCCTGGCTGGAGCGCAGCCTCGCGCCCGCCCGCCTGGCGGAAGCGGGCGAGTGAGGCACCTGGGCTTCGCCACCTGTCACGCTCACCGCACGTAACTACCGGGGTGTCACGCTTGGTGTCACGTCCACTGTCACGCCCGCCGGATCAGCACGCGACAGCACCCGCCGAATGTCCGGATTGGGAGCGTTTCGGCTGTCGGAAGTGCTCTGAGCCCTCGTCCGCGGGCCGATTGGCGTGACAACGTGACAACGTGACACCCCGCCCGGCACCCTTCCCCGGCGATCACTCTCCGCTCCCATCCGGGCTGTCCTGTGTCATCGATCCTTGACCGATTGCCACTGAAGTTGGACCACTGCACGGTTCGTGCCATCGGACCCTGACCGCCCTGGTCAAACTGCTCCGGGGTCGGCCGGCTGCTTCGTACCGTCGGACGGCTCCGGCGCTGCATGGCCGCTGGAGCTGAACTGCTCGCCGATGTTGTTCCACATGAGGCTTTCCTGCCAGCCCGGCTTCGCGGCAGCCCAGCCGAGCAGCGCCGCGAGGACCTTCTCCTGGGAAACGGTCATGGTCTGGAAGTGCTGCTCGGCCACGCCGTCCCGGTATTCGAGCTGGTAGGTGTTGTTCTCGCGCAGCAAGACCTGGATGTACCAGCTGCCAGGCCGTTCCGCGTCCACCCGCTCTACGACCATGTGGGCGTTGCCCTGCCGCAGGTTGGCCAGCATCGTTCCGATGGCGGGCTTGGTGGCGCGCTTCACCACGTGGCCGCGCTCGTTGGTCGCAATCAGCATGATCGGATCATCCAACAGGAGGCTGACACCGCCTCGTGAGGCCCTGACCAGGGCGGTCAAGGTTCGATGGCACGAACCGTGCAGTGGTCCAACTTCAGTGGCAATCGGTCAAGGATCGATGACACAGGACATGGGAAGGTCCAATCCGGGGCCGGCTTCCCTGCCCCGCAGACCACGTGGGGACTTGACCGTTTGTCCCCGGAGTCCGAAGCCCGCGAGTTAGTGTCAGCGAGGTCGATTTCTGCAGGTCATGGAGGCGCGTTGTCCGAGCCCGTTCCCGACGATCTGCGCTGTTCCCGCTGCGGTGTCCTGCCGGAGCCGCTCCTCTGCCTCGGCCACAACCCCGACGGCACGCCCTCCACCGACCTGCCAGCTGCGATGCTCGCGCTCGAAGCCGAGCTCGGTCTTGCCGATGACGCGCGCCGCCGAGCCGCCGGTGCCGTGCCCACCGATGCCCAGACCGCCGCGATGCTGCGTGCCATGGCCGACGACCCCGAGCTGGGCACGGGCAACGGGGAACACGGGCGCTAACGGCACAGGACAGCCCGTATCGGGGTCCAGCGGCCCGACCCAGCGATACCGTGGTGAGTCCCGCCAGTTATTGCGCCCTGGAGCCCTTGATGAGCGAACAGCCGGCCCCCGCCGCCCCCGCCCGGCAGCAACTGGAACCTGCGGCCGCCGACGCGGTCCGCGCGTACGCGGCCAAGACCCGTGAGAGCGCCGACCAGCTCGCCGCCGTCCTTGAGGACATCGCCACCAACGGCCTCCCCTCGGTAGAGGACTGCACCCCGTGGGAAGAACTGCGCGAGACTCACCTCGCCCGGCTCGCACGCCAGCGCCCGGCCGTCGCCTGATGCCCGCCCCACACGGCCGACGCCGCGCCCGGATCGCCTTCTCCGACGCGGCCGCCAAGCAGCTGGAGAACATCACCAGCGAGGCGGAGATCCACGCCCTGGACCGCGCCCTGGTCGTCGTCTCCGTCGACCCCGACATCGGCGACCCGCTGCCCGGCGACTCCACCGGCCCACAGCTGCGCCAGTACACCGACGACATCGAGCGCGTACGCCTCCTGTACTGGGTCACGGCGCTGCGCACCGGGATTATCTCGGGTTTGTTTGGCGTCGTTGCAGCTCAGGGCGTCGCTGCTGTGTGAGGGACGTTAGCCACGGTCCCGCTTCAAATAGGGTGACGGAGT